>JBEKXX010000096.1:0-12796 GCA_049511595.1 Occallatibacter sp. | reverse complement strand
TGCCGGCCGGCAGCGCGGCGTCGGCCGACTGCGATTCGGCCAATGCCAACGACGGGAGGAGCGTCGCGCCGGCCAGCGCGGTGGTGGAAGTCTGGAGGAATCTGCGGCGCGTTAACCCGTCGTTTGCCTGACAATGCTTCGGCTCATATCTGCGCTTCATGAGTATTCCTCCTGACGAAGTAGCATACTACCGCACGGACTCAGGTTGAACCTGAGCGAGAACAGGCACGAAGCGACGGTTGACTCAGAAGGGCTTCGGCGCGGGCTAAGTCTTCTTCGGTGTCGACGCCGATGGTGTCTCTCGGCGCGCCGGCCACATAAATCGCGATGCCGTTTTCCAGCAGGCGCAACTGTTCCAGGCGCTCAAGCTGTTCAAGCGGCGAGGGCGGAAGGGCGGCGAACCGCTCCAGAGCGGCCCTGCGGTAGGCGTAGATGCCGAGGTGCTTGCGGTAGCCGGTGAAGCCCGCCGCGTCGCGGTCAAAGGGGATCGAGGCGCGGGAGAAGTAGAGCGCGCGGCCGTCGAGCGCGGTAACCACCTTGACGGCGTTGGGGTTGGCGATCTCTTCAGGCGGGCAGCGGACGGCGAGCGTAGTGACTTCGACCTCTGGCCGCGAGAAGAGATCGAGCAGCGGGGGAAAGAAATCGGGCGTGAGGGTGGGCTCGTCGCCTTGAATGTTGACGTAGATGTCGGCGTCGATCTGGCGGGCCACTTCCCTCACCCGGTCGCTGCCGCTGGGGCACGCAGGCGAGGTGATTACTACGGGAATGGAGCGCGCGCGGCAGGCCTCGGCCACTTCGTCTGCATCGGTGGCGACCACCACGGGGTCCATAAGGCCGCTCGTCTGCGCGGCGCGCCACACCCACTCCACCATGGGCCGGCCGGCGATAGGGCGCAGCACCTTGCGCGACATGCGGGTGGAATGGAGCCGCGCGGGAATGACGGCTGCGATGCGCAGGGAGCTCATGCAGACGAGTGTACATAACGGCGAAGCCTGCGGTCTGTGGAGTCAGGCGGCGAGTTCACGCGGCCAGCGCAGACAGGGCGCGTTCGGCGCGGGCCAGTCCTTCGGCCGCGGCGCCGGGGCCTTCGCTCTGATGCTCGGCGTGGATGAATTCGATCTCGGCGAGGCCGAGGATGCCGAGGATCGTGCGCAGGTACGGCTCCTGATGATCGAGGGAGTGGAACGGGGTTCCCGCTGGATAGGCGCCTCCGCGCGTCGAGAATACAAAAACTTTCTTGCCGGGCGGCACGAGCGGGGCCACGCCCTGTGGCGTGAACGCAAAGGTACGCCCTTCGCGCACGACCAGGTCGATCCAGGCTTTAAGCGAGGCGGGAATCGACAGGTTCCACATAGGCACGCCGAGAACGAGGACATCGGCGGCGAGGAGCTCGTCCACGAGGCGGTCGGAGGTTGCCAGAACGCGCTTTTGTCCCGCAGTCAACCCGGCGGCCGGAGTAAAGAACGCATCGACGGCAGCTTCGCTGAGATAGGGAATGTTTTCGTGCGAGGTATTGTGATGCACCACCGTGTCCGCGGGGTGTTGCTGCCTCCACTTTGCGACGAAAGCAGCGGCAAGCCTGCTTGAAACCGATGTGGCGCGGGGGCTGGAGTCGATATGCAGGAGCAAGGACATAGGAGTTTTCCCCAGGGATGCGAGACGTACAAGGAAATTGTCGCAGGAAGCGCAACTTTCGGGGGTTTGACCTCAAATCCCAGCGCCCGTATCATCGAAATTGGGCGCGGCAGCGGCCCTTCCCGGCGGAGTAGCTCAGATGGTGAGAGCGACGGATTCATAACCCGTAGGTCGGCGGTTCGATCCCGCCCTCCGCCACCACTACTGCCAAGTTCTCTTTACAGTCTGGGTTCTTCGCCCGCCGCGGCGGACTCGGGATTTCGCCTGCGGGCTCAGACGCCCGCAACACGGCTCAAGTTCGATCCCGCTCTCCGCCACCAAACCACTGCGTGGGGCAGCCGCTCGCTTATCGCTCGCACGTGCTGACGGGCGCGGCCACCCGCGCCGCCCTGCTTTTTGGTATCAAGTCACGTCGATGCTGCATGTTAGAATTTGCGCACGTTGGATGCCATGAACCAACATTCCCCGCAATCGGAAACCGTGCTCGAAGTGATCGCGCCCGACGGCTCGCGGGAGCAGGTCCCCGTCACGCAGTTTCCATTCAACATCGGCAGAGGCGGCGAGGGCGACAATGCCTTGCAGCTTTCCGATGGGCGCGTCTCCCGGCGCTGCGCCGCGATTGTCGCCGATGGTTCAGGCTACAGGCTGGAAGACCGCGGCAATCGCTACGGATTGTTCGTGAACGGCGTGAAGGTGCGGCAGAAGGCGCTGCGCGACGGCGACGTAATCACCTTCGGCATCGATGACAGTTACCAGATCGTGTTCCATGCGGCATCGGCTGTCGCTTCACCCGCGCCGCAGGAGTCGGTGGCCAACCTTCTGACGCGCATCGGCACCCTTTCCGATTTCACCGGCACGGCGTCGTCCGGCGGCCTGAGCAGGCTGAATCTGCTGCTGGAGGCAACGTCGCTGCTGCACTCCCAGCTTCCTCTGGAGTCCGTGCTGGGCACGATGCTGGACCATGCGATCTCGGTCACGCACGCCGACCGCGGGCTACTGATTGAGCCCGACGCGGCGGGCACATTGCGCGTGCGCCTGGCGCGCGGCAACAAGGGCGACAGCCTGCCGCCGGAGACGCTGAACCCCAGCCAGACGGCGATCCACCAGGCGATCGACCGGCAATCGAGCGTGATTACTGAGGACCTGAACCTGGCCGGCCTGGACCTGAAGGCGGCGGAGAGCATCGTGGTGCAGGGTTTGCGCGCGGTGGTTGCGATTCCGCTGTATGCCACATCGCGCTCGACGGCCGACACGGGCGCCGAGCACGAGCGCGGCCAGTTGCTGGGCATGATCTATCTCGACTCGCGGCACATTGCGGCGTTCTCGGCGCTCGACCGGCAGATTCTCGACGCGCTTGGAGCACAGGCCGCCAGCATTATGGATAACGCTCGGCTAGTGGAGCGGGAGCGCGAACGCCAGCGGCTGGAGCAGGAGCTGTCCATCGCACGCACCATTCAGCAGGCGCTGCTGCCTCATGGATTGAACGACCTTCCCCATCTCGCCGTTACCGGCTTGCACTTTCCATGCCATGAGGTGGGCGGCGATTACTTCGACGTGGTTCCGGTGGGCGAAGACCGGACGGCGATCCTGATTGCGGATGTGAGCGGCAAAGGGCTGGGCGCGGCGCTGCTGACCACGATGCTTCAGGGCGCGTTGTCGGGCATGACCATGGGCGCGGATCCCGTGAAGGTGTTCAACCACATCAATCGTTTCCTATGCCGTCACGCGGAGGTCGGCCGCTACGCGACGATGTTCATCGGACTGCTGGGCCGCGACGGTATGCTCGAGTACATCAAGGCCGGGCATCCATCGCCGCTGCTGCTGCGGCAGGGCAAAGTGAGCGAACTCTACACGGAGGGGTCGTTCCCCGTAGGCTTGATTCCCGAGGCGGAGTACACGTCGGCGCGGCTGCAGCTTGAGCCGGAAGATACGCTGGTGCTCTTCAGCGATGGCGTGACGGAGGCGGAAAACCCGCTCCATGAGTTGTTCGAGGTTTCGGGCTTGAGTGAGGTTCTCGCCGGCCGGAACGGTGCTTCCGTGGAAGAGCTGCAACAGGCGATTCTCGATGCGGTGCGGGACTTCACCAAGGGAGCTCCCCAGTCGGATGACCTGACGCTGCTGGTGGTGCGCTACCGCAAGCCGGCATAAGAATCTGCTCTGACTTTCACGGCCGTCGGGTTGAAGGCCGCAGCAAGCGCCCGATTTTGCAGGCGATCGCTCGCGGAAACAGTCCGCGTGGGGTTGATACAATCCACACCATGAACGTCCCCAAAGTGATTGGACGGTATGAGATTGTCGAGGAGCTGGGCCGGGGCGCGATGGGCAGCGTCTTCAAGGCGCGCGACCCTGCGGTAGGCCGCCTCGTGGCTCTCAAGACCATCCATTCCACGGCGCTGGAAGGCGCGCAAGCCGAGGAGTATCGCGCGCGATTCTACCGCGAGGCGCGCGCATCCGGAGTTCTGGCGCATCCCGGAATCGTGCCGGTCTTCGATGTGGGCGAGCACGAGGGTGCGCCTTTTCTGGTGATGGAGTTCGTCGACGGCAGAACGCTGGCCGACGTCATCAAGAAAGGCGAGCGGTATACGCTCGACCGGGTGAGCGAGATCGGCCAGCAGATTGCCGAGGCGCTGGGTTATGCGCATCGGCAGGGCGTGATCCACCGCGACATCAAGCCCGCGAATATTCTGATGACCTCGCGCGAGGTGTATGGAGCCGAGCGACCGCGCATCACTGACTTCGGCATCGCCAAGCTCGCGGCCAGCGAGATCACAACCACCGGCCAGTTGCTGGGAACGCCCTCCTTCATGCCGCCCGAGCAGTTCACGGGCGCGCCCATCGATGGCCGCGCCGATCTTTTTTCGCTGGGCGTGATTCTTTATTCGCTGGCCACCGGCGAGCAGCCCTTCCCCGGCGAAACCATGACGGCCGTCTCCTACAAGGTCGTCTACACCGAACCGATTCCGCCGGCGAAACTCAACCCTGCGATTCCGGCGCGGCTTGAAGCGGTGATCCTGAAGTGCCTGGCCAAGAGCCCGGCTGAGCGGTATCAAACAGGCGACGAACTGGCGCAGGATCTGGCGGCGATGCGCGCGAATGCTGGAGCGTCGGCGATGCACGCCGAGGCGACCGCGGCTGCTGTGGGTGGATCGGACGTCACGCTGGGGCCGGCGGCCAGCGCTTCAAACGTTCAGCGGGCGCCACAGGCCGGCCAGGCGGCCACGAAGTCAACTTCGCAACCTCCGCCTAAACCGGCAGCAAAAAAGCAAGGCAAAGCGGTGCGGTTTGAGACCGCGTTTGCCGTGGTACTGCTTTCGGTTGCGGCGATTGGGGTGGCCGCGGCGGGCGGTTGGTTCTGGCTGCAGCATCGCAAGCAGGCGGCTCCGCAGCAGCAGGCCGCCGCGGTTCCGGCGGCGCAGCCTGCCGCACCGCAGGCGCCGCAGCCACAACAGGGATCTCCGGCAGTGGCTCCCGAACCGGCCGGTCAAACTCCCACGCTTTCTACCGCGGCCAATCCGAGCAACTCCCAGGCCACCGCGCCAGCGCCCCATGCCGCCAAACCCTCCGCAGCCAAATCCTCAGCGGCGAAGACAACTCCCTCTTTACCGCCGCCGGTGGCCGCGGCAGCGCCTTCACCGGCCGCCAATCCAGCGCCAGCGCCTCCCGCTACGGCCAAGTCTCAGCCTCCTGCGCCCGCGTCAACCGCGGCGTTCGATCCCAGGAAGGCCGATCCCAACACCAACGCCAAGCTGAAGATCGAGCTGGCCAAATTTCCCAGTGGCCTGCCCTTCACCGTGGAGATGGACAGACAACCCTATCTGCACTTCATCACAGGCGATAAAACCGACCTCAATAACCTGTATGTTCCGCCGGGCGTGCAGCAATTTCGCGTCACCTTTAAGAGCGGCGGCCAGGAGTGGGACTCGAATATCGCCAGCGAGGATTTCAAAGCAAAAAAACGCAAGACCCTCAAGATTCAGTTGACCGAAAAGGGGAATCCGCTGTCGAAGATTACACTGCCCATCAGCAGGGATGCTCAGATGTTTCTCTCGTTCTCCACCCCGCTCTTCTGAATCGTCGCGGTTGTAACAGAATTGTCACATTCGGCGGGTACCATCACGCTAGCCCGCAATGGCAGCGCCGAACGTGGGCGCGTCCGCTGCGGGAACAAAAGATTCCCCGGCAGTTGGCAACAGAAAAAGGAAGAACGCAATGGAAATCTCCACCGAAGAAATGGACGGCGGCGTCACCAGAGTCGGCCTGGACGGGCGTATGGACATCGCCGGAGCCGCGGCAGTGGATCTGAAGATGAACCTGATTGCGGGCAGCGCAAAGAAGTTGCTGATCGACTTGCAAAACGTCTCGTTCCTGGGTTCGATGGGATTGCGATCCATTGTGATTCCCGCTCGGGCCGTGCACGGCCGTGGCGGCAAGGTTGTGCTTTTTGCGCCCACGGAGATGGTGGCATCGGTTCTGAAAACCAGCGGCATCGATTCCCTGCTGCCGATTCACCACGATCTGGCTGCCGCACTGGCTGCATTGCAGTAAGCCAAACTGTTGTCAGGCGGCAACCATGCCCGCAGAAAACATCGTCAAGCCCGCGCCACGGTTGAGCTTGCAAAGCGAGCTCGATGAGCTGGCGCGGCTTTGGCCGTGGGTCGAAGCGCTGGCCGCCGAATACGCAGTCCCCGCGGACACGCGGTTCGCAATACATCTCTGCCTGGAAGAAGCGCTCTCGAACGTCATTCGCCATGGGTACGGCGGGCAGCCGAACCACTCGATCACGGTGGAATGCGCTCCGGCTGGAAGGCATCGGCTCGTGTTCACTATCGAAGATCAGGCTCCGCCATTTGACCCCCTCGCGTCCTCGGCGGCCGAAGAAACGCCTACTCCGTCGTCTATCGATCGGCTACGGCCCGGAGGGCAGGGCATCCGCCTGCTGAGAAAGTTCGCCGGAAGCCTCGCCTATGAGCGGCTCACCGGAGGCAACCGGTTGACGATCGGCTTCATCTTCCCTGGCTGATTACCCGGAGCGGTTCGCAACGCCGCGCCAGCCTGCTGATTACAGGCGCCTTCGCAGTTCCGGAAAGTTGCGAGCGCTGCTTGGGGTATCATTGCGTCTATAGAGTATGAGCGGCCGTCTTCCCCTTGAGGCTGCGTGGGTGGTGTGTGTGTCCCGATTTTTTCAACGCTTCGTGTTTGCGATCTCCGTGGCGATCTTCGCCGCGCTCGGCCTGGGTTACGTTCTGGGCGAGGTCGGATGGCTCAGCGTGCATGCCGGCGACGAACAGGACGCCGCCTACAAGCAGATGCGCGTCTACGCCGAGGTTCTGCGCAAGGTCCAAAACGACTACGTGACCGAGCCCAATATGAGCAACGTGACCAACGGCGCGCTGCACGGCCTTCTCGACTCACTCGATCCCGATTCCAGCTATCTTACGGCGGACGAGTACAGGATTTATAAGGACCGGCCCGCTACCGACAATGCGCAGGTGGGGTTAACGATCTCAAAGCGCTTCGGGTACGCCACGGTGGTCAACGTGCTGCCCGGCTCGCCAGCCGGCCAGGCGCACTTGCGCGACGGCGACGTGATCGATCTGATCGAGGGCCAGTCAACCCACGATCTGCCGCTGGCCATCATTCGCTTCATGCTCACCGGCAAGCCGGGAACCACGGTCAACCTTTCGGTGGTGCGGCCTTTCAAACCCGATCCCGACAAGATCGCGCTCACGCGCACCGTGTTTGCCACCCCGCCGCTGGGCGAGCAGTTCTACGAAGACGCGACCATCCTTTATCTGAAGCCGGGCGTTCTGACTGCGGCCCGCTTGGACGACATTGCCGCCAGGATCAAAGCCGCCGGAAAAGGGCGCAAGATCCTTCTTGACCTCCGCGACACCACGGGCGACGACCCCCGTCAGGGACTGCGCTTAGCCAACTTTTTCATCAAACACGGGACCCTGGCGTCGCTGGAAGGCCAGAAGGTTCCGCTGCAAACCTTTAACGCCGATCCCGCACAGTGGCTGACCGATGCGCCCGTCGCGGTGCTCGTGAACCGCGGCACCTACGGCGCGCCCGAGCTGACCGCGGCAGCGATTGAAGACCTGAAGCGCGGCGACGTGGTGGGCGAGCGCACCTTCGGCGAAGGCACGGTGCAGAAAACGATCGACCTGCCCGATGGCGCGGCCCTGATGCTGACCGTAGCGAAATACGAGGATCCCAACGGAAAGAAGATTCAGGACGACGCAGTCACGCCGAACGTCGTGGTGGCTTCTCCCGAGGACGATGGCGAGCCCATGCCTCCATCCAGTGGCGATGAGCAACTCAATAAGGCGCTGTCGCTCTTAAAAGCGAAGAACAGCTAACCGGCAGCCTGCCTGCACGAAGCCGCCCTTGTCATTGGAGCGTGCTTCCCGCTCCTGTATGGCTTGGTGCGGACTCGGCGCGAGCGGAGTATTTGCCCATCGATCCAGTGCTAGCCTTATAGAGAGGCACTCCTCCGTCTCGCTGGTGGAAGGTGTGCCCGCGAGGCCGGATCTGCCTTGGCTGCCACCACCAATCAGCCTCTTGAACCACGCGTCTCAAAGCGGGTGCGCCGCTCCGCCGCTCCGCAGCTGCCCGAGCATCGCCGCCGCAAGCTGGCCGGCCGCTCCGCCATTGCGGCGCTGATCCTGCTGGCGGCTGTTACCGGCTCGCTGGCCGGATTGACGCTGGTCTACTCCGCCAATCTGCCGCAGATCCAGGACCTGGAGCAATACCGCCCTTCCACCATGACCGACCTCTATGACCGCAAGGGCCGCATCATCGGCTCGTTCGCGCTGGAGCGGCGGGTGGTGGTGGGGTACGACGGATTTGCACCCGTTCTGCGCCAGGCCGTGATCTCGATCGAAGACAAAAACTTCGAGTCGCACTGGGGCATCAACGTCTTTCGCGTGGCCGGAGCGGCTTGGCACGACATCCGCAGCCGCGGGCGCGCGCAAGGCGCTTCCACGCTGACCATGCAACTGGCGCGCAATCTGTTTCTCTCCTCCGACCGCACCGCGATGCGCAAGGTGCAGGAGGCTTACCTCGCCATCCAGATCGAGCGCACCTTCACCAAGCAGCAGATCTTCACGCTCTACGGCAACCAGATCTACCTGGGCAGCGGGAATTACGGATTCGAAGCCGCGTCGGAGTATTTCTTTTCCAAGCACGCCAGGGATCTGACTCTGACCGAAGCGGCGCTCCTTGCCGGGCTCCCCAAGGGGCCGGTGGCGTTTTCGCCCATCCTCAACCCCGAGCGCGCGCTCCGCCGCCGCAATCTTGTGCTCAGCGAGATGGAGTCGGACGGCGCGATACCGCACGCGCAAGCCGAAGAGGCGCGCAACGCTCCGCTGGGGCTGCGCCTCGCGCCCCCCGAGGGTTCGGTGGCGCCGTGGTTCCAGGAGGAGGTGCGGCGCGAGCTGGAGAAACACTTCGGCAGCGAGGAAGTGCACGAGGCCGGGCTGCGCGTGGACACCACGCTCGATCTGGATTTGCAGCAGGCGGCCAATCGCGCGGTGGTAGAGGGCGTTGCAGCTTATGAGCGGCGGCACGGATGGCGCGGCAACCTGGAGAACATTTTCGCCAGTGGCGCTACGCCCGACTCCTACCGGCACACCGACTGGGCGGTGCAGTCCGGCCCTGGCGACTACGTACATGCGCTGGTCACGCGCGCGCTACCTCTTGAAATCGATGCGCGCATCGGGCCGCCCGATCGGCAGGGCTCGGAGATCTTTCTTTTGCCCTCCGACTGGCAATGGACGGGCGTGCGCTACGGTGATGCGTTAGTTAAGCCCGGCGACATCCTCTATGTGCGTCTGACCGCCGCCACTGAAAGCGGCGCACGCCGCGGTTCGCTGGAGCAGGACTCCGGAGCGCAGGGCGCGCTGCTGGCCATCGACAACGCCAGCGGCGACGTGCTGGCCATGGTGGGCGGCCGCGACTACGCGCTCTCGGTCTTTAACCGCGCCACGCAGGCCGAGCGCCAGACCGGCTCCAGCTTCAAGCCCTACGTGTACACCGCGGCGGTCGAGGACGGCGTCAAGCCTACGGACATCATTCTCGACCGGCCGGTCCGGTTTGGCGACTACGTGCCCCACAACTACGAAAACGACTACAGGGGGGCCATGACCATCGCCAACGCCTTCGCCGAGTCGCGCAACATTCCGGCACTGAAGCTCGCCGCGCGCGTGGGCATTCACAAGGTCATCGACGTGGCCCACCGCTTCGGCGTCACGTCGAACATTCCACCTTATCTGCCGGTGGCCCTGGGCGCGGTGGAGATCACGCTTGAGGAGCAGGTGGCCTCCTACGCAGTCTTTCCCAACGACGGCATCCGCGTGGCGCCTCGGCTCGTGCGCAAAGTGTCGAACGCCGACGGCATCGAGTTGTGGCGGGAAACCCCCGCGGTGGACGAAGTGATCGGCCAGCAGACGGCGCGCACCATGATGGCCCTGCTTCGCGGCGTCACTCAACACGGCACCGGCGCCGCGGCTGCGCAGTTGAACCATCCGCTGGGCGGCAAGACCGGCACCACCAGCGACTTTACCGATGCGTGGTTTCTGGGCTTTTCGCCTTCCGTCACCTGCGGCGTGTGGGTGGGCTACGACAGCCGCGAATCGCTGGGCAAAAAGGAGACAGGCGCGGTAACGGCGCTGCCCATCTGGATCGACTTTATGCGCGCGGCCATTGCCGGCAAGGACGGCGAGCAGTTCCCCGGCGATGAGGATTTGACGCCGGCGAACCAGGCTGCCCCGAAACCGGGCCACGGAGGCTAGAGCCCGTTCTTCACTTTCCCCCGACCTGCGGATCGGCACGCTACCGTCAAACCGGCATTCACCTTACGTCCCTGACGCCATTCCGAGGTGAGCATACCTTTTCTTGTGTTGCTGTTCCGGAGGCAGCCCTGAAGCGATCCTGGCCATCATGCGGATCGCACGTTGGATGTTCGACTCCTTGAGCGCCAGCGGCACGGCAGTGTTCTGCATTTCGCGAACGGCCGGAAAATCGTTGGGGATCCGCCACTGGGCCTCCCGTGTCAGGGCTTTTTCAATCGCCTCGGTCTCAATCCCAAACATCTCGTTCTTGTACCGGTTCAACACGATTTCAAGTTTGTGGGCATATGGCTGAAGGCAGCCGGTAATCAGGCGATTGGCGTTGCGCAGTTCAGCGATGCCGATCTGCGTAACGAGATAGATGGTCGACACCATATCGAACAACCGCGTCTCTGCCAACTCCCATCTGGAACCCGCATCGACAACGACAAAGTCGAAGCTCTTGCAAGCAACCTCGATCAAGGTATCGATTGCATCGACGGCTACCTCGGCGCGGACAAACTCACCCGGTGCACCGAGCACGAACAGTCCCGAACTGTGCTCGGTCACCAAGGTTCTCAGAAAGCTGGAGTCGAGCCGGCCAGGATTTCGCAAAGCATCGTCCGTGGAGAACTCGCCCACGATCCCCAGGCCGAGAGCCGCATCTCCAAGCGGCAGGTCGAGGTCAATCAGGAGGGTCTTCTGTTTCGACTCCTGAGCCATTGAGATGGCAAAGTTGCACGCCGCCGTGGTCACTCCGGAGCCGCCTTTCGCTCCTAGAAAGGCAAACGACCTGCCGGCAGGCTTTTTCGCATCCGCCGCCAGCAGACCGCGGCTCTCCGCCCTGCTGAATGCTTCTTCGACCACGCCCGCCGCGAATGGGTAGATCAGGAACTCCCTCACTCCTGCCCTCATGCAGCGGATCAGCAAGTCGTCGCCGGTGACCGGCGAGTACACCATCGGCGTGGCCAAGCCAGTGCGGCACAACGCTTCGATCGTCTTTAAGGCGGCTTCCTGATCTATGTCCACCGCCACGAGGACTACGTTAAAACCTTGTCTTGTGATCAGGTGAGAATCCGCGGCATCGGGCAGAGTCGTCACCCGCGGCGACCTGGCGGTCGTCCGCAGCCCGCATACAACGCTGGCGACCGCGTTGCGGCGCTCAAGATTCGAGTCGACTACCGCAACCGAAAGAATGTTGTCCCGGTCGCCGTTCGGCCTCGGGGCGCGGCCATCGTCGCTGGTTTCCGTCATCTCTCGGGAATTCAAGGGCACAACCTTTCTTTAGGGCTATTCGCCTCTGTCTTCGAGCCACAATGATAAGGGGGACCTCGCCCGGGGACGGCAGGCCGCCTTCGCGATTACCTCGATGTGACGCCGGTTCGACTCACCTCAAGTGTGCGATACGGGGCCCAATCACAATATCCGATTAACTTGGAAATTCCAGGCGGGGGAGAAACCTACGAAGAGTCTAGCCCTGTGGCCATAACGTGTCAATCGGCCTTTCTTTGCGCGGGCGCCGAACGCGGCCACGCGGCGGCCGAAAAATCGCCTCAGGCGCCGCCAGGCAGGCGACTCGCCAACTGGAAAAACCGTTTTGCCCGCGCCACGTCCTTGAAGATCTGTGTCTTCAGCGCCTCCGGCGAAGCCCACTCGCGCTCCCCTCGCAGGCGCAAGAGAAACTCGAGTTCGAGCGGCGTTTGCTCCTCGATCTCGATCGGTCCGGAGTCCAGGATGTGCGACTCGACGGCGAATGATTCCTCGCCGAACGTGGGCCGGTTGCCTACATTGGTCACTGCCTGGAAAGCCCGCCCGTTCACCCGGAGCCGCGTGACATAGACGCCGAAGGCCGGCAACAGCCCATCGTAGGGCGCCAGATTGACCGTAGGCACCAGCAGCCGTGTGCCGATGCCCCGCCCTGAAGCCCGTGTGGAAAGTACGGTGAACGGCCGGCCCAGGATCCATCGCGCGCGGCGCACGTCGCCCGCGCCAACGAGCGAGCGAACCGCCGAACTGGAAACCTCCAGCCCGCACACGCGCACCGCCTGGTGGACGCGGACGGCGAAACCCATCTGCGCGCTCATTGCGGCCAGCTCCCCGACTCCGGCTGCCGCGCCGCGCCCAAAGCGGAAGTTCTGTCCTTCGTGGACGCTGCGGACGCCCAATGCCGAAACCAGAATGCGCTCGGCAAATTCGCGCGGCGTTAAATTGGCCAGTGCAGCATTGAAGGCGAGCACCAGCACGGCGTCGATCCCGGTCTCCGCCAGCAGCCGCAGCCGCTCGGGCAGAGGGGTGATCAACCGCGGCGCCTGCGCGGGACGCAGAAAGCGCTC
>JBEKXX010000095.1:0-12915 GCA_049511595.1 Occallatibacter sp. | reverse complement strand
GCGGCGAAGGGCCGACTCCCGGAACTCCTTGCTGTACTTCAGATACTTTTGACCCATTTGCAGTTCTCCTCTCCCTGCAAACTGTCAAGATGCAATCTGTCTCACTTTGGGGGTGCAGTCCAGAGGAATGGCTGCGGTGGCCGGTTTCCCGGGCCGCTCGGTCAGGTTCGGCGACCCCCGGCCCGTCGATCCCAGCTGCTTCGCAGCTTTGCCCGTGGTGCTCGCGGCCCGAGAAACCCCGCCACAATCGAGGGCTGGGGTGCGCGGTTTGTTTGTATGTACAGAATGTACATATAATGTCGCGATGAAGAAGCGATACGATTTCAGCGGCGGAAAACGGGGACGGATAATGCCCAAGGAGCCGGAACCGCGCGGCAAGACGCGGATCACGATCCGGCTGGATGAGGACCTGGTGGACCACTTTCTGAAGGAGGCCGGTGCTTCGGGCGGGGCGATGGGGTATCAGACGCTGATCAATGAGGCTCTGCGGCAGCATGTGGAAGGGAAAGCGCCGAAGTTTGAGGAGACGCTGCGGAGGATTGTGCGGGAGGAGATGAGGGCGGCGGGGTGAGGCGGGGAGGCCCCCTGCCCTAGGGACGAGATTTCTAGCGTGCTCGATCTACCCCAGTCCACTAAATCTTCGATGCAGATTTCTTTGGTCTTCCATCGATATAGAAGATCTCCGGCACTGTGAGTCCCGCATCGAGTTTTTTCTTTCGCAATGCGGAGAGGCTCTGGAACGCGTTTTCGCCCTCGTTCACTCGAACAATCAGGTAGACCGACTCGGATGTGGCTTCGCTTTTTTCGTATTCTGGCAGCTGGGACTCGAAGCCATGAATTATGTTCGGGTTGTCGGACTTCTTGACCTCAACCAGGATCTGTTCCTTATAGCCGACGCTGAGCTTGAAATCCACGGGGCCGTTCCCGGCGTTTGGTTCGCGGCTAACAGCGACATCGTTTGCCGCGCAGTACGCATCGGCGACGGAGAAGAAGAGGCGTTGGGCATATACCTCGTGATACGGTCTTCCGTCTGGCTTGTATAGGAACGTGTAAAGCTTGTTTTCCTCGACATTTTTCTTGAACTGCTTGATGATCCCATGGACGACTTCGCGCAATTCGTCGATGTTCGTTGGTTTCTTCACTTTGAGATGTAAAGGGAATTGTTGGGCCGATGCGCGCCCTACGAAGTCCCAGCTCAATAGCCCCTCTAGGTCCTTGTTGAAGTCGTAGCCGGCTGCGCCTGCCCGCTTGTACACGCTGATCAAATCTTGTAGGTTCTTTGGTTCGCTGAGGAGTAGATGCCTTATCTCTGCCTTTGACGGCTTTCTATTTTTCTTTCCTGCAGCAATCACAATCTCGTTCCATTGCGCCCGAACCTCAGCGTTAAATTTCGCGACCTCGTTAATCTCGCTGCGGTCCATTGCGATCGGCAGCGTATTGAGCATTGCCTCTGGGACGAGAACGAGCGCACTTCCCGCTTTGGGAGAGACGGGCAGACTCCATTCTCTCTGGCAAATTTGGAATCTCTCTGCTTTGATTCCGAGAGATCGCGTGATTCTCTCAGTGAATTCTAGAAATCGACCCTTAAGGATTGAGATCGCCGTATCGCTCAGGAGATCTGGCCCGAAGTGCTCCTCAAATAGGGGTATCAGCTCAAACATCTCTGGATCGGTTACGCCCAAGTCGACGATCGCTTTTCCGCGTTCCTCGAGTTGCTCCGCGCGGTCAGAGCCTATGCCTCTCCCAGCTTGGCCTGCCCCTGCGTAGCCTAGGAATATACCGCGCTCTTCCGGGAACAGTAGGAGATTGTAGGCAGCTCTCCAGGCGATGTCTCCGCGAAGTTTGGATGCTCCTAGCAGCTTGATGACTTTTGAAAAATGGCCGACGAGCTCTTGTCTTGCGTCTTGAAATTCTGGTGCGTTCGAGCTTTCGACGAGTCTCGGATCGACAAATAGTGGATTATCAATTCCGAGGTAGCCATCGAAAACCCCCAGTCTTTTTAGGTCCCGGGGATGGGCATTTAAGTACGCGCTTAGAAGCTGAACCATTTTGAGCACTCCATTGGTGCCTGTAGTATTTTCCGGGGTGACATGCTCAGACCGCGCACTCGCAGCGCATAGAGATGCTCCTGGGTTGGTGGGATAAAGTCTAGCACCGGTTTGATAAATCGAATAGCGGCGACAAGGAATCGACCTCAGGGGCTAAAGCCCAGACTCCTTTGGTTGGACTTTAGGTATGGACTAAAGCCCGTACCCTTCAATCGAATTGCGACGGTTTGAGGCGCGGCTGTAAGCCGTGATCCGATACAAGACGAAAAGCAACCGCAGATCCTTCGACTCGTCGCCGCGGCGACTCGCTCAGGATGACAACCCGTATATTTGGCGACCATTCGAGATATAACGAGCGCGTGGGTGCGGGTCTTCTATCATGGAGTCACTGTGCAAACGATACGGGTAGAGACGGCATCGGCGAAGTACGACGTGGTGACGGGGAGCGGGGTTCTGGAGACGCTGGCTCCGCGCATCGAGAGAGCTATGGGCAGAATGCCGCGGCGGGTGTTTGTGGTGACGTCGCCGGAGATATGGGCGCTGTGGGGGAAGGCGTTTCTGCGGTCGTTCGAGGGAGCGGGGGGGGAGCCGCCGGTGACGCTGTTTTTGCCGGCGGGCGAGCGGTACAAGACTTTGGCCCAGGTGGAGCGGCTGACGCGCGAGATGGTGCGCGCCGGGGGCGACCGGGGTAGCTTGCTGATTGCCTTTGGCGGCGGCATTGTGGGCGACGTGGGCGGGTTCGTGGCGGCGGTGTTCATGCGCGGGATCAACTACGTGCAGGCGCCGACTACGTTTTTGGCGCAGGTGGATTCGAGCGTGGGCGGCAAGGTGGGCGTGAACCTGCCGGAGGGCAAGAACCTGGTGGGGAATTTCTTGCAGCCGCGGGCGGTGTTTGCCGATATGGGCGTGCTGGGAACGCTGCCGGAGCGCGAACTGCGCGCGGGACTGATGGAGAGCGTGAAGGCGGGGATCATCCGCGACCGGGCGCTGGTGCGGTTCATGGAGGAACACGCGGAGGAGATCCTGAAGCGGGAGCCGCGGGCGCTGGAGCGGGTGATTGCCGCGTCGGTGCGGATGAAGGCCGAAGTGGTGCGGAGGGACGAGCGCGAGGGCGGACTGCGCATGATTTTGAACTTCGGGCACACGGTGGGCCACGCGCTGGAGCAGGCGACCAAGTACAAGGCGATGCTGCACGGCGAGGCGGTGGGCTGGGGCATGGTTGCGGCGCTGGCTGTGGCGCGGCGGAGGGGAACGATTACCGGCAGCCAGATGGAACGGCTGGAGAAGCTGATCTACCGCTATGGGCCGCTGCCGAAGCTGAAGGCGCCGTCGGCCAGGGTGATGGCTGCGACGGGCAGCGACAAGAAGAATGTGGGCGGCGTGAGGCGGTTCGTGCTGCCGGTGGGGATTGGCGATGCGGGCGTGGTGGAGGACGTGACGCCGGCGGAGATTGAGGCGGCGGTGAAGTACATGCTGGTGAGGGGGAGGACGGCAGGGACGAGGGACGAGAGACTAGGGACTAGGGACTAGGGACGGGACTAGGGACTAGGGGCTGGGGGCTGGGGAGCAAGTCAGCGAGGCGGTGAGTTGGCAAGGCGGTGGACGAGCAGGCACGCGGGGACCTTGGGTGAGCGGGAGAGAACGGCAGGCTTGGATACAATGGAAGGTCAAGGTGGTGGTCTCTGGCGCGGCGTCAGCAGGCAGGGGCTGCACCTCACGGAAAGGAAATCCTTAAAAAACTTATGGCTTCCAGTATTGCCTCTCTCTCTCTCGACCAGCTTTCAATCGATACATTGCGGTTGCTTGCCGTGGACACGGTGGAAAAGGCCAAGAGCGGCCACCCCGGCGCGCCGCTGGGCTGCGCGCCCATTGCGTATCTGCTGTTTCACAAGCTGATGAAGCATAATCCCGGGCACTCGAAGTGGGCCGACCGGGACCGGTTCGTGCTCTCGAACGGGCACGCCTCGGCGCTGCTTTACGGGTCGCTGTATCTTTCCGGCTACAAGCTGACGCTGGACGATCTGAAGAGCTTTCGCCAGTGGGGATCGCGGACGCCGGGGCATCCGGAGTACGGGTTGACCGACGGCGTGGAGGCGACGACCGGGCCGCTGGGGCAGGGATTCGCGATGGCAGTGGGCATGGCCATTGCGGAGAAGCACCTGGCGGCGGTGTACAACCGCCCCGGATTCGATGTGGTGGGCCATCACACGTACGTGCTGTGCGGCGACGGCGACCTGATGGAGGGCATCTCGCACGAGGCGGCGTCGCTGGCGGGAACGCTGGGGCTGGGCAAGCTGATCGTTCTCTACGACGACAATCTGATCTCGCTGGACGGCCCGACGAAGTGGAGTTTCACGGAGGATGTGTACAAGCGCTTCAAGGCCTACAACTGGCACGTGCAGCGGGTGACGGACGGCAACGATCTGGACGGGATAGAAAAGGCGATTGAAGAGGCGAAGAACGAGATCGACAGACCTTCGCTGATCGCGGTGCGGACGGTGATCGGCTACGGCAGCCCGAAGGCGGGCACGAACAAGGTGCACGGCGAGGCCCTGGGCGCGGCGGATACGGCGGCGACGAAGAAGTTTTTCGGGTTCCCCGAGGAGCAGAGTTTTTACGTGCCGGAAGACGCGCTGGCCAACTGGCGCGAGGCGGTAAAGCGCGGCGCGGCAGCCGAAGAGGAATGGAACCAACTTTTTGCCGGGTACAAGGCGGCATTTCCCGAACTGGCGGCGGAGTTCGAGCGCACGCAGGCAGGCAAGCTGAAGGCGGGATGGGAGAAGGCGGTTCCCAGTTTCCCGGCGGACAAGCCTGTGGCCACGCGCAACGCGGGGCAGCAGGTGATGAACGCGATCTATGCGGACGTGCCGGAGTTGTTTGGCGGCGCGGCGGATCTGACGGCCTCGACGAAGACGATCTTCAAGGCAAGCTCGCACTTTGCCGACGATCCGGCGGGCCGCAATGTGTTTTTCGGCGTGCGCGAGCTGGGCATGTGCGCGGCGGTGAACGGTATGGCGGTTCACGGAGGGTTGCGGCCGTTCGGCTCGACGTTCTTCGTGTTTTCCGACTACGCCAAGCCGGCACTGCGCATCGCAGCCATCATGGAGGCTGCGTCGCTGTTCGTTTTCACTCACGACTCGATTGGAGTGGGCGAGGACGGGCCGACCCACGAACCGGTCGAACACCTGATGGCGCTGCGCGCGGTTCCACACATGACGGACTTTCGACCGGCCGACGCGAACGAGACGGCTGCGGCGTGGCGGCTGGCGCTGGAGCGGAAAGGACCGTGTTTCTTTGCGCTGACGCGGCAGGATGTGCCGACGATCGACGCGACGACGCACGATCTGTATGCGAGCGTGAGCAAGGGCGCGTACGTGCTGGAGGACGCGGCGAATCCGCAGGTGGTGCTGATCGGGACGGGTTCGGAGGTTTCGGTAGCGCTGGACGCGGCAAAGCTGCTCGGGGCCGAGGGAATCAGGGCGCGCGTGGTGAGCTTTCCGAGCTGGAGAATCTTCGAGGAACAATCGGCCGAATACAGGGCCAGCGTGATGCCGGCAAGCGTGCCAAAAGTGGCGGTCGAGGCTGGCGCAACGCTGGGCTGGTGGAAGTATGTAGGCTTGGACGGCGACGTGGTGGGGCTGGACCGCTTTGGCGCATCGGCTCCGGGGCCGAAGGTCATGGCAGAACTGGGATTTACGGCGGAGAATGTAGCGGCGAGGGCGAAGAAGCTGGTGAAACAGCGGGGTTAGCGTTGCTAGCGGTGTTAGCGGAGCTAGATCCCCTTCGATTGTGCCGTAGTTGAATTTGGTCTGACACCGCTCATGTGCGAGAAAGGATAGACGTGAAGCTCGTCATTGCATCCGATCATGCGGGATTCGCTTTGAAGGAAGAGTTGCGCGCCGATCTGGGCGCGGCGGGGCACGAGGTGATCGACCTGGGCACGTACCAGTGCAAGCCGGAGGACGACTATCCCGACTTTGCCGAGAAGGTGGGCGAGGCGATCAAAGCGGGCGTGGCCCCGCGCGGCATTCTGATCTGCGGCAGCGGAGTGGGCGTGTGCGTGGCGGCGAACAAGATTCCGGGAATCCGCGCCGGGATTTGCCACGATACTTACTCGGCGCATCAGGGAGTGGAGCACGACAACATGAACGTGCTGGTGCTGGGCGCGCGGATTATCGGGCCGGCTCTGGCTTTCGAGTTGGCGCACACCTTCCTCGCGGCGAAGTTTCAGGCGCAGGAAGCGCGCTTTGAACGGCGGATCAAGAAGGTGCTGGCGATCGAGGCCAAGTATCAGCGATAAGACGGCCGTAAACGGGTGCAGACCTGGCGGCGATTGCTCGACTCTTCGCTACCAAGTCATTGAGATCCAAGTGCATCCGATAAAATAAGCGTAAGAAGTCACGAGTTGAACTGGCTGCATCCTCGGGCCGGCGTGTTGCAAGACCCCTGCGCCATGCCCCTTGGTTCTCCCCAGATGTCTCAGGAGAAATAACGCGCCATGCCATGCAGGAGCGTGCATCGCGCGGGAAAGAAACGACTGTGTCCCCATTCGACGTAATTCTGTTCGACGTAGGCGGTGTTTTGTTGACCAACGGCTGGGACCGCGGCGAGCGCACCGCCGTCGCTGCGCACTTCGGGCTGGATCTGGAGGCCCTTGAGACGCGGAGTGTGGAGGTCATGGCGGCCTGGGACCGAGGCGAGATCGATCGCAACCAGTACCTCGAGGCGACCGTGTTCTACGAGCCGCGCAGTTTTTCGCAGGATGAGTTCTTCGAAGCCATGCTGAGCCAGTCGCGGCTGCTGCCGGACGGGGCGCTCGACATTCTGCGCGAGGTTGCGGCCTCGAACCGGTTCCTGGTCGGCGCACTGAACAACGAGCCGCGAGAGCCGAACGAATTCCGCTTCGGCAAATACGAGCTGCGGCGGTATTTCAAGGTGGCGTTCAGTTCGTGCTACATGGGCCTGCGCAAACCGGAGCCGGCGATGTTCCAGCGAACGCTGGACATTTTGGGCTGCCCGCCGTACCGGGTTTTGTTTATCGACGACCGGGAAAAGAACGTGGCCGGCGGGAAGGCAGCGGGGATGAAGGCGATCCTGTTCCGGGGCGCGGACGCGCTGCGGAAGGAATTGGAGGAAATGGGAGTCCTAGACCCAGAGCCGAACTCGCAGCAGCGCCGCTTGCCGTAACTGTTTGGAGCGATTCGTGTCTAACCGGATAGGGATTGAGATACCCATGCGTCGATTGAGTTTCTTCCCGCTTGCGGGATTTCTTGCCTTGATGCCGACGGTTCTGCCGCCTGCCGCTCCGGCGCAGTCCGGAAGCTTTGAGATCGCGCAGAACGGTCAGGCGGTGGGTACGGCCAGTTTCCAGTTCACGGCGACGAAGGAGGGTTACGACTCGACCTCTCTGGTCAAAGTCGCGGTGCAGGGCCTTGACTATGAGTTGTCGAAGACGGAGCGGCTCAACGCCGCCAATCAGCTCGAACACGTGCTGTTGAGCGCCACCGTGAACGGCGAAGCGGTGAACGTGACGGCGGCGCCCGATTCGGCGCAGTTTCTGGTGAACATTTCCGCGAGCGGAAAGAGCTCGACCGCGCGGCTGGCGGCACACACCGGCGCGGTGTTTCTGGCAGACTTCGATCCCGGCGCACTGGAGACTCTGCTGGCACTTGCGGTGGCGCAGAACAACCGCGAGCTCTGGGCCATCCTGCCGAAGAACACGGGGTACGTCGAGCCGGTGCAGTTGGCCACATACCCCGATCAGCAGGGAACACTCGATGGCAAATCCATCACCGTACACCATTTGGTAGCTACTTTCGCCGGGGCCAACACGGAGCTGTTCTCCGGGCCGGAAAACCAATTGCTGCAGGCGGAGTTGCCCCAGGAGGGGTTTGCGCTGATTCGCAAGGGCTTTCAACTGAAGCCGTCGGCCAAGCCCATCGTCCCGATGGGCGAAACAGGGCCAACACCGCCGGCTGCGTAGGCTGAACCCGCTGCTCAGAGAAGTCCCAAGAGACGCCGGGCGCGTCCAATTATCAGACGAATCCGAATCCGCAAAGGCACTCGGAGGAGGCTGCGGATCGACGTAGACTGGAGAAGCTCTCGATTGTCCGCACTCTCCCTCATGTGCCGGACCGCAATCCTCGTAGTCGCGCTGGTTGGGCTCGGAATGGCCTGCGCGCGCGGCTCCGAAACCCCACACGCGGCGAAGACGCACCGGAGACCGGCGGCGACGGCCTCGCATAGGGTCCATCGCACGGCGGCAGCGCACGGCGTCCATCGCGTAACGCCCACTCACACCCCCAGCCACACTCAAGCCGACACAGCACGCAAGCGCACCCCCGACGAGGTGGGGCGTATGGCGGGGCTGGCGATCCGGCGCCAGCTTGCGCGAAAGCAGGTGGAACGCCGCGCCGCAGCGGTTCGCGCAGAACGCGCACGCAACGCGCGGAGGCCGAGGCTGGAAAGAGCCGCCCTGCGCAGGGCAGAGACTCGCGCCGCGCGGGCCTCCGAATCGCGTGAGGCTGCTTCGGCCTACCAACGCACTGACCTCCAGCAGCCCGAGACAGACGAAGCGCAAAGCATGGAATCGCAGCGCGCGGGTGTAGCGCGCGAGGCGATGCCGGCAGAGCCGCGCGATGGCGAGGAAAGCGCGGAGCTAAGAAGAGCGCCAACCAGTTCGACGGAGTCAGCCGAATCCGCAACGGAGAGAGAAGACGGTTTAACGGGGCAGGACGGCGATGAGGCCACTGCAAGCGCTGCGAGCGAGCCAGGCGAGGCGGCAGATGCGGCGGGGTCGGCAGGCAGGACTGACGAGAGCGAGGAGGCTTCGCTGTACGTTCCAAGGGGCGCGATGCCGGCGCCGCTGCGCGGATCGCTCGCGTCGCTGGAGCGGCAAAACGCGCGCCTGGATGCGGAGGGACTTGAGCGGATCGAGGACGAGGACGACCTGGCGGCGCGGATCGCCAACAAGCTGCTGGTGCCGCTGCCGGCATCAAGCGCTCTTAAGGTGAATGCCGATTTGCCGGGGAACCACCGCTACTGCCGGCCCTGGACGGCGCGATTTCTGAGCGATCTGGCGCGGGCGCACGATGCGGCGTTCCACCAGCCGCTGGAGGTGAGCTCGGCGGTGCGAACGGTGGAGTACCAGAAGCGGCTGATGCGCACGAACGGCAATGCGGCCCCGGCCGAGGGCGACCTGGTGAGCCCGCACGAGACCGGCGCAACGGTTGACATTGCCAAGAGCGGCCTGAGCCGGGCGGAGATTGCCTGGATGCGGCGGCGGCTGGCGGCGCTCGAAGCGACAGGCAAGATCGACGTGGAAGAGGAGTTTCACCAGGCGTGCTTCCACATCACGGTGTACAAGAGCTACGGGCCGGCGCGGACTGCCGCGCCAGGGAAGCCTCGAAAGCCCGGGACCGGGCGACCTGCGGGACCTGACTCAGGGGAGGCCGCTGCGGAGGGCCTGTAGCGGCCCTTCCCACCCTAAACGCTCAGCCACCCCACGGACGAAGACCTATCCGTGGGGACCCCGACCTCCGCGTTTAGGGTGGGGCACCCGCAAATTCGCCGGGCAAGCTCAAACACGCGAAAATTCATTCGATTGCGGATGCCCGCCGAGAGTACAATCGCCTGCGAATCCAAGTTGCCCGTCCGGCCGAGATGAAATCGCCGTGAGCGGTTGGGTGTGCGAAAGGGCTGGATTCAGTCACATAGGGGTTGTCCTGCGCCGGAGCGCGGTTATGCGGGGATTCGGGAATCTATTCGAGAGGCGAAAGCATGAGCGATACGGGAATTCAACCGGCGGCTGAATCCACGCCAGCGGGGGCGGGATTGACGCAGTGGCAGCGCGTAGCGAACACGTTCACGGCGCCGTCGAAGACGTTTGAGGACATCAAGCGGGGCAACCGGAGCTGGTGGCTGCCGCTGATCATTGGCGCGTTATTTACGTACATGCTCTTCGGGGCCGTGGTCCAGAAGATCGGCATACAGCAGGTAGTGGACAATCAGATTCGGATGAGTCCGAAGGCACAGGAGCGCATGGCCCAGGTTCCGGAGACACAGCGGGAGATGAGCAATAAGATCGCCGTCGGGATCACCGAGGGAGCTTTTCTGGCGGGGCCGGCGATTGGGATTGTGTATGCGGCGGTACTTTCGCTCGGGCTTATGGCGACAATCAATTTCGGCTTTGGCGGCAAGGCAAAGTTCGGGAGCGTTTTTGCCGTCTTTTATTACGCGTGGCTGCCGCAGCTCGTCAAGGCGCTGTTGGGGACCGTTGTCATCTATTCAGGGATGGCGCCTGAATCGTTCAACATCAAGAACTTTGCGCCGACGAATCTGGGCGCGTTTCTCGATCCTGTCGATACGAACAAGGCGCTGTATACGCTGGCGACTTCGCTGGATGCGGTCACCATCTGGACGCTGGTGCTGCTGAGCATAGGCACCGCAATTGTGGCGGGAACGAAGCGGAGTTCCGGCTACATCGCCGTGTTTGGCTGGTGGGCGATCTTTGTGCTGATCGGCGTGGGCTGGGCCGCGGCGATGGGTTAAATCGCGGCGGGTTGGTTGAAGCTTTCCCACCCTAAAGCTCTCCGCATTGCGGCGAGCTTTAGGATGGGGCACCCCAGGTTTGTCGTGGGTTGGGCATGGCGAGTTGTTGAACACGCACTGCTACAATCGATTAGGCTGCGATCCGGCGAAAAATCGATGCGCGACGAGCGATCCAGGCGATGCCTGGGCCGGCGATGCGTAAGCCGGGCGATGCACGAGCCGCTGACGCAATGACCCTCCGCCTGTTCAATACCCTGACGGGACAACTGGATGCGCTGGAGCCTGCCGACGGCAAGGCGCTGCGCATGTACGCTTGCGGGCCGACGGTCTACGACTACGGCCATATCGGGAACTTCCGCACCTTTTTGCAAATTGACATTCTGCGCCGGTTTCTGCGGCTGACCGGGACGCCCGTGCGCCACGTGATGAACATTACCGACGTGGACGACAAGATCATCCGCAACTCGGCGGAGGCGGGGGTTCCGATCGGCGAGTACACGGCGCGCTACGTGGAGGCCTTCTTCGAGGACCTGGAAGCGCTGCGCATCGAGCGGCCGGAGCAGATTGCGAGGGCGACGGAGCACATTCCGCAGATGGCGGCGCTGGTGGAGAAGCTGGCCCGCGCAGGGGCGGCGTACAAGGCCGAGGACGGATCGTGGTACTTCCGGCTGAAGGCGTTTCCCGAGTACGGCAAGTTGAGCAAAAAGGACCTGAGCGGCATGGAAGACGGCGCGCGAGTGGACGTGGACGAGTACGAAAAGGACTCGGCGCGCGACTTTGCGCTGTGGAAGGCGGCCAAGCCGGGCGAAACGTCGTGGGAGACGGCGATCGGGCGGGGACGGCCGGGCTGGCACATCGAGTGCTCGGCGATGGCGATGGAGTACCTGGGGGAGAGCTTCGACCTGCACTGCGGCGGCGAGGACCTGATGTTTCCGCACCACGAGAACGAGATTGCGCAGAGCGAGACGGCGACGCACAAGCCCTTCGCGCGGCATTGGATGCACGTGCGGTTCCTGCTCGTGGATGGGCGCAAGATGTCGAAGAGCGAAGGCAATTTCTACACGCCGCGCGACCTGCTGCTGAAAGGATTCAAGGCTTCGGCGATCCGGCTGGCGCTGGTTTCAGTGCCGTACCGGCGGCCGTTCAACTTCACCTTCGACAGCCTCGTCGACGCGACCAACGCGATCGACCGGCTGCGCACGTTTCAGGCGCGACTGACAACGACGAAGTGGCCTCCTGGTGCCCAGCATGGGGCGCGTGGGGAAGACGAGGGAATCTCTCAATCGGTCGAAACGGCGAGAAAGGATTTTTACGCCGCCCTGTCGAATGACCTAAATACTGCGGAGGCCCTTGCCGCGATTTTCGAATTGGTGCGGAAGGTCAACACTCTGGCAGACTCAGGAGGACTTTTCGAATCGGATAGCCGGGCGATTCTGAGCATTTTGCAGGATTTTGATGCGGTCTTCGACGTAATAGAGGACCGCGACGCCGAGCCCACGCGGCGGGCGCTCGAGTGGGCGGAGCAGGCCGGGCGCATGGGCGACGTGGCGCCGGAACTGCTGGCCGCGCAGTCGCTGGGGGATGAGGCGATCGAAGCACTGGTGGCCGAACGCACAGCGGCGAAACAGGCGCGCAACTTTGCCCGCGCGGACGAGATTCGTAAAGAGCTGGCGGAGAAGGGCGTCGTTCTGGAAGACTCGAAGGACGGAGTGCGGTGGAAGCGGAAGTGAAAAGGCAGCTTTTGGCTGTTAGCTTTTAGCTTTCGGCCCAAATTTGCGGTGGGTGAGGGTGCTGCGGCCTCCCGGCACGCTCATCCGGCGTTTTCCTGGGTTTATAAGTTTCCGCTGCACTGCCGGTGTTCCCTGCCGGCGTGCGGGATCGTATGATAAGTTCAGCTTTGTACCACAAGGTCTTCCCCCAAGCCCCCAAATTCAAGATAACGAGGCGCAACCTTATGAGTGCGAGCGATGTGCAGGACCTCAAGGAGCATGCGGAGCACGGAGCGAACGAAGAGGCGATGCGACCCGTCGCCTTTACGATGAGCGTGCTGGCGGTGGTGTTGGCTGTCACTACTGTGATGGGCGAGCGCACGCACGCCGATGCGATCATCAACCAGAACCTGGCCACCGATGAGTGGAACGATTATCAGGCGCACAAAATCCGATCCAACGATGAGGAACTGGTGACCGGTTTGATGAGTGTGGTGGCGCTCAGCGACAAGGTAGCCGCTGCCAAGAATGCGAAGGCATTCGAGGACCAAATCAAGAAGTCGACAGGCGAACAGAACCAGTTGCAGGCCGAGGCCAATGCGCTGCAA
>JBEKXX010000094.1:0-13330 GCA_049511595.1 Occallatibacter sp. | reverse complement strand
CGCACTGCCACGTCGCCGGTTTATATCGTTGGCCCCGAAGTGGTGGACGGCAGCTACCGCAACTTTGCCATGCGCACCATTCTCTGCGCCACAAGCCTGAACGAGGCCGGCACAGTGGTGCCATCGTTTGCCGCGGAACTGGCCGCTCAGCATGGGGCGCGTTTGATTCTGCAGCATGTCATCCGGCCCCAGGAGCGCGCGGAGTTTCTGGCCGGACGTTCGCTGGACGAGGTGGAAGCGAGCATGTTTGCGCTGATTCCCAGGAAGCTGCAGGGACAGATCGCGATCCAGACCATCGTGGTGCCGGGCGACCCGACCGAAGAGTTGCTCTATCAGAGCCGCGCACAGCTGGTGGACCTCATCGTTCTCGGAGCGCATGGCGCTTCGGCTTTTGCCGCCATCACCCGGCACGGCGTGGTCTACAAAACGCTGGCCCATGCGCACTGCCCGGTCATTACGCTGTCGCCGGTGGTGCTGGCCGCGAGCGGTTCGAAGCCGGAGAAACTGCGCCTGGCGGAAACCTACATGGCAGGAGTATTTTAGGGCCCTTCCGGCAAAGGCAGCCGGTTGAGAGGGATTTCGTGTCCGTAGAGCGGTAAACCCATGCCTAGCAAGGGGCGCCGGCCCCGGCTACCGTCTTCACTGGGCAGGAGCGGATTCCTTTCCGAACAATGCGGTATACTTGGCGTAAAGGGCGGCACATGCAATGGTCCCGCCCCAAAGCGAGGTGCGTCTTCCACAGGGACTCCGGCTTATGGACGACCCACATTCCACCATCGCAGACAACGCGGTGGCGGGCGGTGGTTCGCGTGCTACGAAGTCCAATCGATAGTTTAAGTTGCTCCATCCTTCCCGCCTCCTGCGCTCTTTGCGGCTCCCCTCTGCCGCGGCTTTCATTCGTGCCAATTTGCCCTGCCTGCTGGTTGGAATTCCCCTGCCAGGACGCTCCCGCTTGCGCGCGCTGCGGCGACGCGCTGCCTGCGCCTTCAGGGCACACGTTTTCAGCGCTATGCCGGGCCTGCCGCCTGGCGCCCCCGCCCTTTGTCAAAGCCGTTTCTTACGGCGTTTATCGGGGCCGGATGCGGGAGGCGATTCATGCGCTGAAATACGGCCGCCTGCACCCGGCCGCGCGCGAATTGGGCCGGATGCTCGCCCGGGCGATCGCGCAACTGGCCGGTGAGGCTCCGGCGGAAATGCTGGTGGTTCCGGTGCCGCTGCACCGCTCGAAGTACGCGCAGCGCGGATTCAATCAGTCGCGTTCGCTCGCTGCCGAGGCGATCGAATTCCTGCGCAAGAGCCATCCGCAATGGCGGCTCTCGCTGGCCCCAAGCACACTCATGCGGCTGCGCTCCACCGAAAGTCAGGCCGGCTTGACCCCGCGCCAACGGCGGCAGAACGTGCGCGGAGCATTTTCGGTTTCCGATCCGTCCAAGGTGACGGCGCGGCACATTTTGCTGGTGGATGACATTCTCACCACCGGGGCCACGGCGCGCGCGGCCTCTCAGGCGCTGCTGCGAGCCGGAGCCGCTTCAGTCTGGGTGGCCACGCTGGCGCGGGCGCAGAGCGATGTGGGGCTTTGGCGGAGCTTCGACGGCGCCGGCGCCGAAGAAGGCGAGCCGCTGGCCGGGACGCAGCCGGGCACGGCCATGCATGACGCGGGCTTCAGTTTGGATACATCTTCCTTGCGGGGACAGCCATCTTTTTGAGCGGGGGAAAAGAGATGTCGTTGGGAAAAGCCATGATTCACGCGCGCAAGCAGAAAGCGATTGCCAGGACCGTTGTGCTGGCCGCCGGCCACGGACCCGCGCAGTACGCCCACGCACACATTCTGCAGATGCCGGTCCTGGTGCTGAACGCCTCGTATGAGCCGATCAACATCTGCGGCGCGCGCCGCGCGCTGGTGCTGGTGCTCAAGGGCATCGCGCGCACCGAAGAAGAGCACGGCCTCACTCTGCACGCGCAGCGCACCATCATCGCCATGCCTTCGGTCATCCGGCTGCTCGAGTACCGCCGCATCCCCCACCAGACGCGCGCTCTTTCGCGCAAGAACATCCTGCTGCGCGACCGCAACACCTGCCAGTATTGCGGCGAGGCTTACCCGCCCAGCGAACTCACGCTCGACCACGTGGTGCCGCGTTCGCGCGGCGGCAACTCGACATGGGAAAACCTCGTCGCCTGCTGCCACGAGTGCAACCGCCACAAGGGCAACCGCCTGCTCAGCGAAATCGACGACATGATTCTGCTGCGCGAGCCGCGGCCTTTCTCGCTGCACACCAGCCGCCAGATCATGCGCATGTTAGGCCGCAGCGACGACCGCTGGAGAAAGTACCTTTTCTATTAACGATTCGTTACCGAACATCGGCAGGACTCCTGTGGCCGGTTCGGCTGCGCGGTTGCACGGTCCTCCGCGATCGAGGAAAGCCGCGCATTACCGCGCTGCGGGTTTCGTATCTCGCAAACCGGTGAATCTGCAAACTGTTCTTCGCTATCGTTCTTTCCTGTCCCTTTTCCGGATTTGAGCCGGATTCCTCCGCAACTGCGTCTAACCCGGTAGAGCGGATCGAGTCAAGGGAAGCCATACTGCTGACGATGGCGGGAGGGAGCTACGTCGATGCACATTGACAAACTTCAGTTCGCAGCTTTGGCGGTTGCCGGAGCGTTGCTCGCGGCCTGTCCTGCACTGGCAGAGGATAGGAACCCGGAGGGGCAGGGACAAGCGGTAATTACTGTCCTGAACGGATCGGAGATTCCCGGCGGTATCCCCCAGGAAGCGGTACACCTGAAGGTGGACGGAAAGGACTCGACCGTCACGGGGTGGACGCCTCTGCAAAGCCCCGCGAGCAAAATCGAGGTGGTGATTCTGATCGACAATGGGGCGCGCGAAAGCCTGGGATTGCAATTTAAAGACATTGCGAAGTTCATCCAGGGGCTGCCGCCGGATGCGAGGGTCGCGGTCTCGTACATGATGTATGGGCACGCCGCATTGGCGGGTCCGTTGACCACAGATCACGCCGCTGCCGTTCGCGAGTTGCACCTGCCTATGCGCAAGATGGCGGGCATAAACGCCAGCTCATATTTTTGCCTCTCCGATCTGGCCAGGCATTGGCCTTCCACAGAAGCCCATGCCAGGCGCGAAGTCGTGATGGTGACCGACGGCGTGGACTACTACGAGATGCATTACGACCCCCAGGATCCGCACGTGCAGAACGCGATCGACGATTCGGCGCGCGCGCACCTGATCGTGTACGCGATCTATTGGAACGAGCAGGACCGCTTCGATAACACGGCCTACGCGTCCGATTCGGGCCAGAACCTGCTGGGTCAAGTCACACAGGCGACCGGAGGCAAGAGCTATTGGGAGGGGTACGGAAACCCGGTCACCATTGTGCCGTACTTAGACGATATTGCCCGGCGCATCCTCAACCAATACGAACTGGATTTTATGACTCCAATAGGCGCCAAGCCGAAGATGGCGAACCTGAGGCTGAAGCTGAACGTGCATGCGAAGGTGGACGCGCCGCAACAGGTGTACGTGCACCCCGGCGTGGAATAACCCCGGCCGCCCCGCGCGCTCAGTACGCCAGCGCCACCGCGTCCGCGCGCATCTCGCTGCCTGCCGCATAAACGCGGTCCGCGCCTTGCTTGCGCAGCTCGATGCACTCGTACCGCCCGAAGCCTCCGTCGCTCTCACCCATCGGCCAGCCCAGGCCGGCGAGCGCCTTCTGCGTTTCGGCGGGAACGCCGGCCTCCAGGTGTAGCAGCCCACGCGGCCCAAGGCCTGGCCGGTCCTCGCCCATCGTCTGCGACGAGCCCTCATGGTGCCAGCGCGGGCTGTCGGCCGCAGCCTGCACGTCCAGCCCGTAATCCACGCGGTTCACGACGATCTGTGTCTGCCCCTGCGGCTGCATGTCGCCGCCCAACACGCCGAACGCGATCCACGGTTCGCCATCCTTCGACGCAAAGCCCGGAATAATGGTCTGGAACGGGCGTTTGCCCGGCGCATAGATGTTCGGGTGCCCATCCTTGAGCGAGAATAGCTGCCCACGGTCCTGGAACATGAAGCCGAGCCCATCGGCCACCAGCCCTGAACCCATGCCGCGGAAATTCGATTGAATCATCGACACCATCATGCCGTCCTTGTCGGCCGTAGTGAAGTACGTTGTGTCGCCATGGCTCGGCGCCTCGCCGGGATAAACGTGTTCTCGAATCCGATCGAGGCGAATCAGGTTGGCGCGCTCCTTCGCGTACTCCTTCGAGTTGAGCCACTCGATGGGAATCTTCGCAAAGTGCGGATCGGCGTAATAACGTGCGCGGTCCTCGAAGGCAAGCCGTTTGGCCTCCACCTGCGCGTGCAGCGAATGCGGCGACTGGAACCCGAACTCCCGCAGATCGAAGTTCTCCAGCATATTCAGCATTTGCAGCGTCGCCAGCCCTTGCGTGTTGGCCGGCATTCCATACACATCCACGCCGCGATACTTCGTCGCCAGGGGCTCAACCCACTCCGCATGTTGCTCGCGCAAGTCCTCCGCGGAGAGCCATCCGCCGATGCGCTTGAAATAAGCGTCGATCGTCCGGGCAATAGGGCCGTCGTAAAACACATCGCGGCCTCCCTCGGCGATCGTGCAGTAGGTGCGCGCCAGATCGGGATTCCGCCGCACGTCGTATTCGTTCGGCATCGCGCCGCCGGGCGCGTAGGTCTTGAACGCGTTCGCGGTCTCTTCAATCGTCTCGCTGTAGCGATGAAACTCCTGCAGGTTGCGCTTCAGGTAGTAGCCAATGATCTGCGGCACGGGATCGCCCGCCTCGCATGCGGCTATCGCGGGCTCGAACAGTTCGGCCCACTTGAGCTTGCCGTACCGCTGGTGCAGCGTCCACCATCCATCCAGCGCGCCCGGAGTGGAAACACTGATCGCTCCCAGCTCGGGAATATACCCGTTCACGGCGCGTGAACGCACGGTGGCCAGCGAAAGCGACCTGGGCGACCGGCCGGAGCTGGCCATGCCCATCAGCTTCGCCGCCTTTGGATCCCATACGAACGCGAAGCAGTCGCCGCCCAGTCCGCAGCTCACCGGTTCGACGAATCCGAGCACGGCATTGGCGGCCACAGCAGCATCCACTGCGGAGCCTCCGCGCTTCAGCATCGCGATGGCAGTCTGCGTCGCCAGCGGGTGCGCCGTTCCCGCGGCGCCGTTCAAGCCCAGCGCAGGCGAGCGCGACGCAAAGTTCGCCCCCGCAGGCCGGTCGCCCGCATGAACATCCGGCCGCTCGAACCGCTCCACGCCTGTAGGTTGGAATTTCGGCTGATCGGTTGTTTGGGCCGGCCCGCGTGGGCCCAGACCGGCTTCTTTGCTCTGCATGCCGGCGGCTGACGCCGCGGCTGCCAGGGGAAGCGTTTGAATAAATGTGCGGCGTCGCATGGCAAAATCCTTCCTTCCACTGTATATGGGGCCGTTATACCCAGGCCTTCGGCCGGCGCGGATTCTGAACGCCGCGAAACCACCTTCCGCCAATTCCCTGCACCCTCGCCACACCGATACGAATCTAGATAAAAGTACACGAATTCGAGAGCGCCGGATGCATAGCGCGCAGCCCGCTCCGGCGCGCAAGAACGCCGCACTTCCCCGGCATTCGCACAACCAGAAAGCTCGACGAGTCAGAGGAGAGAACTGTTGTCCGCGATCGACAGCACATTGCCTGCTCTGCCATCCGGTCCCGCTGCCGCGGGCAAACGCAACGGAGCGGGCGCCGAGTCCCGGCCGGCGCAAATGGAAAACCCCGATCTTGCTCTGCCCACGCGCTGGAAACCTCGGGTAAATCCCTGGCTGATCGCGATGACCGTGGCCCTGGCCGCGTTTATGGAGGTGCTCGACACCTCGATTGCCAACGTGGCCCTGCAGCACATTGGCGGCAGCCTCGGAGCCAGCACGGATGAGGCCACATGGGTGCTCACCAGCTATCTGGTCTCCAATGCCATCGTTCTCCCGCTGGGCGGCTGGGCCTCATCGCTCATGGGCCGCCGCAACTTCTTCGTCTTGTGCATCGCGATCTTCACGACTGCAAGTTTTCTGTGCGGAGCCGCTCCGTCGCTGCCCATTCTCCTGATTTGCCGGGTGCTTCAGGGAGCGGGCGGAGGCGGCATGCAGCCCATGGCGCAGGCCATCATGGCCGACTCGTTCGAGCCGCACAAGCGCGGCCAGGCCTTCGCTCTTTATGGACTGGTCGCCGTCCTCGCGCCCTCCATCGGCCCCACCCTTGGCGGCTGGATCACCGATAACTTCTCCTGGCGCTGGATCTTCTACATCAATATTCCCGTCGGCATTGCGGCCATCGTCCTGGTCACGCGCCTGGTTGAAGATCCGCCCTGGATCAAGGCCGACCGTTCGCTCTTGCGCAATATGGACTACATCGGCCTCGCTTTCCTCGCTTTGGCCATGGGCGGTATGCAGATCATGCTCGATAAAGGCGAGGAAAACGATTGGTTCTCGTCGCCCTTCATTTGCTTCTTCGCAACCATGTTCGTTGTCGGCATCGTCGGCCTTTTCCTTTGGGAATGGCGCAAGAAGAATCCGCTCATTAACCTGCACCTCTTCGGCTATCGAAACTTCGCCATCTGCTGCTTCCTCATGATGCTGGTGGGCGGAGTGCTGAATGCCAACACCGTCCTGCAGCCGGAGTTCACGCAGCAGTTGCTGGGCTACAACGCCACCACCGCCGGGCTTGCGCTCACGGCGGGTGGCGTAACGCTGGTCATCATGATGCCGCTGGCCGGAATTGCCACCGGGAAGATCGCCGCGCGCTGGCTCGCCGTCTTCGGCTTCACCATAATGGTCATTACCTTCCGCTACGCGGCCGATGTCACAAACTTGCAGATGAGCTTTGCCGAGGCGTCGTGGCTGCGCGTCGTGCAGATGCTTCCTCTGCCGTTCTGCTTCATTTCCATCACCAATGCGGCCTACGTGGGCATGCCCAGGGAGCAAAGCAACCAGGTCGCCGGTCTCATCAACTTCGTCCGCAACATCGGCGGCTCCATCCTCATCGCCGTCACCAACGCCCAGGTCACCAGCCGCGCCATGTGGCACGAGCAGCACCTTCAGCAGGCCATGCAACCGGGAACCATCGGCTTCGACCGGCATCAACAGGCGCTTGCCAGATTTTTCTCGAGCCGCTTCGGCGATCCGAACAGCAGCGCCATGGCTCTGGCCCGGATTTACAGCCAGATGAAGGATCAGGCGCGCACGCAGGGTTACCAGGATGTCTACATGGAACTCTGCTGGGCCGCGATCGTTCTCATCGCCCTCTCTTTCATGTTGAGTAAGAACCGTCCCGGCGAAGGCGCCGGCGGGGATGGCATGCTCTAAGCCCTCGAACCCTCGGCCAGCACCATCCAGTCACCCCTTTCGCGGCTCCGCGCTTCGGAGGCCAGTCGCTGCAGCGCGCTCCGGCTTTGTGACGAATTCCATACCGCCTCCCTCCAATTCGGCCTATAATTCCTCGCAGATTTTCAATCGGCACAAGATGCCTGCTGACTGACATCCGCTCCAGGAGGTTGTGATGTTGAAGCTGGTTCCGATCTTTTTTGCATCTATCCTGCTCGCCATCGCGTTGTTGCCCTCGCAAGGCCGCGGCTCGCAGACATCTGCGCCGGCGCCCGCGTTGGCGCCTGCGCCGGCCGCCGCGCCCGCGCAGGCCGCGCCGGTGAAGAATCCCGTGAAGCCCACCGCCGAATCGCAGGCCAAGGCCAAGAGCCTGTATCAGATAGACTGCGCCCTGTGCCATGGAGACAACGGAAACGGCAAGACCGACCTGGCCAGCGGTATGGAGCTTACGCTTGACGATTGGACCGACCCGAAAACACTGGCTGACAAGCAAGATTGGGAACTGTTCAACGTCATCCGCAACGGCAAAGACAAGATGCCCTCCGAGGCTCAGGGCCGCGCCACCGACACTGAGGTCTGGAACCTTGTCATCTACATTCGCTCCTTCTCAAAGTCGCAGCCTCAAGCGCCAGCCGCTCCAGCGAAGTAGTCTCTAAAGACGCGAAGCGCATTCAAGCAGCCAAGTGCGGCCTTAGCCGGTAATCGTCATCACCGGACAGGGCGCGTTGGCGATGATGTGAAACGCGCCCGAAAGCCGCGATTGCAGCCAGAGGTGCGAGCTCTTGCGGATGGAGAGGACAAGCAAATCGGTGTGAAACTCGCGCATGTGCTCAAGAATGCGCGTGTGCGCGCTTCCGGCCTCGACGAAGCCGTGCGGGTTGCGAATGGCATCTGCATGACGCGGAACCAGGCCGTCAACCACTTCATAGAACTGCTCCTGTATTTCGCTGAAACGGTCTGGATGCTCCATGTCTTCCGAGCGCGCGACGTGCAGCACGTCCAGCGATGCATCGAACGCCTGCGCCATGGCGGCCGCGTACGTGGCGCCACGCGCGGCCTCGGGAGAGAGGCCGGTGGCGTATAGCACGCGGCGGAACGGCACGCTGCCAGGCTCGCAAACAGGAACGAGCGGGCCAACGGTCAGAGACGGCCCACTCGTCGCTCGCAAAATTCTCTCTGCCACCGAGCCCACAATGCCGCGCTCCACCCCGCCTCTGCCCCGCGTTCCCAGAACGATGAGCGACGGAGCATGCTCCGCTGCTGCGCGTGGAATCGCCTCGCGCGGATCGCCTTCCAGCAGTACCGGAACCGCGCGCTTGACTCCCTGGCCTACGCGCCCGGCCGTGGCCGCTAGCGTCGCCTCCAAATCCTTCCGTTGCGCGCTCTTCGCGGGTTGGCGGCTTTCGGCTTCTACTTCCATCGCAAACTGCGTCAATATAAATGCGTGCGCCACCAGCAGGTCGACCTCGAGCTTTCTCGCGAGCAGCGACGCGTAGTTGCCCGCATTCTCAGTGCACGCGGAAAAATCGGTCGCATACAGGATGGCCTTGAGCGGCCACTGGGGAGCATTGGCTGAAGCGTCCATACGGTATCGTCTCCAGGGTTGAACATTGCGCTTCTTGCGGGGTCTGACTCGAGCTGGCGTGCGTCCCAGCGAACCAGCGGTGCGAAAGTGAGGCAGGGCCTGTAGCACCCTTCGAAAGGGACGGCTTTATCGTACTACGCCGTCAGCCGAGCTTTCGCCGCCGTCCGATCGAACCCGCTATGATGGTTGCGCGATGCCGGCCCTCGAAGATTTTCGCGGCAAATGGGCGCTGGTCACCGGGGCCAGTTCCGGGATTGGCGCAGCGCTGGCTCGCGAGCTGGCAAGCCGCGGCGCCAAGCTGATCCTGACCGCGCGGCGGCGCGAGCGGCTGGAGGCGCTCGCCGGCGAACTCGGCGTCAAAGGGACCGAGACGCGGATTGTGGCGGCAGACCTGAACGGCCCCGCCGCGCCACGGCAAATCTACGACGCCACCGAGGGCGCTGGGCTCACGGTTGACATTCTCATCAATAACGCCGGCCTGGGCCAGTACGGAGCCTTCTGCACCAATCCGGCCGAGCAGGAGATGAGCCAGGTGCGCGTCAACTGCGAAGCTGTCGTCCGCCTTTCTCGCCTCTTCGTTCCTCGCATGGTGGAGCGGCGGCGGGGCTGGGTGCTCGTCGTCGCCTCCACTGCCAGCTTTCAGCCGGTTCCATACCTTTCCACGTATGCGGCCACCAAGGCATTCGATCGATTCTTTGCGTTGGGGCTGGCCGCGGAAGTGGCGCGATTCGGCGTGAAAGTGACGGCGCTCTGCCCTGGAACCACGGAGAGCGAGTTCTTCGAAGTTGCCCACGCCGGCGCTTTTCGGAGCCGCAACCTGCAAGCGGCGTCTGTAGTCGCGCGCCTCGCCATCGCCGCGTTGGCGCGCGGCCAGCGCACCATCGTTCCCAAGCGAAGCGGCATGTTTACGGCATTTCTGGTCCGCTTCCTGCCGGTCAGCCTCATCACCCGCTTTGTTGAGAAGGGCGCGCGGCCAAAGCAGTAAACAGGAAAGGGTGCGCAATCATCGACAAAGCCAGCCTGCGGGCTGGCTTATTGTTTCTTCCCGGTTTGCGCGCGTGCTCACCGCGGCGCTCAGTCGGTGCGTGGAGGCGCGGTCAAGCTGAACGAGTCGAAGAAGTGGTTCACGTCCTCGTCGCGGCGGGCGCTGGCGGCAGGGAAGGCCGCAATCAGCATGTACAAGCGGGTTCCGGCCAGAATAAGGCGCGCATCGAGGATGCCGCCGCCCGCGTTGCGCCCTGAAAAGTCGTGTTCGGGGTAGCCGTCGCGGTTGCTCCGGGACTCGCTGAGGAGAGTCGTCTGGGTGCGCCCCAAAGCGCCATTCCTGGCCATATCCAGCGTCTTTTCAATATCTTCGTTCGCAGCCCGTTCCACTGGCGGGTTGTCGGCCCAAGCCACGGAGTAGGAGGTGTCTGGATCTACCTGCGCCTCGATCATCTCCACCTGTTCCACCACGCCGCTACCGGTATAGGACGGGATCTGAGCCTCGCTCGCTCCAGACGGCATCTGCACTTTGAAGCCGTCCGGGGTCCGGTCGACGGTCTGCCAAACGATCTGCGCCGGGCGCAGGCCGGGGCTCGCCTGCTCTGCGTTGGAGTTTTGCTGGCCGGCGTGGAAGCCGGTCAGCGCCAGGTCGGCGCGATACGCATAAAAGAAATACCCGATCGCCGCAATTCCAAGGACGATAAGGACGAAAAGTAGCGGCCTTTTCACAATTCAAAGAGTGCCCAATTTGGGTCTGTTGTTGCAAGGAGATTGCCCATTTTGGGCTGCAAAGGGTGCCAGACAGGTAAAAAAACACCCGCGCGAAGGGATTTCTACCCCCCGGTCACACTTTTTTTGAACAAAAAGCTTGCAACCTTCCCCTGATTTGTGCATCTATGTAAGTAATTAGCAGAGGCTTCCCCATATGTCCCACCTAGGAAAGGAAACAACTCTCTCTTGAGGGTTCTTCGGAACCTCTTCCCAAATTCCCCTCTGGTTACCCTCCCTTAACTGCCTCTCTAGCGGGCCTACCGGAAGGTAGGCCCACACGCTCTCTCGTCGAGACCGCGCATTGCAAACGGCGCGACGGTTAAAATCGAGGGTGCGATGCGGTCTTCTCCCGGCAAGAAATCCTTTTCTGCTTCGACAATCAAGGCAATCGATGCCCGCTTCTCGAAGGCAGGCCTTGTGAGAAGCCAACGCGGCCAATCGGCGCAGCACTCCCGCGCAGTCCGCCTGGAACGCGCGACGCCGGAAGAACTTGCCTCCTCTGTCCCCATCCCCCGCCGCGCCGCAAATGGCGTGGAGTGGCTGCCGGTACCGGGGTGGAATTTCTCCTGGCTTTGGTCGGGTTTCAGCACGCGCAGGGGAGGGTTGAGCCGGGCCTATTGCGCCCAAACTTCCTATGCTGTCGGCGAGCCCGGCGAGCTGAACCTGGGCTTCACTGCTGCCGACGACCGGAAAACTGTTCTCGCCAACCAGCGCCTGCTGGCCAAGGCGATCACCGGCGATGCCGGAACTCCGATCGTCACCCTGCGTCAATTCCATTACAACCGCGTCGTTCCTTCCAGCCGCGCCGACGCCTCCCGCAAGCTGCCGCACAAAGCCGACGGGCAAATGACCGACGCGTCAGGCCTGCTGCTGGCCATTCTGACCGCCGACTGCATCCCGGTGCTGGTGGCCGACCCAAGACGGCGCGCGGTGGCGGCGTTTCATGCCGGCTGGCGCGGAACGGTGAAGCGCATCGTGGAATCAGGCATCGGCCGTATGCGCCTGGCCTTCGGTTCCCAACCTGAGGATCTCGTCGCCGCGATCGGCCCCGGCATCGGCCCCTGCTGTTACGCCGTCGGCGAAGAGGTTCTGTCCGCCTTTGAAGCGCAGTTTTCTTACGCGCGCGAACTGTTTCGCGAGGTATACGACTCGGACCCCGTGCGCAGAAAGTACCCCATGCTCTTTCTCACCCAGCGAGCGCCCGGCCACTCGCCCATCGGCCCCAGCCTGCATGTGGACCTGGTCGAAGCCAATCGCCGGCAGTTGCTTGCCGCAGGGCTTAAGCCCGGCGCGATTCAAGTGGTGAACGGCTGCACGCAATGCCACCCGGAACTGTTCTTCTCGCACCGCGCCTCGCACGGTCACACTGGACGCATGATGGCAGTCATCGGCATTCGCTAAGCGCGGAAGAGCCGATCCCGGCCCTGAGCAAGGATGTTGGATTTCGACCCGGAGTTAGCCCTACGAGACCTTGACCGCTTCGTCCGGGTTCACCAGATCGCGCAGTTCCTTCGACGGTTTGAAGTAGGGCACCTTCTTGGCAGGCACATCGACGCGCGCGCCGGTCTTGGGATTGCGGCCAATGCGGGGTTTGCGCTGGCGGATGCGAAACGAGCCGAAGCCGCGAATCTCAGTCTTGTCTCCGCTTTGGAGGGCGCCAATCACAGAGCTGAAGATGGTTTCAACGATCACTTCTCCGTCGCGCCGGGTCAAGTCGCCCAAGCCAGTCACCTTCTCAACCAGATCCGCCTTAGTCATGTCGCACAAACCTCCGCTTCCAGCATAAAACGGATTGTGCCCATGCAAGCACGAAAATGCAAGCTCTTTGTGGGAAATTAGCCTTTGCGCATCAGCAGGTTGGCCGTTCGCGGATGCCTGGCCTGACTGCCAGGGTCGAAGCCTCGGCGCCGGGATCGGCGCAGCGAGCCCGCCGGAAGGGCTGGGGCCTTCTCATGGAAGCCTGATTCACCCCTCCACCGTTCCTGCCTGCTTTCCAACCTGCTAAAACCTCCGGGTGAGCCGGAACCTCCGCTTCGGGGATTCGCAACCATTCAGAAAATCCACCGCAACGTGCGGCAGACATATTTCGAGCGGGATTTAGGTCTTTGCCTGGCGTCCGGCATCGGGCTGCAGAGCGCACAGCCGGTTATGGATCAGGCCCGGTAGTGGGTCAGTTTGGATGTGTTTTGAAAGGGTACGGCTTAACAGGCCGCGGAAAAACTCGTCGAGGGAGGAGCTTTGTAAAAGGGCATGACTTCAGTCAGGCCGCAACCGCCGCCAAATCAATTTCGGCTTTATTGAGAACTGCAAAAGGAATGTCCGGGCAGCCGCGCCGTAGGCGCAGTGTTTGTTAGCCCCGCGCTTTAGCGTGGGGAAAGCGGTATCCACAAATGCACTCCGAAGTCCCGTAGGGACGGCGCAAGGATATTACTTATGCAGGATTCAATAGCCGGGCCGAAAAATACAGAAAAATACGAGGCCTTCAGGCACCTGAACGCAGCCACGCAATCAGGAGCGGCATTACAGACCGCGGAAAAACTCGATGCTTTGAAAGGGCATGACTTCACACCTTGCGGAAAACTCGCTGTTTTGAAAGGGCACGACTTCAGTCGTG
>JBEKXX010000093.1:0-13475 GCA_049511595.1 Occallatibacter sp. | reverse complement strand
CTCTGCCACGAGAGTCGCGGCCGAGTGCGCTTTGCCGCCCAATCCACCCCAGCGCCGGATCAGCAGAATAGTCCCCAGTAGCGCCGCCGCAAACACTGCGAATGGAGCTACCCACGCTACCAGGTCGAATCCCTTCGTCGTCGGCGCAGCCAGCACGGTTGCGCCATATTTGGCGACGAACGAATCCAGAATCTGCTGATCGGTCATGCCCCCTGCGATTCCCGTGCTCAGCATCGACAGTTCCGTGTCCCGGTCCGGGCACCCCACATGATCGCACTCACCCAGCAGTTGCGCGCATCCGCACTGGCACATCAGCCTGTGGCTCAGGGTATTCAGCCGTGAGGTTGGCGCGCTGGCGCCCGTCGAGAAACAGATCGCTACAGCAAGCGCGGCGACTTCCACTGCTCTCGTCCAAAAGTTAAAAGCGCGTGAGCGCATCAGTCGCCTCCCTTCAGCGCCGGAGCCATGGGCACAGTGCGCACAGCGGGAACTCGCAAGGCGGCGGTCGCCGGTGTCAGGCTGGGAACCAGCGCCACGAATGTGCCGAACACGATCACCACCAGGCCGAACCAGATCCAGCCCACGAGTGGATTCAGAAAGGCCTTGATGATGGGCTGGCCGGTGTCCGGATTCGTGCCCTCATACACCACGTAAAGATCCCACTCCGGCGTCGAGTGAATCGCGACCATCGTCTGCGGCTGACCGCTGGCCAGGTAGAACCGCCGTTCCGGAGTGATCTGGTAGATCATCTTGCCGCCCTGGTACACGTCGAGCATTGCGTACTCGGAGTTGTAATTCTGATTCGAGTCCTGCGTGAAGCCCATGCACTCCAGGTTGTACGGACCAATCGCCATCTTGCTGTGCAGACCCATTTCGCTTTCGATGCTGCGGTTAAAAGCAGAACCCGCCAGTCCAATGACAACCACTACCACGCCGATATGAACGAGGTAGCCGCCGTATCTCCGCGTGTTGCGCCGCGTCAGCAGCCACGTCGCCGCGAACAGGTTCCGGCGCGTCTGCCGCGCGATCACGCTCGCGCCGCGCAGAAACTCCGACGCAATCGCGGTGAGCACCGCCGCCGACACTGAAAACGCCACCAGCGCGTAAAAGCTGCCCGAGTCGAGCGCGCCATCTTTCCACGGCCTCACGCCCACGGCCAGGCAAACAATCACCGTAACCCAAAGTGCAGTCACCGGCAGTACAAAGTTGCGCTTGATGGCCTTGAACGACGTGGCGCGCCACGGCAGCAGCGGACCCACGCCGGTCAAAAAGACCAGGAACAACCCGATCGGCACGGCCACGCGGTTATAGAACGGCGCACCCACCGTCACCTTCGTGCCCTGCACATATTCCGAGATAATCGGAAACAGCGTGCCCCACAGGATGACAAAGCACGCCGTCAGCAGTACGAGATTGTTAAAGAGGAAGCTCGACTCGCGGCTCACCAGCGATTCCATGTGATGTTCCGTGTGCAGGTGACTGCGCTGGAGAACGTACGTAAAGATACATACCGCCAGCACGATGCCCATGAAAACGATGAACCATGTACCGATGGGCGACTGCGCGAACGCATGAACAGAGCTCACCAGTCCGCCGCGCGTCAGCGTCGTGCCCAGCATGGTGAGCAGGAACGTGGAAAAGATCAGCCACACGTTCCAGCTCTTCATCATGCCCCTTCGCTCCTGCATCATTACGGAGTGGAGGAAAGCAGTACCCGTCAGCCAGGGCATAAAGCTCGCGTTCTCAACCGGATCCCAGCCCCAATAGCCGCCCCAGCCCAGCACGGCGTAGGCCCAGTGCATACCGAGGAAGATGCCGCAGGTCAAAAACAGCCAGGTCACCATCGTCCACGCCCGTGTGATCCGGATCCACTTCTCGCCGGGGTAGCGCATCATCAGCGCGCCGAGCGCAAACGCAAACGGCACCGAGAATCCCACGTAGCCGAGGTACAGCATGGGCGGATGAATCACCATCTCGGGGTACTGCAGCAGCGGATTCAGCCCGTTGCCGTCCGCGGGAATCGCGCCCCCGGCCACATAGCCAGGGAGCAGCGAAAACGGCGGCGCGGCAAAGTTGAGGACCAGCAGGAAAAACACCTGCACGCCGGCCAGAATCGTCCCCGCATAGGCGTAGAGCTTCACATCCGTCTTGTGCCGCAGACGCAGGATGAAGCCATAGGTTCCCAGCAGCCAGGCCCACAGCAGCAGCGAGCCCTCCTGCCCGCTCCAAAGCGCCGCGAACTTGTACGGAATGGGCAGCGCCCGGTTGGAGTGCTCAAGGATGTAAGTGATGGAGAAATCGTTGGTAAAGGCCGCCCAGACGAGCGCAAACGCTGCTCCGCTTACAGCAATAAACCCAGCGATCCCGGCCCGTCGCGCGGTGTCGGCCAGCCGCTCTGGAGAGATGCGGACCGGCTGGCCGGTGGCAATCAGCCGCAACGCCACCGATCCCGCGAGTAGATTGTAGGCGGCCAGAGCTAAAGCGATAAGGAGACAAAAACTGCCGAATGCGGCCATGAAGACTCCAAAATGATTTTCGCACGCGCGAAAGGGAAGCGGAGACCTCCCCAACGAAGGTATTGTCTACCCATGATAGAGGCTCGGAGTGTGATTTGGCTCACACTAAAGGTGGAGAGAGCAGCCAAATGCGCGATGCCGTTCAGGCCACAGCATTTTTGTGGTGCGCAAGCATCTGGCTTGTGACAGCTATCATTTTTTGACCGCCGATGGATCGGGGAAGGTAGACGACATTCTCATCGGTATAGCCGGAGGGTATGGCGCTGTCTGCGCCCAGAACCAGGACAGGTAAATCGGGCATCCGCGCACGCAATTCGGCCACAAACGCCGGCCCGCCAATTCCGGGCGGGTGATGCCTGGAGATGACCAGGCCGAGTTTGCCCGCGAACTCGGGTTGTTCAACCAGGCACAACGCCTCGGCGGCATCGTTCACGCGGCACACATTGCCGAATTGCCGTCCCAGAAGCGACATCATCAAAGATGCCTGGAGGGGATCGTCGTCCACGATGAGAATGGTTGCCATTAGCCCTGGGTGGCGCGCTCAGCCTGCATGAAACCGCCGGGTTTATTTACTATCTCGATAGCTAGGATGGTGACCGTGCGCCTGCGGTTGCTTGCGCGTCCACCTTCCGGGGTTACCCGAAAAGAAACTCCTTGTCGCGCAGCTCCTTGATGCTGTCGCGCAGGCGGGCGGCCTTCTCGAACTCGAACTTTTTGGCCGCCTCCCGCATGTCTGTCTCAAGCTTCGCAATGTAGGCGTCGAGTTCCTCCTGCGTATTGAACTCCGGCAATCCGGCTGTTTCTTCCTCGGCCACTTCGCCGTACTCGGCCTTGAGGATGTGCGCCAGACCCATCTCCACCTGGCTGATGATGGACTGCGGCGTAATGCCGTTCTCCTCGTTGAAGGCGCGCTGGATAGCGCGGCGGCGATCGGTCTCGTCAATGGCCCGCCGCATCGAATCCGTCATCTTATCCGCGTAGAGGATGGCGCGGCCCTCGACGTGCCGCGCCGCCCGCCCCATGGTCTGGATCAGCGAACCTGCAGAGCGCAGAAAACCCTCCTTGTCCGCGTCGAGAATCGCCACCAGAGACACCTCGGGAAGATCGAGCCCCTCGCGCAGCAGATTGATGCCGATCAGCACGTCGAACTCGCCCTTGCGCAGACCGGCCAGCAGCTTCACGCGCTCCAGGGTTTCGATCTCGGAGTGCATGTAGCGGCAGCGCACGCCCACCTCGGTGTAGTAGCCGGCCAGGTCCTCGGCCATGCGCTTGGTCAGAGTGGTCACCAGCACGCGCTCGCTGCGTTTTGCGCGGTCGCGAATCTCCGCGAGCAGATCGTCGATCTGGCCCTTCACGGGTCGAATCTCCACCTCGGGATCCACAAGCCCCGTTGGCCGGATGACCTGCTCGATGACCACCCCGCTGGCGCGGGTCAGCTCGTAGGGACCCGGCGTGGCCGAGACGTAGATCGCCTGGTTCACTCTGGTTTCAAACTCCTCGAAGTTGAGCGGCCGGTTGTCCAAGGCCGAGGGCAGGCGGAATCCGTAGTCGACCAGCGTCTGTTTGCGGCTGCGGTCGCCGTGCCACATGCCGTGCACCTGCGGAATGGTGGCGTGGCTCTCGTCCACGAAGAGCAGGTAGTCGCGCGGGAAGTAGTCGAGCAGCGTGGGCGGCGCCTCGCCCGGCAGCCGCCCGCTGAAATGCCGCGAGTAGTTCTCGATGCCGTGGCAATAGCCCATCGACTTGATCATCTCCAGATCGAAGCGCGTGCGCTGATGGACGCGCTGCGCCTCGACCATGCGGCCCTCCGACTCCAGGTGCGCCACCCACTCGTTCAACTCCCGAAGGATGGATTCGATGGCCTCAGCCTTGCGCTCCGGCTGCACCACGTAGTGGCTTTTGGGATAGATGGGCAGCCGCGAATATTTTTGCTTGACTGTGCCGAACAAAGGGTCAATCTGCGCCAGCGACTCAATCTCGTCGCCGAAGAGTTCGATACGGTAGGCGCTTTCGTCGTAAGTGGGGAAGACCTCGATCACATCGCCACGCACGCGGAACGTGCCGCGGCGGAAGTCCGAGTCGTTGCGCTCGTAGAGGATCTCGACCAACCGCCGCGTGATGTCTTTGCGGCTGATGCGCTGGCCCTTCTCGAGCAGCAGCAACATACCGAAGTAAGCATCGGGATCGCCGAGTCCGTAGATGCAACTGACCGAGCTGACTATGATGGAGTCTCTGCGCTCGAAGAGCGAGCGCGTGGCCGAGAGGCGCAGCTTGTCCAACTCCTCGTTGATCGTGGCTTCCTTCTCGATGTAGAGGTCGCCGGCGGGAATGTAGGCTTCGGGCTGGTAGTAGTCGTAGTAGCTGACGAAATATTCGACCGCATTCGACGGGAAGAACTGCTTGAACTCGTGATAAAGCTGCGCGGCCAGCGTCTTATTGTGCGCCAGGATCAGCGCCGGCCGGTTGGACTGCTCGATGACCTTGGCCATCGTGAAGGTCTTACCCGATCCCGTCACGCCCAGCAGCACCTGGTGCTTTTCGCCCGCCGCCAATCCCTCAAGAATCTGGTCAATCGCCCGCGGCTGATCGCCTTTGGGCTTGTAGGTGGTGACGAGCTGGAAGTCCATGGAAGGATTATACGGCAGGAGCGAAAATGCAGCGAAGGTACGTTTGACGACGTTTGGCGACAAAAATCGCTTTTTGGCGCCGCGATTTTGGGCGTTTCGAGTAATGCCACTATTGATTCTGAACGACTTATATCTAGAAATGTGCCGTTTTGATACCCCATCCGGGTATAGGGGGGTAGGGGGTAGGGGGTATGACAGTGGGCAGTGGTCAGTGGTCAGAAAGTCAGTAAAACGCGGTGAGGGAGCGATTCCGGTAGCGGGTTTCATCATGGGTACATTGTGCGCCCGAAGGAATAAATGATCTGCAAAACGACCGGAATGCTTTTGGTGCGTGTTTTCAGCGGGTTGCGGATGAAGGGAGCGGGCGAGGGGGTTGACAGCGCACGCTTGCGGCTGGCTGACGTTGGGCTTGTAGGTGGTGACGAGCTGGAAGTCTATGGTGGGATTTTAACAGAGGAGAGAACATATGGCGAAGAATTATTGTCTCGGTAGGTATCCCAGAAAGTAAGGTGTCTCGCACTTCTGCGCCTCGGAGGTATCATCCGAGCGGGGAGAGATATGCGTAGATTTTGGAAAGCTACCCGCGTCTTTTGGACGGGATGGGCGTACATCTTCGACTACTTTGCCGATGTTAAGGACCACGCATGGGAAGTGGTGTGGGGGGCTACCTTGATCGGCATTCCATTCGGTATCGCGACGCTCTATTGGTCCCCGTCGTGGCGGACGTTGGGTTATGTGCTGGCCACGATTGTTTTTCTTGCCGGTTACCAGTTATGGCGCGACTTGTTCACACGGATACAACCGAAAATCGAAATAGCGCAAATACGATGGCGGGATTGGATCATAGAAAGAGGTGATCCTAGGGCGTATCACCGCGCAAATGCCTATGAGATTGAGATTGTTAATCGGAGCGAGGGGACTACAGTTGAGGGCGTGAGCGTCCAGTTAAGCGAAGTATTTCCCCAGATGCCTGCTTGGGAGTTTCTGCCAATTCCTCTACATCTACGGCATGATGATCCCATACAACCACAAGACCAGAAGCGTGAATTTACTCTCAATCCTGAAGAGGTTCGGAAAATCGATTTCATTTCAGCCCTGGAAGGGAACACGGAATTTGATGTGATTCATGTACAGCATGGGATTCATAGCTCGGTTCCCTACACGGGAAATAACCGACTACAGATCAGAATTACCGCCAAGGATATGCCCGCTTCCTTCGTCTGGTTCAAGGTTTGGCGAGACGAGGAGGGTAAATTGCAGTGTGAGCGGGAGGTATGAAAGGCGTGGCAGACCGAGTGCCCAACCCTAACTTGTTAGGGTAGGAAAGAATGTCACTCCGCACAAATCCAGGAAGCCCCGTCCTCTTGTCACAGAATCACGCACTCTTAGCCAGAGTGCGCATCACAAATTGCGGGTCTGCTGCAATGAGGGTAAGAAGCGCCCGCGCGGCGGCTTCCGGCTGGCGGTGGCCGGACTCCCAATGACGAACGGCATCCACCGACAAACCAAATCGATCGGCGAAGCGCTCCTGGCTGAGGCGCAGGCGCTTGCGGATGCCACGTACGTCGACGGTCTCAGGCAGCGTGACCTTGTATCCCTTGCGTTTCCCCTCCATGTACGCGCGGGCTTCCGCCGTTCCCTGTGCCATCTCTTCGAATAATTTGCTCATCGCGTCCCCCTAAGTAGTATGCCATTGGCATAGTTCAGTCAATCGAAATAAAATGTTGCGGCAGCGGAAACCGGCGGGTGAGGCCTCCGCGCCGACAACGACGTGTTCGAAACACGGATTGCGATCAGAGGGCCTTGCACCGGTAAACAAAAGTGTGTACTCTTAAATCGACCGTGAAGAGCTCGGAATTCAAACGCTGGCTGGCGAAGCAGGGTGTGGCCTTTGGATCGCAGGAGGGCGGCCACCTGAAAATATTCTTTGGTGGAAGGCAGTCGATCTTGCCCATGCACGGCAAAGATCTTCCCAAGGGGCTTGTCGAAGACATTAAGAAGCAGCTCGGTCTCAAGAAAAGAAAGGGGTGAGTGAGATGCAAGGTTACCCGGCGAAGCTCTACAAAGACGGCAAGTTCATTACGGTCAGTTTTCCCGACATTCCGGAGGCGCACACCTTTGGCAACAATCGCGCCCATGCTCTCGAGATGGCCAAGGAAGCTCTCGAGTTGTCGATGGAGTTTTATTTCGACGACATGCGCCCGGTTCCCATGCCGTCGAAGCCCAAGCGGGGCCAGGCGCTGGTTGAGCTGTCGCCGAGCGTGGCGGCGAAGGTTCTTCTCCTGAACGAGATGATCCGTCAAAAGGTCCGCCCCATCGATCTGGCGCGGCGACTGGGCACGACCAAACAGGAAGTGAACCGCCTGACGAACCTGCGTCATCCCACCAAAATCGACCGCATCGACCTAGCCCTTCGCGCGCTGGGCAAGCGGCTTTACGTCGAAGCGGCATAGAACGCCATAGAGGCAAGGGATCCGCCCCTGTAGACTGTCCCCATGACCAAGCGGATCGGCGTGCATCTGGGAACGGCGGGCGGGGCCTCTAATGCAGTTGAGCGCGCGCGGGAGATCGGCGCCAACACCTTCCAGATCTTTTCCGCAAGCCCGCGCATGTGGCGTGCGCCGAAAGTCGACCCGAAGCAAGGCGAACGGATGCGCGAGCTGCGCGCCAAGCTCGACGTCGGCCCATTGGTCATCCACACCGGCTACCTGATCAACATTTGCAGCCAATCCGAGGAAATTCGCGAGAAGAGCGTGGCCGGCTTTCGCGGCGAGATCGAGCGGGCGCTTGTTCTCGGCGCCGAGTACCTCGTTCTGCATCCGGGCTCGTGGAAGGGACTCACGCGCGACGAGGGCCTGAGGCTTGCGGCGGGCTCCATCGAGCGGGCGATCGACGGGCTGCCATGGCAGAGCACCCCGTTCCACATCCTTATTGAGAACACGGCTGGGGCGCAGTTCTCGCTGGGCGGCAGCTTTGAGCAGGTGGCGGAACTGGTGGAGCGCCTGAAGAGCCACGCGCCCGTGGCCGTCTGTCTCGACACCTGCCACACGCATGTGGCCGGCTACGACCTGGTGAGCGCCGATGGCTATGCGGAGACGATGAAGCAGGCCGCGGCGACGGTCGGCTTCGAGGCCGTCCGCGTGTGGCACTGCAACGACGCCAAGGCGGCTTGCGGGTCGAAGCTCGACCGGCACGAGCACATCGGGCAGGGAACCATGGGCCTTGAGCCTTTCCGCCGCCTCTTGAACGATCCCCGCTTCGACCACTGCGCGTTTATCGCGGAGACTCCGGTGGACGAGCCCGGCGACGAGGAGCGGAATGTGCGGGCGCTTAAGAGTCTGGTGAAACGGCCGGGAAGATGACGCGCTCGTCCCGTTTACACTGAAAAGTGATGGCCGAAGAGAAAGAAAATCGTTACGATCCGGCGGCGATCGAGCAAAAATGGCAGCAACGCTGGGCCGCCGACCCTAAGATTTACGCCGCTGAACCGGCTACAAGCAACATGCCCAAATATTACGTGCTGGAGATGCTGCCCTATCCCAGCGGCCAGCTCCACATGGGCCACGTGCGCAATTACGCCATCGGCGATGCGCTGGCCCGCCAGATGTGGATGCGCGGTTACAACGTCTTGCACCCCATGGGCTGGGACGCATTCGGACTCCCGGCCGAAAACGCCGCGCTCAAAAACAACACGCCGCCGCGCGAGTGGACCCTGGACAACATCGCCGCCATGAAGCGGCAGATGCAGCGCCTTGGCTACGCCTACGACTGGGCCACCGAAATTACGACCTGCCTGCCCGAGTACTACCGCTGGAACCAGTGGTTCTTCCTGCGCATGTACGAGAGGGGACTGGTCTACCGCAAGAAGAGCAAAGTGAACTGGTGCCCGGAGTGCGCTACAGTTCTCGCCAACGAGCAGGTCATCGACGGCTGCTGCTGGCGGCACGAAGACACCAGGGTCGAGCAGCGCGACCTGGAGCAGTGGTTCCTGCGCACCACAGCCTATGCGCGGGAACTGCTCGACGGCCTGGACAAGCTCGATGGCTGGCCTGAAAAAGTGCGCACCATGCAGCGTAACTGGATCGGCCGCAGCGAAGGAACAGAGGTTGATTTTTTCCTGGAAGAAATCAACCAGGGAACAGAGAGACAGGGATCAGGGGCCAGGGATCAGGGATCGGAAAAACAGCGCATTCGCGTTTTCACAACGCGCGTGGACACGATATTTGGCGCTACAAGCGTCCAGTTGGCGCCGGGGCATCCGCTGGTTGCAGCTTTTTGCGCTGCCGATCCGGGCCTCAAGGCAAAGGTTGCGGGCCTTCTTGAGGAGCAGAAGAAGGCCAGAGAAGCCGGCGACGTGGGCGCGATCGAGAAGCACGGCGTGCCCGCCGGCTGCTTCGCCATCAATCCGTATAACGGCGAGCGCGTGCCCATCTGGGTGGCGAATTACATCCTGATGGACTACGGCACCGGCGCCATTATGAGCGTGCCGGCGCACGACGAGCGCGACTTTGAGTTAGCTACCAAGTACGGCATTGAGATTCGCCGAGTGATTCGGCCGGCCTTTGAGACCGAGGATCCTGAAGCGCTGCCGTTCCTGTCGGAAGATGGCGTACTAGTGAACTCGGGCGAATACGACGGGCTGACCTGCAGCGAAGCGCAGATGCGCTTGCAGGAGGCCGCCGAGCGCGGCAAGTTTGGGAATGCCGCGGTCACGTACCGGTTGAAGGATTGGGGCGTAAGCCGGCAGCGCTACTGGGGCACGCCGATTCCCATGATTCACTGCGAGCGCGACGGCTTGGCGCCTGTGCCCGACGAGCAGTTGCCGGTGATCCTGCCCGAGCAAATCGAAATCACGCAACAGGGCGGCTCGCCACTCGGGCGCGTGCCGGAGTTTGTGAACACCACGTGTCCTAAATGCGGCGGGCCGGCGCGCCGCGAAACCGATACGATGGACACCTTCGTCGATTCGAGCTGGTACTTCTACCGTTACACCGACGCGCACAACACAAAGGCGCCGTTTGAACCGGCCAAGGCGCAGTACTGGTTTCCCATCGACCAATATATCGGCGGCGTGGAGCACGCCATTCTGCACCTGATTTATTCGCGCTTTTGGACCAAGGTGATGCGCGACCTGGGCCTGGTGAAGAACGATGAGCCGGCACGCCGCCTCTTCACGCAGGGCATGGTCATTAAAGACGGAGCGAAGATGTCCAAGTCGAAGGGCAACGTGGTTTCGCCTGACGACATGGTGGCTCGCTACGGGGCCGACGCCACACGCATGTATTCGCTCTTCGCTGCGCCGCCCGACCGCGATCTGGACTGGCAGGAAGACGGAGTCGCCGGCGTCAGCCGCTTTTTGGCGCGCGTCTGGCGGCTGGTGACGAAATATGCGCCGGTAGCGCGTTCCGCCGCCCCTCGCAGTGCATCTACTCCCCTCCAAGACGCCGAGGTGCGGAGTGCCGGAGCCCTTGCGCAAAGGCTTGAGCGCAAGCTGCACCAGACCATTGCCAGGATTACGCTTGACTTCGAAGGCCGCTGGCACTTCAACACCTGCGTGGCGGCCATCATGGAACTCGTAAACGAGTTGCAGGACGCCGATGCGCAAATGGCCGCGGGCGAAGTTCCCGCTCAGGTCGTGCGCGAGCTGCTGACCAACCTCGTCTTGCTCCTTGCGCCATTCGCGCCGTTCATTGCGGCCGAGTTGTGGGAACAGCTCGGCGGAGAAGGAGCAATCTTGCGCGCGCCCTGGCCCAAGAGCGACCCGGGACTTGCCAAGGAAGACGAGATCGAGATTCCTGTCCAGATTAACGGCAAGCTTGCAGCTGTCGTTCGAGTCGTAGCCGGAGCCGACTCCAAAACGATGGAAGCTGCCGCTCTGGCCGATGAAAAAGTGCGCGCCCGCACCGCGGGCAAGTCCGTCGCCAAGGTAATTGTGGTGCCGGGCCGCGCCGTCAACCTGGTCGTGAAGTGAGGTCTGGCGTCATGGCCGATCTTCTTCCCAACACGCCGGTGCGCGGCACGCAGTTGCTGGTCGGGCACATGAGCGCCGCCTTCCGGCGGCCCTCGCTGCTTGCCATCGAGATTGCCTGGCGCTGGCTCTTCGGGATTCCGTTTCTGCTCGTATGCTTGCAGCAGGGCCAACAGCTTCTCGCCGAATTCCCCATGGAATCCTCCGGCGTCAGCTCTATCAACACGCAGAACCCATGGATCGGCGCCGTAGAGCTTGCCAAAGTGTGCGCGTTTTACCAGCCGCATCTGCTGGCCTTGCTGCGCTGGATGCTGCCTGCAGCCGCGTTGGCCTGGGTCATCGTTTCCGGTCTGGGCCGCAACCTCCTCCTCATCCGCATGGAGCCGCGTGCGCCGTTTCGCCCCATCCCTATGATCGCGATGCAGGCCGCGAGGTTGGTGCTGTTGGGCGTCACGCTCCGGTGCTGGCTCGGCTGCATGCAGTGGGTTTCGGCCACTTACGTCACCGCGGGCAGCGAGCCAAACCTCGTCGGTTACTGCATTTGGGCAATCTTTCTTGCATTGGGATTCTTCACTGCGTTCGCGTTGGTCAGTTGGGTATTCACCATCGCGCCGCTCGTGGCCCTGCTGGAGCGGCGTTCGACGCTCTCCGCTCTGGGCCGGAGCCTGCGCCTTGGCAAGCCCTTCACCGGCAAGCTTGTTGAGATCAATCTCGTCCTCGGCATCGTCAAGCTCGCGCTGCTTGTGCTGGCTTTGGTCTTCACCGCGGCGCCGGTTCCGTTCAGCGACGAGTTGGGGACCGGCGCGTTGCGCGCGGCGTTGGCTGCTGCTACCTTCATCTATCTGGTCGCCAACGACTACTGCCAGGTGGTGCGTTTGAGGGCGTTCCTTGAGTTTTGGAGTGTCTTTCGGGGGCCGGCGGTTCGCGCATCTGCAACCTGACGGCGCAGCAATCCTGCGAGCCGCGCGCCTGATTCTCACGCGGCGCCTGGCGTTAGAACAACTTCATCTGGATGACTAGATACTTCTTCGGGTTATCGCGCATGCCCTTGATGAGTTGCTGCGCCTGGTCCGCAGTCTGGTCCAGGTGATCGTAGAGCGCGCGATTCTGCACCAATTGGCCTGCGGTGCCCTGGCCCGCACTGATGCTCTTGAGAATGTTGTCCAGGTTGGTCACGGCGTCGTCCAACTTGGCGGCGAGAGCGGGATCCTTAGTCAGCTTGCCCAGAGCGCCATTGCCGGAGTTGATCTGCGTCACCAACTGGTTGATATTCGAAGCCGCGGCGTTCAGGTTGTTGTAGAGCGTCTCGTCCTTCAGCAGCTTGCCGGCGGTCCCTTTGCCAGCATCGAGATCGGCAGTGATCGAGTTCAGGTGATCGGCGGCCGAGTTTAGCTTGGTATACAGCGTGTTGTCGTTGACGAGTTGGCCCAGTGTTCCTTTTCCCTGGGCGATGGCATTGGTCACCGTCTCCAGGTTGGTGGCGATGGAGACGAACTTCCTGGCCAGTAAGGGATCGTTAATGAGTTCGCCCGCCGTGCCGCGCTTAGTGTTCAGTGTGTCAATCAGGATCTCGATCTTGTGCACCAACTCATGAATCTCTTCAATCGAGACCTGGCTGCTACTGATGACCGACTGAATGGTCGGCGCACCGGACGAAAGGAGCTCTGCATTGTTGGCCGGCTGCGGGCCCGTGGCGTGGGTGGAGTCGATATCGACGAAGCTGTCGCCCAGAACGCCTGCCGCCTGAATGGAGGCCTCCGAATCGGTGTGCAGATCGTACAGATACTTCTCGCCCACCTCCATGGTCACTTCGACGGGATTGGGATTTCGCTCAGGGACCACACGCATGTGCATGACATTGCCAATGGTGACGCCTTCGAGCGACACGACGGCGCCATCCTTCAGCCCGCCGGCATTGGGGAAGTAACAGCGTAGCACAATTCTGTGAGCGAATAGCCCGCCAGAAGCGCCGGTCATGAGAAACATGAGTCCGATCAGAATGGCGAGGGCGGCCAGCACCAAGGCCCCCACCTTCAGTTGCGACCACTGGATCTCTTTGCGGCTTGGCACTTGACTCCTCTTACAGAACTGAGCGGGCCGACGCCTAGAGGATAGCAGAACAGGCGGATTTAAGGCATATCTCCCAATCGCGTAAAGTGCCGACTGTGTTGGAGGCTGCCGCTCACCGGTGTTCGCGCCAACTGGGCGGTTTGGAATTCCTATAAACCATCGGGAAAAATGCTCTAGGCGGTATCCACATATAGACTTTGCAGCGGGTGTTTGATTTGTTGCACTTGTAGCATGTCGAGTCGATATGAGTTGAGCGAAGGGCAGTGGGAGCGGATCAAGGACACGCTTCCTGGT
>JBEKXX010000092.1:0-13506 GCA_049511595.1 Occallatibacter sp. | reverse complement strand
ACCGACAAGCGATTGTTGCCAGTCCTGCGCCTGCAGACCTTTGGTCTGTGCTCGCCAATTTCTACCGTGGCCGCCAGCGGTGGTCCGATCTGGATGCGGCCATCCAGAATTGCGTCGCTGCGGCCGCCAAGAACCCTAATTCGGGCGTCGCCCTTTATGACGGAGCCGGAGTGCTCATTGCGTCGAATCGAAATCCGTCGCTCGCGGCGCAGATGCTGGAGAATTATCTTTCGAGTTCGTCCACCTCAGAGGAAGCTCCGGCATTCATCGCCCACATTCGACTTTCGCGCCTGAAACAGCAGCTCGGCGATGCCGCGGGCGCAAAGGCCGAGCTGGCAATCGCCGCCCAAATGGCGCAAGAGTTTAATCCGGCACAGGCCTGAATCAATGATGCGAAAAATGGGTGTGAAGCTGCGACAAAAACCGCTCGTATTCATGGCGCCCGGCGTGGCCGTATTGGCGCTCGCCTGCGCGCCGGCACTCGCTCAGGCACAGGTCTCGCTGACTTCCGTGGTCGAGCTGGCCCAGCAAAATTCGAGTGCCGTGAAGCTCGCCAACGCCGACCTTCAAAAGGCTCAGGCCGCCCTCGACCAGACTGAAGACGCGTATATCCCCAACTTTGCCATCGGATCCCAAATCGGATACTCTCACGGCTTCCCAACCGGCCAGCCCTCTGTCGGAAGCGCTACGATGCAGTCGCTAGTTCTCAGCTTCTCGCAGCGCCAGTACACCAAGGCTGCACGAGCCGGCGTGGAGGCCGCCAACCTGAATCTCAAGGATGCAGAGGAGCAGGTTGCTCTCGACGCCTCCACGGCCTACATTGAGATGGACGCCGTTGACAGCGAACTCGAAGGTGTCCGCGAACAGGAACAGGATGCTGTCCGCCTTGTCGCCATCGAGCAGCAGCGCACTGAAGCCGGGGTCGATCCTCTCAGCGCCCTTCTGCAAGCGAAGTTGACGGCGGCGAAGCTCAAGTTGAGTCGCCTGCACCTTGAAACTCGATCCGCCACCCTTGCCAAGCAACTTGCGACGTTCACCGGTCTGCCCGTTGGCTCCATTGTGCCCGATCACGCCAGCATTCCCGAGATTCCTGCCGTCTCCGCCAGCGAAGCGCCACGGCCCATTCCCGGCATTCAATCCGCGAATGTCCTCGCGCGTTCCAAGCTGCTGGAGGCAAAAGGGGCCGATCTGGCGTGGCGCCGGCCTTCGATCGGATTCGGAGCCGTCTACAACTACGACTCCAACGAGCTGAACAGTTACAGTACCTATTACAACAACTTCACGCCTAACAACGTCAGTTTCGGTCTCCAGATTACCGTTCCCTTCTTCGACTTTGCCGTTCGCGCAAAGGCCAAGGTCTCCGCGGCGGAAGCCCTCCGCGCCAAGGTGGAGGCCGAGCAGGCACAGGAACAGAACGACATTCAGATCAGCCAGCTCACTTCAAGTCTTCGCGAGCTCGATGCGCAGGCTGAAGTCGCCAGCCTCAAGCAGCAGATCGCGTCGGAGCAGTTGAAGAGCGTCCTCGCGCAACTCGAGCTGGGCAACGGCGCCACCAACACGCCCGGCGCCCCGCCCCAGCTCTCGCCCACAACCGAGCAGGAGGCCCGCATCGACGAGCGCCAGAAATACGTGGATGCCACCGAAGCTGGACTTGACCTCAGCAAGGCCCGCCTCAACCTCCTGCGCGCTCTCGGTCACATGCAGGACTGGCTCAACGAGCTCCACGCCAAGTAATTGCGGCCGGGTATCACAGAAACAACCCCTCCACAGCGCACCAGGTGCTGCCGTAACATCTAAAGCCGCGTTGATTCCGCACAGCTTACGGACACCATCTCTCCTGCACTCTCGGGCGCCTCGCCGATCCCATGTTTCAGGGCAAATCCGTCTAACAAAACAGCATGGATGGTAGAATGAAGGAGATGCCGATGCCCTTGAAAACACTCTTCCTCAACCCTCCTTCTTTCGAGAAATTCGACGGCGGCGCCAGTTCGCGCTGGCCCGCCACGCGCGAGATCGAGTCCTACTGGTACCCCGTCTGGCTCACCTATCCCGCCGGCTTGCTCGAGGGGTCGCGGCTGCTCGACGCCCCGCCTCACCATGTTTCCGCCCAGCAGACGATCGACATCTGCAAAGATTACGAATTCCTGGTGCTCTTCACCTCCACGGTCGGGTGGGCAAGTGACCAGCACCTCGCCGAAGCCATCAAAGCGGCCCACCCGTCGATCCGCATCGCCTTCGTCGGCCCGCCGGTCACTACCGATCCCGAGCGCGCCCTGAACGAGTGCCCCGCCCTCGACTTTATTTGCCGCCGCGAGTTCGAGTTTTCGGTCGTCGAGTACGCGCAGGGCAAGCCGCTCAACGAAATCCTTGGCGTCAGCTACAAGAAGGACGGCCTGATCGTCCACAATCCCGACCGCCCGCAGAACGAAAACCTCGATGCCATGCCCTGGGCCACCAAGATCTACAAGCGCGATCTCGATGTCACGCGCTACAACGTTCCCTTTCTGCTTCACCCCTACATCGCGCTTTACTCCACGCGGGGCTGCCCTGCCCAGTGCACCTTCTGCCTGTGGCCGCAGACGCTCAGCGGTCACGCCTGGCGCAAGCGCTCCACGGACGATGTGGCCGCCGAGATGAAGTGGGCCAAGGAGAACTTCCCTGAGGTGAAGGAGTTCTTTTTCGACGACGACACCTTCAACATCCAGAAGCAGCGTACCGTCGAGCTCTGCGAAAAGCTGAAGCCCTTGGGCCTCACCTGGAGCTGCACATCGCGCGTCACCACCGATCGCGAGACGCTGAAGGCCATGCGCGAGGCCGGGTGCCGTCTGCTCATCGTCGGCTTCGAATCCGGCGACCCGCAGATCCTCAAGAACATCAAAAAGGGCGCCACAGTCGAACGCGCCCGCCAGTTCGCCAAAGACTGCCACGATCTCGGCCTCACCGTCCACGGCGACTTCATCCTCGGTCTGCCGGGCGAAACCAGGCAGTCCATCCGCAATACCATCAACTTCGCCAAGACCCTGGACTGCGAAACCATTCAGGTTTCCATCGCCCACGCCTACCCCGGCACCGAATTTTACGAGTACGCCGCCCTGAACGGCTTTATCACCAACAACACCATGCAGGACGGCGGCGGCCACCAGATGGCGCACATCGAGTACCCCGGCCTGCCCACCGATTACGTGCTCGAAATGGTCCACCGCTTTTACGACGAGTACTACTTCCGCCCCAAGGCCGCCTTCCGCGTGGTGTGGAAGGCCATTGTGAATCGCGACCTGCCCCGGCTCTACGTCGAGGCCAGATCGTTTCTCAAGTTGCGTGCGCAGCGCAACAAGATGGTCAAGGCTGCGCGCAGCCAAAGGGCTGAGCCGATTGCCCCCGTTGGAGCCGGAGCGTAGCGAGCGTCGTGGATTCGCAGTTCGTTCATAGAACGAACTGCTGCGCTGAGCGAAGTCTGTTTCAGCGGACAAAGTCGAAGGGTATGCGATTGCTTTCGCAGGGCGTGTTGCTCCTTGCCAAGGCTTTGTTTTACAGGTCAGGACGGAAAACTCCCAGGCCCCTGACACCTCAACCGCGGCGGTTTCATCGAACGCAAAGACTCCATGTCCCACCACACTCTCTCGCCGCGCCAATACTTGATCCTAGCCCTCGTTGCCGTTTGTGCTCCTTTGGGCGACAGTTGCCTCTCGCGCGGCATGACCGCGATGCCCTCCATCTCGCTCGCCCACCCCGGCGCCCTCATCGCTGCTGTCTTCACGCCCTGGATCGCCGCCGGCATCGCCCTCCTCATCGCATTCTTCGCGTGCTATCTTACTGCGCTCTCCTGGGCCGATCTTACATTCGTTCGTCCCGCTACAGCCTTCGGCAACGTCATCATCGCGCTTCTCGCCAAATTCTGGCTGCACGAGGCCATTTCTCTCGAGCGCTGGGCCGGCATCGTTCTCATCACTCTCGGCGTCACTTTTGTTGCGCAGGGGCCTTCCCTTACCCAGCATCAGGCCCCCGCCGAAGACACGGCCCCATATGAAGAACCGGCCGCATCGGAGGTTCAGCCGCGATGACCATCGCGCTCCCTACCACGCCTCTCGCCACCGCTCCTAACCCCTGGCTCGCAGCCGCCATGATTGCCGCCGTAATTCTCACATCGACCGCCGGCGAAATCCTCACTGCTGCGGCCATGAAGTCCATCGGCGATCTTGACGTCATTCGCGCTCACTCTGGCCTGAAAGGCGCCATTCGCGCCGTGCTCACCTGCCCTCTCTTCTTCGCCGGAGTATTCTTTCTCGCACTGGCTTTTTTCTCGCTACTCTTCGCCTTGAATCACCTCAAATTGAGCCTTGTCGGTCCAGCCGCCGCCTCGGTCCCCCTCGTCACCAACGCCATCGCCGGTAAAATCTTTCTCAAAGAGAATGTCGATCGGAGTAGATGGGCTGCGGCGGTTCTGGTGTGCGTTGGGGTGTATTTATTGGCGCACTAAAGGACAGCTTCTAGCAGCTAGCTCCAGAATGCGGCAGATCGTGGAACGAGTTATGTATGCCAGGCGCCCCCACAGGTAAAAGAATCTAGTGGATTAAAGAATCTGTAAGTTACAGGCATAGACAAGAAATCCTGGGAAGGAGGCTTGTGTTCGGAGTCATTTGTAGAGTAATTTACTAACCAGTTAGTTAATTATGGCCGTACACCCAACAACGGAAGCGCAAGCCGAGCGTTCAGCCGAGACGCGATCCCGCATTCTCGATGCCGCGCTGAGCGAGTTTGCCGCCTATGGCCTGGCGGGAGCGCGGACGGAGCAGATTGCCGCCGCGGCAGGTGTCAATAAGGCGCTGCTCTACTACTACTTCGAGAGCAAGGAGAAGCTGTACGCCGCGGCGCTTGAAATGGTATCGGCACGGGTTCGTGACCGGTCGATGGCCGTCTTCCTGCGCCATGCCAGTCCCGGCGAGAGGCTTGTTCGAGCTGCTTTGGATCATTTTGACCGGATTTTGACGCAACGCGAGTTCCAAAGCCTGATGCAGCAGGAGATGATGCGGCTGCATCAGGGCGAGGAAGGAATGCTGCCCATCCTGGTCAAGCGAGTCTTCGCGCCGCTGCACGCGATGTTTCAGTCGCTGGTGCGTGAAGGAACCGCTTCGGGCGAGCTCATCGAGGCTGAGTGGTTGCAGATCGTCTTGGCGGCCCTGGGAGGTAACGTCTTTTATTTTCTCAGCGCGCCGGTTTGGCGGCTTGTCCTGCCTATGGAGCCGTTCGATCCTGAGGTGCTGAAGGCCCGGAGGGTGGCGCTGGTTGAGTTTCTGGGTCAGGCGATTTTTCACGATCGGCGGCACGGCGCGGAAGTTGCGGCGCGCGTGCTGGCCGACACGCCGATGCCGGAGTGCGCAGATTTCAAAGGTTTGAGGTGAAAGCCAAGTGAACGCGCGAAATCGAGTTTTTCTGCTATTGGGACTGCTGACATTGGGATCGCTGATCTGGTATCTGGCGACCACGCAGCGCAGCGGCGATCTGCAATTGGTCGGCACTGTAGATGCGAACGAGGTCGTGGTGAGCTCGAAGATACCGGGCCGCATTCAGACGCTGACGGTGGAGGAAGGCCAGGATGTACAGGCAGGCGAGCTGATTGCAACCATTGAAAGCGACGATCTGCAGGCAGCGGCGAAGGCCGCAGAGGCCACGGCGGCGAGTGAGAAGTCGAAGTTGAACGGGACGGTGGAAACGGAACAGCAGAACCGCGGCGAAACGACGAGCGCGACGGTGAGCGCGGAGGCGCAGGTGAACTCCGCACAGGCTGCGCTGGCGCAGGCCCAGGCCAATTTCGAGCACCAACAAGCCGACACCAGCCGGACGGTGGCGTTGGCGCAGCAGGGGATCATGAGCGAGCAGTCCCGCGACGAAGCTGTGACGAGTTTGCAGGCTGCGCAGGCGGCGGTGAACGCGGCGCGCGACAATCTTTCCGCGGCGCAAGCCAATCTGCGCCAGGCGCGCGCCCACGAGTTGCTGACGGCAGTATCGGCGCGGACAGTGGACGAGACGCGTGCCGAGGCGGCAAATGCGCGCGCGCTGGCCGAGGAAGCGCGGGTAGAGCAGAGTTACGCGCAGGTGCTGTCTCCGATCGCCGGGAAGGTGGATGTGTGGGCGGCTCGACAAGGTGAAGTTGTGACCGTAGGAGCACCGATCGTAACCATCATGGACCTGACGCAGACGTGGGTGTACGCACCCTTGCCGGAGACCCAGGCCGACAGCGTGCAACTGGGCGATTCGCTACGCGTGGTCATGCCCAGCGGAGACACGGTGTATGGAAAGATCATCGCCAAATCGGCGGAGGGCGACTTTGCCACACAGCGCGACGTCAACAGCATGAAGCGCGACATCAAGACCATCCAGTTGAAGCTGTTGATTCCCAATCCCGGCGACAAGTTTGTTCCGGGCATGACGGCGTATGTCTACATTCCCAAAGCCAAGTTGGTGAAGCAGTGAGCGCGCCGCCTAATCACAGCCTGGCGGCAAACGGCAATGGCGCGCCGCGGCCGACTGCCATCGCCGTGGAGCACATCGTGAAGCGCTATGGCGACTTTGAAGCGGTGAAGGATGTGAACTTCAGCGTGTCCGAGGGCGAAATCTTCGGCCTGCTGGGGCCGAACGGGGCCGGGAAGAGCACATTGATCCGCATGATGACCACGCTGATCCCGGTGACCGCGGGCAAAGCGATTGTGGCCGGCTACGACGTGGCGAAGGACCCGGACGATGTGCGGCGGGTGATTGGCGTGATACCGCAGGCGCTGACCAGCGACCAGGACCTGACAGTCGAGGAGAACCTGAGTATCTACGCCAAGCTTTACAGCGTGCCGCACGCACAGCGGGAAAAGAACATCGCCGAGGTCCTGGAGGCGGTAGACCTGACCAAGTGGCGCGAAGCGCAAACCAAGACACTCTCCGGGGGCATGAGGCGGCGGCTCGAGATCGCGCGCGGGCTGGTGCACAATCCGCGTATCTTCTTTCTCGACGAGCCTACCACCGGACTCGATCCGGTATCGCGCATCGCGGTGTGGGAGATGCTGAACAAGCTGAAGAGCACGCGAAACCTGACTATGCTGCTCACCACGCACTACATGGAAGAGGCCGACAAGCTGTGTGACCGGATTGCCATTGTGGACCACGGCAAGTTGATGGCTCTGGGAACGCCGGTGGAGCTGAAGAACAGCGTGGCCGGCGCCAATGTCGTCGAGGTCCACTTCGACCGTGAGACGGAAGAGTGGGAGGAGCGCCTAAAGAAACTTGAAGGCGTAACCACCGTGCAACCTGAAACGGCAGGGTTCTACCGCGTTCTCACCACGTCGGGATCGAAGACCACCATGCAGATTGTGGAGTTGGCATCGAGTTTGGGCGAGACGCTCACCTCGCTGAGCGTGCAAAACACCACGCTAGACGACGTATTCATTCACTACACCGGGCGGCAATTGCGCGACGAGCAGGTGAAGCCGGTGTTCGTGATGCCGCCGCGGCCGGGAGCGCAACCATGAACAGGATGTTCGCCATCATCGAGCGCGAGATGCGAAAGTTTTTCCGATCGCCCACGCTCATGATCATGTCGCTGATGATGCCGATCCTGCAGTTGGTCATCATCGGCAACGCGTTCGGCGGCAAGATCGTGGGGACGCACGTGGCGGTGGTCGACTACGACCACGGGCCGCAGGCAGTCAAGGTGCGAGAGGCGTTCGCCGCCGTCGCCGCCAATATCAAGACCTTCAGCACCATCGAGTACAACAATGAGGTCCAGGCACGCGAAGACGTTCGCACGGGAAAAATCGACGCCGCCGTCATTATTCCCGCGCAATACTCGCGGCGCGTCTACTCGCAAGACGCGCCCAAGCTCGGTCTCGTCGTGGACAACTCCGACCTGTTCACCTCGGCCAGTCTTGAAGCGGAGATGCAGTCTCTGGTGGACGCGATGAATGCGCCGCAGGTTGAGGACCGGCTGGCGAAGCAAATCGCGCTCGAGGTCGTGGAGCTTTACCCTTACGTGAATTATCTGAAGTATCTTCTGCCGATGACAGTGGCGCTGGCGATGTATATCTCGGTGATGATCGGCGGCGGCATGCTCTACATCGACGACAAGGCGCGCGGCGTGCACGAGGGCTACCTAGTTACGCCCATCACCAAGCTAGAGCTGGTCTTCGGGTTGAACATCGCCGGCTCCATCAAGGCCACGCTGAGCGGATTATCGATCGGGGTCATCGGATCGCTCATCGCAGGCCTGGGCGTTGTCTTTCATCCCATGATCATGCTGCAGATGTTGAGCCTCATCATCGCCGGTTCCATTGCCTTCAATGGCATGATGTTCTTGCTCATGGTGCGCGTCGACGACCCGCTCGTGCCGCGCGCCATGTTCGGCGTGCTCAATATACTCCTGTTATATCCCTCAGGCGCAATGTATCCCACAGTGTCGTTCCCCAAGTGGATGCAGGCGATGTCCGTTGTCGATCCCTTCACCTACGCGATTCACGGCTTCAAGGCCGTTCTTCTCAAAGACGGCGGCTGGGTCGCCATCTGGCCCGACCTTCTGTTTCTGACCACATTCGGCTTCGCGACGCTGCTGATCGCCACACCACTCTTTAAGCGGACGCTATAGTGTTTTCTTAAGATTGGTAGCCGGGGCCGCGAGGCGATCCGGAGTCCTTCCACAGCTTTTCCCAATTCCACATCGCGGAGGTCATCTTGTCCGGCAGCGGGAATCCGAGCTGATGCGTGAGCATACAGACCTGCCCGCGATGATGGGCTTCGTGAGAAAGCATGTAGCAGAGCATCTCCGGGCCGACCGGCCAGGGCCGAGCCCATCCGTCTCTCAAAAACTTTTCCACGCGGCCCTCACCACCGCCCAGTGCTGCTGCGAGCATCGCCGCACAGCGGTCTGCGCTGTGGGCTAACGCCGCACTGGCCTGCCGCGGCGTGCAGCGCGCGCGGCCGAGTTGCGCCGGCGCCTTCAGATGCGGAGCCGTGAGCCTGATCCACTTGCAGCGGACATTATGCATGTGCGCGAAGATGGCCGCAATGGTGCGGACCTTTCCGGGAGATTCGGCTGGCGGTTTGGCTTTCCAGGCGGCAGGGTCAAGATGCTCGATGAGAATCTGGTTCACGCGCTCATTGGCGGCGAAGATCTGAATTGCGGCACGGCCGAGCTGCGTGTGAACCTTGCGTTGGCGCGTGGTCATGGCTCCGTACTCCTTGACCTATCGTACTTCCGGGCCGCGCCAATCGGACCATGGGACGCGATCGCTTCATGTGAACGGCCGAAGGACTATTGCGCGGGCGGCGCGCTCGCCGGCGGGACGGCGTTTGTATCCGTCTGCTTGGTGAACTCGAAGCTGCACGGCCGGCCCAGGATCCCAGCGCCTTCCTCGCGCTTGCCGGCGCCCGACGTGTCAGTGAATTTCGCATCGACGTAGTAGTCGTATTTGTTGCCTTTGAGTTCGGTTACGATGCCTGCTTTCCCTTTCTGCACAGTGCCCTTGGCATGGAGCTTCGCTGAGCCGTCGGGCCCGATCGTTCCATCCATGACCATGTAGCCCGGTCCTCCCTCCTCGCCGTGCTGGCCGTGGAAGTTGCTGTTGGCAATCGTGCTCACGAATGTCCACTTGTAGGCAGGCATGTGGGCACTTTCCTCACAGGCCAAAGACGTGGTCCACATGCCGTCGAAGCGGCCGCCGGCAGCCTGGGCCCACAGCAGCATGGGCGCGCAGACTGCAACAAGACACAAAAGTTTCCTGGTCTTCATGGATGACCTCCAGTGGAAGCAGGATATGCTGACGGAGGTTGTTTTTGACAAGAACTTTTTTGTGGGGTTTGAGTTTTTTCGCATGGAACCGCGATGGTCCTCCGATTCTCCGCGGCCGCTTATTTTCCCAGGGTCTGTTCGTAGAAGCGAACGTATTGGGGGACGACAAGGTTGGCGCAGAAACGCTTTTGCGCGGTTTTGCGGGCGGCTTCGCGCATGGCGTGGAGGCGGGTCGGATCGTTGAGAAGGCTCAAGGCGCCAGCGGCCATCGCGTCGACATCGCCAACCGGAAAGAGCAGCCCGGTTACGCCATCGTCGATGAGCTCAGGGACGCCGCCTACACGCGTTGCGATGGACGGAACCTTGCACGCCATGGCTTCAAGGGCGGCGAGGCCGAAGGATTCGAGCTCGCTGGGCATCAGGAGGAGATCGGCCAGGGCGAGCAGTTCGCTGACGCGCTCCTGCTTGCCGAGGAAGTGGATGCGGGCATGGATGCCAAGGTCGTGGGCGAGCCACTCGGCTGCGGAGCGGTCGGGGCCGTCGCCGACAAGAATGAGCTGGGCGGGGCGCTCGCGCGCGACAAGGGCGAAGATCTTGACCACGTCGGTGACGCGCTTGACGGGCCGGAAGTTGGAGAGGTGCATGAGGATCGCTTCGTCAGGCGCGGCGTAATGGGCGCTGCAGCGGGCGCGTGTAGCTTCGTCTGCGATCGGCGTGTAGACATCGCAGTTCACGAAGTTGGTAATGGTTTCGATAGGGCGGGTAACGTCAAAGTCGGCGATGGTTTTCTCGCGCAGGTAGTTGGAAATGCTGGTGACGCCGTCGCTCTCCTGGATGGCGTGGCGGGTGATCGGAAGGTAGCTGCGGTCGAGGCCGACAAGAGTGATGTCGGTACCGTGGAGCGTGGTCACGAAGGGCAGGCGCCGGCCGCGCGTGGCGAGCATCTGGCGGGCAAGGAGCGCCGAGACGGAGTGGGGAATGGCGTAGTGCACGTGGAGCAGGTCGAGAGCGTAGTATTCGGCCACTTCAGCCATGCGCGAGGCAAGCGCGAGATCGTACGGGGGGAACTCAAAGAGCGGATAGCTGGAGACGGGAACTTCGTGGTAAAAGATGCCGTCTTCGCGGCCGTTGAGCCGGAAGGGCTGCGAATAGGAGATGAAATGGACCTCGTGGCCGAGGTTGGAGAGTTCGATGCCCAGCTCTGTGGCGACCACGCCGGAGCCGCCGTAGGTGGGATAACAGGTGATCCCGATGCGCATGGACCCTTCTTGCGTTTGAATTTGCCGCTACGCCTTTGACGCGCGGCAGTGAATGGAAGATGCAGAGAGTCAGCGGGTTGGTGAGTCAGCGTATTGGTTGTCGAGCGGGTCGGCAGACAGGCCCGCAAAGGAGATGAGGCGGATGGCGGGAAATTCGCGGAGCGCGGAGAGTGCAGAGCGCTCGGCGTCGCGCGAAGAGCGAAGGCGGGTGCGAACGCGGGCTAGGTCGGCGTCGTTGTAGCCGGGGTGCGTGACGAGTTCCCATGTGCCGGAAGGGAGGCTCTGAAGTAAGGAACGAAGGGTGGCAGCATCGAGGAATCCGGTACCGGCTACGGCAATGGTGCCATCTGTTGTATGAAATCCTTCGCTGGCGAGGGCGCGGTGGGAAACGGGCTCTAGCCAGCGCAAAGCGCCTACCTGGGCTAGACGCCGCCAGGGAGCGCCATGCGTGGCGCGGACTGCCCATTCGGGCTCGAAGGGATTGCGGATAGCGCGAATCCCCGCGGCGCGCGCGGCACGAAGGACGGGGCGGAGAACAGCGGGAAAGAGGTGCGTGTGCTTATGGGTGTCAATGTGGGTAAGACGCAAGCCGCGGCGCTGGAGTACGGCAATCTGCGCCGCGGCTTCCGCCTCGATCTCCGCGGTGCGGATGCGGCCCGCAAAAAGACGCGCCAAAAAAAACGTGAGCGACAACAGAAAGTGGCCGGTGCGCGGATCGACGAGCGTGGGAATTCGATGCGGGGGCAGCACGGGTTCGCCGTCGACAAGGACCACGTGGCAGCCGACGTCGAGCGTCGGAGTGGAGAGGGCGCGATCGACGGCTTCCTCAGTGGCGTTGGCGCGCGCCATGAGCGAGGTACTGGTTAGGACGCCGGCGGTGTGGAGTTCGACGATGGCGCGATTGACGCCGGAGGTTAGCCCGAAATCGTCGGCATTGACAATGAGTGCGCCCACAAAGTGAGTTTATCAAGTGGCTGCACGACGCCTTCCGCATCATGAAGACGCTGGTATGATGACATTGAGCCGCAACCTGTTTGCGGTGGAGTGGGCGGTTAGCTCAGTTGGTTAGAGCGCCTGCCTTACAAGCAGGAGGTCGCAGGTTCGAGCCCTGCACTGCCCACCAGCCTTCGCCCGCCACGGCGGGCTACGGCTAGGCAGGCCAGTACGGACAGATCGTGGCGAAGGCTGCCACGGCGGGCTACGGCTAGGCAGGCCAGTACGGAAAGATCGTGGCGAAGGCTGCCACGCCAGAGCCCACAGGGCGGAGGCGGGCTCTGTGTCCTCGAACTACTTTTGAAAGGCCGTCCCTTCCGAGGTATTCATGACATACGTGTATATTCTTCGGAGCACCTCTGCTCCCGAGCATTACTATGTCGGAGTCACAGGCGATCTACGTGCTCGTTTACGGAAGCACAATGCACGCGAGGTATCCCACACTTCGAAGTTCGCACCCTGGACGATTCAGACATACGTCGCCTTCACGGATGAGAAAAGGGCCTTCGCGTTCGAGAAGTATCTGAAGTCGGCCTCTGGCAGGGCCTTTGCCAAAAAGAGGTTATGACCACGCTTCCGAATGTTAACGAGCTCCGGGTGCAGCGCACATTTACGCACGCGTCCCGCCGTCTCATCGGCGATGATAGGAAAGATATACAAGGAACGGCCGGGATCGTGAGCGCAGTGCAGCCGGTTGAGGAAAAGACGGCGATCGTCGTCGGCGGAGGCGTGGCCGGCATGAGCGCGGCGTGCGCTTTGGCCGAGGCCGGGCTGCGCGTGAAGCTGGTCGAGCGGCGCGGCTACCTTGGGGGGCGGGCAAGCTCCTATCGCCACCCCGGCGTGGATGAGGTGATCGACAACTGCCAGCACGTGCTCTTCGGCTGCTGCACCAATCTGATCGGGTTTTACCGGCGCATCGGCGTGACGGAGCGGATCCACTGGACGGACTCGATGACCATGATCGAGCCGGGCGGGCGACGGTCGCTGTTGGGGCCGTCGCGCCTGGGGCCATTCGGGCTGCCGGCTCCGCTGCACGCGCTTCCGCGGCTCATCACGGCGAAGGCTTTCACGCGCCGGGACAAGATCGCGCTGGTGCACGCGTTTCGGAAACTGATGCGGCCGGTTGCGGCGGATTCAACCGAGACGCTTGGCAGGTGGCTCAAGCGCAATGGACAGACGCAAGGCGCGATCGAACGATTTTGGCGGCTGGTGATTGCAAGCGCGCTGAACGCCGACGTCGACGCGATCGCGCTGCCGTATGCGGCGAAGGTGATCCGCGAGCTGTTTCTGAATTCGTCTGGGGCGGGCAGCATGGGGATGAGCACCGTGCCGCTTAGCGACTTGTACGGCGGCGCGGAGCAGTATCTGCATGAGCACGGCGGCGAGGTTGTGTTGAACGCGAGCGTGGAGGCCGCGGGGTGGGATGAGGAGACGTCGCAGTGGACGCTCGTGACGCGGGCAGGTGCGCTGACGGCGGATTATCTCGTG
>JBEKXX010000091.1:0-13519 GCA_049511595.1 Occallatibacter sp. | reverse complement strand
TTATCAGGGCCAGTACATTTTTGCTGGGGGACAGACAAGCGCGGCGCCGTTCTCGACGTCGACGGCTACATCGCTGGCGGTGACGAGCTACGCCGGCGACGAGAACGTGAACTACCTCGAACTGCCGAACGGGCAGAAGATCCAGTTGAACGTTCCGGGCGATCAGATTTTTCTGGGTGCTGGGACGAACAGCGTGTTCGGCGCGCTGAATGCGCTGGTGGCCGACTACGCGAGCGGCACGGTGAACGCGCAGCAGGCGGCGAGCGACACGGCGGCGCTGAGCACGGCATTGAATTACGTCTCGCAGCAGCGCGTGACCGTTGACAACTCCATCACGCAGATCAGCGCGGCGTCGGGCGCAGTGACGAGCGAGAAGACACAGCTGATGGCCGCGCAGACTGACCTGATGCAGGCCGACATTCCCACCATTTCCACGCAACTGTCGCAGGCGGAGACGCAGCAGACGGCTCTGGAAGATGTGATCGCGCAACTCGATTCGCCGTTGAACAGTCTGTTCAGCAAGCTACAGGGATAATGCCGTTACCGGCCCGTTCGCAGTTCGGCAGCGGAACTATACTCTAGCCAAGAGGGTATTCTTTGTTTGCTGCGCTGCGTTTCTTGTGGAATGCGACGCGGGGCCACCGGTTGGCTCCGTGGCGGAGCGAGTTTCTGCGCTGGCGCGTGGAGACGTATTCCGGCCAGCGCGCCGAGACGCTGACGGCGAAGAGCGTGATGGGATTTTTCTGGACGGAACGCCGGGAGCTGCTGAAATTCCTGCGCTGGACCGGCCAAGTAGAGCGCGAGGCGCGAACAAGACAGGGAATAGGGAGTAGCCAATAGGGAGTAGAAAAACAGGGACCAAGGGAACGAGGCTGGCGAGGTGTTGAAATTTTTCCGACAGCGACAAAATCCCCGGGAATGATTCCATAACTTATGAGGATGCGAGGAATTCTTCGGTTCATCGCAGCGATGGCGTTTGCGTCGATGACGCCGGTGCGGTCGCAGCAGTTGCCCCCTATCGAGCCGCCCAAGCCAATGCCGGGCCAAGAAGCCGAAGGGCCGAACCTGCGCGTGACGACGACCGAAGTGCTGGTGCCGACGCTGGTGGAGACAAAGAGAGGTGGGATTCTGTACGGCCTAAAGCCGGACGACTTTGTGCTCGAAGACAACGGCGTGCCGCAGAAGATCAGGGTACAGCCGGAGCTGGATACGGCGCCGGTGGCGCTGGTGGTGGCGGTGGAGGAGGGCGGGGCGAGCGTGCTGGAGTTTGACAAGCTGGCGAAGATGGGGCCGTTGCTCGATCTGTTTCTTTCGGATCCGCGCAGCGAGGCGGCGCTGGTGGGATTCGACTCCGTGCCGCATCTAATCCAGGACTATACACACGCAGGCGGCCAGGTGAACGCCGAGTTGCAGCAACTGCAGCCGGGCGACGGCGGGGCGGCGATTCTGGACACGGTAAATTACGCGGTGACGCTGCTGGAGACACAGCCCAAGGAGTATCGGCGCGTGCTGCTGCTGATTAGCGAGGAGCGCGACCACGGCAGCAAGCATACGAAGCCGGTGGACTTGATCAAGAAGATTGGCGAGAGCGATGTGCTGGTGCTGAGCGTGAGTTATTCGCCCGCCGCGGCGCAGCTTGCGAACGACATGAGCCGAACGAATTATGAGGAGACTTCCGCGGCCGATCTGCTAGCTCCGCTGCTGATGGCGCTGAAGTCGATCAGGAAGAATGTGGCGAAGGAGATTGCCGAGGAGAGCGGCGGCGAGTACGCGACATTCTTCACTGACAAACGGTTCGAGGCGCGTGTGATGACGGCGGCGAGGGATTCGAGGAACCGGTATCTGATTACCTTCAGCCCGTCGGACCCGGCTCCGGGGCTGCACACGATTCGCGTGCGGACGGCGCAGGATTATGACGCACGGATTGTGGCGCGGGCGAACTATTGGCGGGATGCGCAGACGCAATAGGACTGTGCGCCCTGCGACGAGAAAGGATCGTAAATTGTTCTTTAGTTTCAATAACCTGCAAGAATAGTACAAAATGCCTAAGAAATTGTGGCATAATGTCCTTATGGGTGAGACCACCTCAATTCCGGTGCAATCTCCGGTGCTCCAGTTCGATTTGAAGGCCGTGGAGAATGGGGTACCACTTTCCGCACTGGCGAGGTTTGCTGCCTGCTCCGGGTTTGAACTGAGTGATTTGCTGGAAGTTGTTATTCCTGCACGCACCCTGAAGCATCGCCGGGAACGCAAAGAGCCGTTGAACCTTGATGAGTCGGACCGGCTTGCGCGGGTTGTGCGGCTCTACGATCTCGCAGTCAAGGTCTTTGGGAATCCGGAAAAAGTGCGCCATTGGTTGTCGAAGCCCAAGACGCGATTTGACGAGCGCACTCCGCTAGCTATGATGCGAACTGAGTTGGGCGGGCGGCAAGTCGAGGAGTGGCTTATTCAGATCGATGAAGGGATGTTTGCCTGAATTCAGACAGGAACTGTTGTTACTGGAAAAGATTGTTTCAAGGGTGGAGGAGGGTCGTCTGCAAAGACGTTAAAAAGAGAGAATCCTCCATCTGGCTTGCGCGGTGATCGCCTGCAAAGGCGTTAAAAGTAGACATCCGTAGCAGCCAAGTCAGAGACAGGAAGCAGTCAAGTGAGCACGCGTCTGATTTGGAGATTGCTATGGGGTTTTATTGGAGAATCAGCAACTATATTGACCTGAGCGGCGAGGGTGGCCGCGTTGCAAGCGCAAGATGGCATACCGCGGGTCAAAGAATCGTTTACTTGGCCGAATCGCCCGCCGTCGCGATGTTCGAAGCGCTTGTCCACTTGGAGTACGATGTAGAAGATTTTCCCGACGAATTCACGCTGCTAAAGGTTTCCGCGCCAGATTCGCTGAAGGTTTCTCTCCTCGATCCGTCTGAGAATCCAGACTGGCGCGAGAAGCTGGAGTTCACGCGCGGGATCGGCGATGCTTGGCTTTCCTCGCGCGAAAGTTCACTTGCGCGGGTGCCTTCGGCCATTGTTCCCCAAGCCTCGAATTACCTCCTGAATCCCGAGCACCCTGACGCAAAGTTGGTGCAGATCGAGGGACAATCCAGCGAACGACTTGATATTCGGCTGTCGCGAAAGAAACTCCGTTGAGCCGCATAGGGCTTTCGCGCACAAGATGGGGTTTGCCGCCAGAGCCGTTCATGTTAATCTTTCAGTAGACACTGAAGAGTGGACACGAGAGAAAAAGTGAGGAGTAACTGACGCCGTGCTGGCGACTGAAAAGAAAACCGACCTGATCAAACGCTTTCGCACCCACGATACGGACACCGGATCACCGGAGGTCCAGATCGCGATTCTGAGCGAGCGGATCAGCGACCTGACCGAGCACTTCAAGACCCACAAGAAGGATCATGCCTCGCGGCGTGGGCTATTGATGCTGGTGAGCAAGCGCCGCCGCCTGCTGGATTACCTGAAGACGCACGACACGGACCGCTATCGCGACGTGATCGGCAAGCTGGGAATCCGCAAGTAATCCGAAGAAAGCTGACGTTGAACCGGAAGCATTCAGACCGGACAGTGGTCACGGTCCCCATACAACATGGCATACCGGACCCAGGCGCGCCGGGCGGGCTCGAAGGAGCAGCCGGGCGGGCGCAGAGGTATTTTGCGTGCGCGTGGCGCGCATTCCCCACACAGGTTTCCCAAGTGAACAAACGAAGAGAGGACAAATATGTCTACGAAGCATGAAGTAGCCGTCGAGCTAGCGGGCGGCAAGCGCCTGGTGTTTGAGACCGGGCGCATGGCAAAGCAAGCCTCAGGCGCGGCGCTGGTGACAACGGGCGAGACCGTTGTGCTGGCCACCGCGGTGGCGTCTCCCGATCCCAGGGAGGGAATCGATTTCTTCCCGCTGACGGTGGATTACCGCGAGTACACGTACGCCGGCGGACGGATTCCCGGCGGATTCATCAAGCGCGAAGGGCGGCCAAGCGAAAAGGAGATCCTGACCTGCCGCCAGATCGATCGGCCACTGCGGCCGCTTTTCCCCGATGGGTTCCGTAATGAAACGCAACTGATCGCGCTGGTTCTCTCCGCAGATAAGGAGAACGATCCCGATGTGATTGGGATCAACGCCGCAGCCGCGGCCGTGGCGCTTTCGGATATTCCGTTTGGCGCGACGGTGGGTGCGGTGCGCGTGGGGCGCGTAAACGGAGAGTTTGTGGTGAATCCCACGTACGCGGAGCGCGCGGCGACGACGGTGAACATCATGGTGGTTGGCCACAAAGACGGCATCGTGATGATCGAGTCGGGCGCAAAGGAAGAGACGGAAGAGATCATACTGGCGGCGATCGAGTTCGCGCACGAAGAGATCAAGAAGATTGTTGCGGCGATCGACGAACTGGCGGCAAAGGCCGGCAAGAAGAAGCGTGCATTCACGCCGCCGGAGATGGACGAGGCATATTATGCCGAGCTGAAGGCCAAGATCGGCGACCGGCTGAGCGATGCGCTGGACACGAAGAAGCACGAGAAGCTTGCGAGCTATGCGCTGGTGGACGAGATCAAGAAGGAGCTGGCGGCGGAATTGCCTGCCGACGATCCGGAGGCGAAGAAGAAGCTAGCGCACTATTACGAGATGCTGCGCGAGCGGTTGTTCCGCGAGCAGGTGACGAAGGAGCGGATCCGGCCCGACCGGCGCGCATTCGACGAAATCCGGCCGATCACGATTGAGACGGGCGTGCTGCCACGGACGCACGGATCGGCGCTCTTCACGCGCGGCGAGACGCAGGCGTTGGTGACCGCAACGCTGGGCACGATGGACGACAGCCAGCGGCTGGAGTCGTACGAAGGCGAGCAGCGGAAGAGCTTCATGCTGCACTATAACTTTCCTCCGTTCAGCGTTGGAGAAACAGGACGTATGACCGGTGTGGGACGGCGCGAGGTGGGACACGGAGCTTTGGCCGAGCGTGCGATCAGCGCGGTTTTGCCGGGAGCCGACGAATCGCCGTACTCGATCCGCATCGTGAGCGACATTCTGGAGTCGAACGGATCGTCGTCGATGGCTACCGTTTGTGGAGCGAGCCTGGCGCTGTTCGATGCGGGTATCAATTTGAAGGGTGCGGTGGCCGGCGTGGCGATGGGCCTGGTGAAGGAGGGCGATGACTACGCCATCCTGACCGACATTGCCGGCGCGGAAGACCACTACGGCGACATGGACTTCAAGGTGGCCGGAACGCGTAAGGGAATTACCGCGCTGCAGATGGACATCAAGATCGGCGGGCTGACGCGGGAGATACTGCAGCAGGCGATGGAGCAGGCACGGCGTGGGCGGCTGTTCCTTTTGGACAAGATGGACGCTGTGCTGGATGGTCCGCGTGTGGAGCGCTCGAAGTACGCGCCGCGCATCGAGACCGTGATGATTCCTACGGACAAGATTCGCGACCTGATCGGCAAGGGCGGTGCGACAATCCGCGGCATTGTGGAGCAGACGGGTGCGAAGATCGACGTGGACGACACGGGCAAGGTGAGCGTGGCGTCGAGCGACGCCGAGGGATTGAAGAAGGCGCTGGCCATAATCAGCGACCTCACTGCAGTTCCCGAGGTGGGCAAAACGTACCTTGGCAAAGTGGTGCGCATTGCGGAGTTCGGCGCGTTTGTCGAGATCTTCCCGGGCACGGACGGGTTGCTGCACATTTCCGAAATCGCGGAGCATCGCGTGAAGGAAGTGAAGGACGAGCTGCGCGAGGGCGACCAGGTGATGGTGAAGGTGCTGGCCCTGGAAGGCAACCGCATCAAGTTGAGCCGCAAGGCGCTCATAAGGGAGCAGAAGGCGAAGCTGGCGCAGGCAGAGCAGGCGCCGGCCGAAGAAGCGGAGTTTGCACAGCCAGCGGCTGCGGAGCCCGCTACGGCGCCGGCCCCAAGACGCAGCAAGCCGCGCAACGAGTTTGACGAGCGGCAGCCCAGCTCAAACCAGAGTACGATTCTGATCGAGGGCGGAGACTTCGACGGGGACGAGGCCGGCGTGGAGTTCGACGAGACGAACGAGCCGAATTTCAACCGTGCGGAGGGAGCGCCCGTTCATGTGGGACAGCCGCACACCGGCGGCGGAGGACGGCCTGGTGGACCGGCTAATAAAGGCCGGAGGCGTCGCCGCCGCAGTGGACGTCCCGGCGGCGGACAGGGATGAAGAAATTACCGCCCTGGAGCGGTTCCGGAATTCACGTGCACTCTTCGGGGTAGTAAAAGGCGGCATTTTCTTAATGAAAACGCCACTCGGAGGCGGCGGCTCCGGATTACATTCATTCTGGAACCGCTTTGGCGGCAAAAAACGCCGCCGCGATGGGGCCCCCGAGTCGTGAACTGGAAAAGAGAAGGCCCGGACAAAACGTCCGGGCCTTCGTGTTTGTGTGGCAGCCGGCGATGAGACTATTCGGCGGTTTGCAGGTTGCGAGCCCTTTGCGCAACGGCGGAAGACGGCTCGCGTTGCGGCGGCTGCTTGACGGGCAGTGGCTGATGCTGCTCGGAGCCGCTGACCTTGGCGGCGTTTTTGCCCGCGTACATGCGAATATCGGCGGCGATGCGCAGGGATTCGGCATCGTGAGCATCGTCGGGGAAAACCGCTATGCCCACGCTGGCTCCGACGCGCACGGTGTGCTCGCCGCAGGCGAAGGGCTCTTCGAGGATCTGAGCCAGAGTTTGGCCAACACGCACGGCATCCGAGCGGCTCATGGGCTCCTCGAGAATGATGGAGAACTCATCGCCGCCCGTTCGCGCCACGGTGTCGGAACGGCGCACCCGTCCGAGGAAGAGATTGCCCACGTGTTTCAGCAGCTCGTCGCCGGTGTGATGCCCGGCCGAGTCGTTCACATGCTTGAAATTGTCGAGGTCGATGAGCAGCAGCGCCGCCTGCGCGCCGGTGCGTCGCGCGCGCTCAATGGCACTGGTCAACCGGTCCTGAAACAGGCGGCGGTTGGGCAGCCCGGTCAGTTCGTCATGCAGAGCCAGGTACTTGTTGTGTTCGAGCTGGTCTTCGAGAAGCAGCAGAATCATACCCACGGCAACGACGAACTTGGGCAGATTCCAAACTTCGCTTTCAAGATGGACGCCGGGGAAAAAAGCGAGAATGTACGGCGACGCCACGAAGACTCCCGCCCAGGCAAGAAAGCCGGCTATGGTGATGAGCGCCCCCGCGGTAGCGCGCCGGTACGTATACCAGAAATGAATCGCGCAGCTAAAGTAGACGGTGAACAACACCGCGTCCCACGCAAGCGTGATGCCGTTTCCGGGCCGGTTTTGAAAGATGAGCAGGAAGATCGATAGACCTGCACTGAGGGCAACGATAGCCCAGCGCAGCACATGATGGAAGCGCAACAAGCTAAACAGCGCCACAGCAAGCGGCAAGGCGCCAATCAGCAACGCTGCCGGAGCCAACGCCCACGATGCCACTGGGACGATGACGAGAAGGCCAAGATAGAGCGTATAGGTTGACAAGAGGACAACAAGCATCCATCGGCTGGAGGGCCGGTTGCGGTCGGGAACCGCCGACCACATGAAGAGCAGACCTCCGCAGGCAAGAGTTGCGATGCCGACAAAAGAAGCGAAGCCACCCCACGGGCTGGGGGCGGGTGCGAAGGCAAAGGCCACGAAATGCAGCGCAATCATGCACCAGCCGGTGAGCCATACAGCAGAAACGGATGTGCGGCCGCGCCATGCGGTCGATGCAAACGCTGCGGTTAGCAGCGCAACAGCGCCAAAATCCGGGAGTTTGCTCCAATCAACCAAGGCACCCCATTCACGCGCATGCGCGAAGCAGCGCACAACCTATCGTCCATGAATAGAATCGACGACCTTTCAGAAAAACGCGATAACGCTTTTGTAGGATCCCCTGTGAAAATCGGTTCGCACTTTGGTAACAGTACAAAGGCATTTTCGCATGTGAGAGATTATACGGCGGTTCTCCTGCAACTACGAGCCTTTTCGGACATCGTTCATGGCGGCTTTTTCTTGATGAAAAAGCCACTTAGCAAATGTGCCTTGGCCACCACCTGCAGGAGACCTGCTATAGAGCGCGACCGAGAGCGAAAGAGACAGTGAAGCGTTTGTGAATGTTTGACGCACCCGCGCAGGCATGGTTTGTTCACAAGGCGCTAATTTTTCGAAAAATGAGCGGACGGAGCGTGTAACGGAATGCGAAACGCCGTCCGGCGCATGGCATAGCCGATGTAAAGCGACACCACTCTAATGAAAAAGCCGGATGCTGCCGATAATAAACCCTGCCCGCTGCACACGGAATCTTTCAGCGAATTCTTTCCTACGAGGAGCCAATGATCTCGCTAAAGCAGTATTTAGATTCGTCACAGATAGAACCAGTCACACGGACCGAGCTACGCGAAGGAGACCTGCTCCCGGCGGTTTTAGAGGCGTATGGCTCGGCGTTGCTGGAGATGGGGAATTGCAGCCTGGATGTCTGTCCCGGTATGGGAGACGGCCTGAAGCGGAATCTCGTTGGGCTGAAGTCGGGACTGTCGGCTGGAATGAGCTTCGAGGCGCTGGGGGCGACCGACTCGGGCGTGCGGGAACATTTGCGGTCCTGGGGAAGCGGCACCGCCCGGCATTATCAGAAGAAGGCCTGCGAAGTGAAGGAGATGTTGCTCACGATGGCGCGGACGGCCGAGTCTGTGAGCGCCCGCGACGAGCGCTGCGCCGGCCAGATGGGCCAGGTAACGGATCGTCTGAAAGCCATCGCCAGCCTGGAAGACCTGACGGAGATTCGCGCCTCGATCGAGACAAGCGCGGCAGTGTTGAAGACATCGATCGAGCGGATGACGGCAGAAGGCAAGGCGGTCCTGGATCAACTCCGGCAACAGGTGGCGAATTATCAAACCAAGCTGGAGGAGGCCGAAGAGATGGCCTCGCGCGACGCGTTGACGGGACTGGGCAACCGCCTGTACGCGGAGGGGCAGATCGAGAAGCGAGTGGCATCCGGCACGCCGTTTTGCGTCGCAGTAATCGATATCGACGGCTTCAAGAAGGTGAACGACTGTCATGGACACCTGACCGGCGACGAGGTACTGAAGCAATTTGGCGCCGAATTGCGATCTGCCTGTCGCGCGACGGATATGATCGGCCGCTGGGGCGGCGACGAATTCATTCTCCTGTTCGATTGCGGACTAGAGGAGGCAGAGGCGCAGATGGCGAGGCTGCGGAAGTGGATCTGCGGCAATTACGACGTGCACGGCAGGGCGGGCGCGATCAAGCTGAGAGTGGAGGCGTCGATGGGGCTGGCGGCGCACGCGGCCGGCGAAGAGATGAAGGATCTGGTCGCGCGGGCCGACGCCGCGATGTATGAGGAGAAAGCGGCTTCGCGCGCCAAAGTGGCATGACGGGACCGGCGCCGCGGCCGGGAGCCTGGGATTTGCGAGGGGCCCGATCCGCGAAGCTCGCGGGCCCGCCGGATTACTGTGTCTGCCGTCACAGAGCAATGTTCGCTCACCCTTAGCAGGACGCCTGTTTCGCCCGGACCCGATTCTGGAATCGTCTCTCAATCTTTTCTCATTCCAACCTTGAGTTCCTTTGTCCTTCGCGAGAAGGTGAAGTCATGCTCCGCTCGCCGCACATCTCTTGGGCGGCCGGTAGGGAGCGCGGCCCGAAGCGGCAAACGCCGCGGATCGAGGGCGCGGAGTGATGGAAAGGTTCTCATGAGATTACTCATTGCCGAAGACGACCAGGCGCTGGGGCAGTTCCTGAGCCGCGGTCTGGAGGCCGATGGTCATCGCGTACGCCTGGCCTACGATGGCGGCGCGGCCGTCGAGGCATTTCGCCAGGAGATGCCCGATCTGACCATTCTCGACCTGAACATGCCGGTGAAGGATGGCGAGCAAGTGCTCGAGGAAGTTCGCTTGCTCGATGCGGATCTGCCGGTGCTGGTGCTCACCGGAAGGCAGGAAGTGGACGCGCGCGTGCGTTGTTTGGACCGCGGCGCCGACGACCTGATGACCAAGCCCTTCAGCCTGCACGAACTGCGCGCGCGCTGCCGGGCGCTGCTGAGGCGCAAGCGGGAGACGCGCCTACAATTGCGCGCCGGAGACTTGGAGCTGGATCGCCTGGACCACACGGCGCGGCGCGGCGGGCGGCTGATCGTTTTGACCAACAAGGAATTCGCTTTACTGGAGCACCTTCTGCTCAACCGCGGGGAGTGCATCTCGCGGGTCGAGTTGCTGGACTCGGTGTGGAATCTGGAGCCGGCGCAGACCACCAACATCGTCGATGTGTATATCAACTATCTCCGCCGCAAATTGGAGGATCCGCCGCCGGGCCGCCTGATCCGCACCGTGCGCGGGCGAGGCTACATGGTGCCCTCGGATGCGGAACTTGCTCCCGCAGCGCCCCTGTGTGTCCACGCATCTCCGATCCCTTCGCCTTCGGCTCCTCCGGTGGCCGCTGCGCGTTAACGCTCCTGCCGTGACCCCGACATCGATTCGTTTGTAACGCTATGAGGAGATCTTTCATGCAGCCTTTTCCGGTTCCCGTTTTTCCAGCCCGTCCGCGCCTCCAGCCACGCACCGCACTGGTGACCAGCTCCGATCGCAGCTTCCGGCAACGCCTCGCGCAGGTGCTCGCCGGTTTGCGCTGGCAAGTGCGGGAGGCAGAAGGCGGCGCGCAGGCGTGGGCGGAGGCCAAAGCTTGTCCCCCCGAGGCGGCGATCATCGATTCCTGGCTGCCGGATCTCGATCTGATCGAGTTCCTGAGCGACTTCAAAGAATCCTTTCCCGAAGTCGACCTGGTGACTACGGCGGGGTCGGCTGCAGGGGAAAGCCCGCGAGGGCCCTACCGGCAAGAGCTTCTCTACGCGCTGCGCTGCAGCCAGGAGAGCGACACTGCGGCGTGGAACGCGGCTCCGGCAATGAACGCCACACGAGCTGTGGCGGAACTGCAGAGGACGCCGCGGCCAGCGGAGCCTTCCGCCGCCATCCCGCCGGTTCCTTCGCGCGTGGCGGCGCCGATTGCCGGGAGCACGCCGGCTGGCCTACTGAAAACCCTGTCCATTCGGGCAGGCCATTGCGTTCCGGGAGCCGAACCGGACTTTACGGAACGTCTGCCGGAGCTGGTCGGCAACGCTCCCTGCATGATCGAGATCAGCCGACGCGTGCGTCTTGTGGCTTCGCGCATGACGCCGGTGCTGATTGAAGGGCCGACCGGTTCGGGCAAGGAACTGGTGGCCGAAGCCCTGCATCGTCTGTCGGCGCGCAACCGCAAACCGTTCGTGGCCATCAACTGCGCGGCCATTCCCGAGGCGCTGCTGGAAGCCGAACTCTTCGGACATACGCGCGGGGCGTTCACCGGCGCCGTGCAGGGCCGCACCGGACGCATCGAGGCCGCCGATGGAGGCACTCTGTTTCTGGACGAGATCGGCGAGATGCCGCTGGGGTTGCAATCGAAGCTCCTGCGCTTTGTGGAGTGCGGAGAACTGCAGCGGGTGGGGGACAACGAGACCGTCAAAGTGGATGTGCGCATTCTCGCCGCTACGCATCGGCCGCTCGCCGCGCACGCACAGACCGGAACGTTCCGCTCTGATCTTTATTACCGCTTGGCAGTCTTTCTCATCCGCACGCCGGCGCTGGCCGAGCACGCCCGGGATCTGCCGCTGCTGATCGAGCACTTCCTCGGGAAGATGGGCCGGGATACGCCTGTAAAACGCGTAGACGAAGGCGCGCTGGCGAAGCTGACGGCTCACGATTGGCCGGGCAACGTCCGCGAGTTGGAGCATGTCTTGGAGCGCGGCGTCATTCTCGCCGGAGAGAACCCCCTGTTGACTGCGCAGGAGATCGACTTCGGCACGACGGTGAACTGAGAGCTGCGCAAGGAGCACCAGAGGGGCGTAGCCCGGGGAACAGCGCACAAGGAAGGCGAACCGATGCAGGAGCAAGACGGGAGGAGCAACATGAGCATGGAAATCGAAACGCGGCTCAGCGACCAGATTGCCCGCTACCTGGATCTGGCCTCCGCCGAGGCCAAGTTAACGGCGGCCAATATGGCTAACGTGGACACACCCGGCTACCGCACCGTGGGGATGGACTTCGAGGCGGAGATGCGGGAGGCGCTGGACGATGCCGACCGGGGACGGGGAGCGCGAAAAGCGCGTGTTTCCGACGTCGACGGGCTGATTGCCCGCCCCGACGGAAACAACGTCTCCATCGACCGCGAGAGCCTGCACCTGGCCGAGGCGCAACTGAAATTCAAGACCGGCGTGGCCCTGCTGCGTCAAGAGTACCAGCGCGTGATGGACGCCATCCACGCTGACAAGTAGGGCGTGAGCTATAAAGGGGCCTTTGCGGGGCATGGCGCGAAAGTTCGCGCACCGTCAGGCAGCGGACCCGGGGCGACAAGACGGCACGAGCGGAAAGGAGGCTCTGCGATGAACCTGTTTGGATTGATGGAGACCTCGGGCAGCGCCATGGAGGCCGAGCGGATGCGCGCCGAGGTGGTGGCGGCCAACATGGCCAACGCAGAGACTACGCATACCGAGCAGGGGGGGCCCTATCGCCGTCAGGAGGTCGTCTTCGCCGCCGACCGGGGCGATCCGGATTTCCTCGATTCCATGGCGGCGGCCACGGAGAACGCCGGGGCAGGGACGATGGCTTCCGCTGCTTTGCCCACGCTCGGATTGTCTGGTGGAGAGGCGGTGGCGTCGGGAGTGCACATCGCGCAGGTGGTCGATGATTCATCGCCCCCGCTCAAACGCTACGATCCCGGCCATCCCGACGCGGGACCGGACGGCTATGTCGCCTATCCCGACATTAATCCGCTTACAGAAATGGTGGACCTGATGGGGGCGACGCGTGCATATGAGCTCAACGGCTCCGCCGTGCAGGCCGAGAAGGGGATGATCGCGTCGGCGCTCGAGATCGCCAAATCGTGAAAAAGGCGGGGAACAGGGCATAGCAAGAGTGAGCGAAACGGAGGCCCAGGAAGATGTTGATTGCGACCAATGCCGTCGGCTCGGCTTCGGGAGCCGGCACGTCAAGCGCCGGAGCCGCGAGCCTGTTTCAGGCAGACGGAGAGCAGGAAGCTCCCCCGGCGCCGTTCGCCGATCTGATCACGGATGCGGTGGGGCAGGTGAACCAACTGGAGAAGCAGGCCAGCGCGGCGGTCACGGGCCTGATGACCGGCTCGGGAGTGGACGTGCACCAAGCGATGATCGCCACCGAAAAGGCGGACATGGCCTTCGAGCTGGCGCTTGCGGTGCGCAACAAGGCGGTGCAGGCCTACCAGAGCGTGATGGGCATGCAGTTCTAGCTGCCAGCTTCCGGTTCCAGGCGGATCGAGCGAGAAGGCAGCCTATCGGCTCGTCACACGGGAGGCTGGAGATGGAAGGCAGGAGCAGGAAGGCTGGAGCGAACGGCGAAGCAGAGCAGCCATGGCCATAGGGACACAGTTGGAGAAGAGCCCACCGGCAACGCCCGGAAGAGTACAGTTGGGCGGCAAGTGGTCCGGGTTGTGGGGGATGGTCCGGGTCCGCTGGGCGCAGATGGCTCCC
>JBEKXX010000090.1:0-13614 GCA_049511595.1 Occallatibacter sp. | reverse complement strand
GCGGCGCGCCGCATCGAAGGCGGCAAGATAACCGGAGATCAGTTCGCGATTGTACCCGGCCTTTGTTTGTGAGCAGCGGTCGACGGAAAGAGTCAAATCGACGTGGCCGCGAACGAGATGTTCCTTCAGCACCTTGCGCAGTTCCATCTCCAGCGCGTCGAGCCCGGGCGGCAGGCGGAACTGCAGATCGAGGAAGCGGTGATTCACACTTTTGACCGTGAGCGTGTAGCTGAGCTGGTCCTCATCGCCAAGCGGCACGCGAACCTGCGCCCGCGCAAACCCCGTCATCGAAGCGATCCCCATGCTTACTCCTTCGAACCTGCGGCGAACGCGGTCCGCGTGTCAAACGGCAGATACATCGCCGTATGATCCTGACTGTTGACCCCGTTCGTCTCCGTCTCGGGCATGTCGATGAACTGCAACTGATAAAGCCTCTGATAGGTGGGCGAGGTGTTGAGCAGTTCCTCGTGCGAGCCGATGGCCGTAATGCGCCCGCACTCGAGCACCGCAATGCGGTTGGCGCGGCGGATCGTCGAGAGGCGGTGCGCAATCACAAGCACGGTGCGGTTCTGCATCAGGTTCGCCAGCGCCTCCTGCACCAGCGCCTCGCTCTCCGAGTCCAGCGCCGATGTGGCTTCGTCCAGAATCAGGATGGGCGCATTCTTAAAGATCGCGCGGGCAATGGCGATGCGCTGGCGTTCGCCGCCGGAGAGCCGAAAGCCTTTCTCGCCGATCGTCGTCCGGTAGCCGAGCGGCATGTTCAGGATGAAGTCGTGCGCCAGAGCATTGCGCGCAGCTTGTTCCACCAGCGCGGCCTTGGCGTCGGGCTGTCCATACGCGATGTTGTTATGCACCGTGTCATTGAAAAGAATCGTTTCCTGCGTCACCTGCGCCACCTGGCGCCGCAGCGAGCCAAGAGTCAGATTGCGCAGATCGTGGCCGTCGATCAGGATGCGGCCCGAGGTTACATCGAAAAACCGTGGAATCAGGTTCACCAGCGTAGATTTCCCGGCCCCGCTCGGCCCCACAACGGCAAGCACCTCGCCGGCGTTGACCTCCAGGTCGACATTGTGGAGAATCTGATGCTCGCCTTCGCCGGCCGAGTATGAGAACCCGACATCCTCGAATTTGATTGCCTGCCGAAAACGCGTAAACGCGACGGCGCGCGGGCGCTCTACCACATCGTCCTTGACGTCGAAGTAAGCGAAGATGGAGGCCGAAGCGCCCATCGCCTGCTGAAAGCTGTTGTAGAAGAGGGCGAACTTGCGCACTGGATCGTAGAGCTTGAAGAGCAGGAGAATGAAAGCGCCGAAGAGCCCCAGGGTCATGCGGTGATGTTGGATTTCGTTCCGCCCAATAAAGAGAAACATGGCGATGGCAACCGCGCCGATGAAGTCCATGAGCGGCGAACTGATGGACTGGATGCGCACGCTGCGAAGGTTGGCTCGGAAGAGCCGCTTTGCTGCATTCTTGAAGCGCAGAATCTCCCACAGTTCGGTATTGAAGGCCTTCACGATGCGGTTGCCCGTCACCGTCTCGTGCAGAATGTTCTGCACCTCGGCCAGCTTATCTTGGCCGGTGCGCGTTCGCATGCGGACCTCGCGGCCAATTCTCCGCGAAGAGGTGATGACCACGGGAATGAAAAGCACGAGCGCCCAACTCAGGTACCCGCCTAATCCAATCACCAGGACGATTCCGACGAGAAATGTGAAGAATTGCTGAAGGAAGTCGCCGATTACCGAGCTAAGCGCGATTTGCACTCGATCCACGTCGTTGATGAGCGTGGAGAGGATAGTGCCTGTGGGATTCTGATGGAAGAACCGCGACGAGCGGCGGATGATGGCCTCGTAGAGATGATTACGCAAATCGGTGATGGTGCCCAAGCCGGCGTAGTTGACCAGATAAGTGCCAAGATAATCGCAAAGCCCTTTCACTAAGGTGGATACTATGAGCGCATATGCGACGACCGTCCACGCGTTGTGCATAAAATGCGGGGCCAGCATCCTCAGGTCAAAGTGCCAGCGGCTGGCTTGCAGGCCGATAACAATAGGACCCTCCGGCGCATCGGGCTTCAATACCTGGTCAAAAACAGGCTGCAAGAGCAGGACGCGAAACGCTTCGAGGAGGCCCACGATGGCCGACAGCATGACGCCCGGCAGCCACTCCAGCGTGTACGGCAGCCCATAGCGCAGCAGGCGCAGGAAGTTCCTCATGCCGGCTCGCCCGCGATGCGCATCCGGTTGCGCCTTGAGGATACGAATCGGCGCATACGATAGGTGCGGAACTCCATCCAAGTATTGTATCCGCGTCCGGCGCAACGCGCCTCTTGCGCACGTTACTCTCGTCGGCCGGCTCGTATCTTCCCGGTTGCGCAGAGCAGCCTCGGTTCGCGCCGCCCGGCTGGCGCGCCCCTATAGCGGGTCTCCTGCAGGTGTAGACCATGGCACAATCGCCAAGTGGCTTTTTCATCAAGAAAAAGCCACCTTGAATACTGTCAGAAATGGCTCATAGCTGCAGGAGAACCGCCGTAAGTCCCACGCGCGTTGTTATGATGACGACGTGAGCAACGCCACAGATCCATCCATCGCGCGCAATCTTCGCACCGTGTTTCTCGATCGCGACGGCATCCTGAACGAAAAGATGCCGGAGGGCCAATATGTCACGCGTGGGGAGGATTTTCATGTGCTCCCCGGCGTGCCGGAGGCCCTGCGGCGGCTAAATGAAGCTGGTATGCGCGTGATCGTGGTCTCGAATCAGCGCGGAATCGCGCGGGGGCTCTACACGATTGCGGATGTGGAAGTCATGCACACGGCAATTCAGCGACGGCTTGACAGCGTGGGCGCGCGCATCGATGCCTTCTTCATCTGCCCACACGACAAGGGGCAATGCAACTGCCGCAAGCCGCTGCCGGGGCTTTTCGAGCAGGCCGTGGCGAGGTTTCCTCAGATCGCTGCCGCCACCAGCGTCATGATCGGCGATTCGCTCTCCGACATCGAGTTCGGCCGCCGCCTGGGCATGAGGACTATTTTCATCGGGGGCAATCCTCAACAACGCAAATCCGGCGACGAAGAGGCCGCCAGGCTGGCCGATCTGCGCTTCAATTCCCTGCTTGAGGCCGTGGATGCGCTGCTGCGGGATCGCTGACGACGCCCAGCGAACTTCAATACGACTTCAGTTCCACAAGCGCCTTCAGGATCGTCTCCGGCTGGGGCAGGATCGCATCTTCCAGAATCGGCTGGTAGGCGACAAAGGTATCCATCGACCCGATCCGGCGCACCGGCGCGTCCAGATCGTCAAACAGCTCCTCGGCGATGCGCGCCGAGATCTCCGCGCCGTAACCCCAACTCAGCATGTCCTCGTGAGCCACGATCACGCGATTGGTCTTGCGCACTGACTCCGCGATGGCCTCCCAATCGTACGGGTTGAGCGTGCGCAGGTCGATAATCTCCGTGTCGATCCCGTGATCGCGCTCGGCATGATGCGCGGCCTGCAGTGCGCGCGGCACCAGCGCTCCATACGTCACCAGCGTGATGTCCGTGCCGGGACGAACCACCTTGGCCTTTCCGAACGGAATGGCGAACTCCGGCCCAGGATACGCCGCGCGCCCATGTGTCTCGCGGTAAAGCCGCTTGTGCTCGAGAAACAGCACCGGATCGTCGCAGCGGATGGCCGTGCGCAGCAGGCCGTTGGCGTCAAGCGCGTTCGAGGGGAAGACGACGCGTAGGCCCGGATTGTGCGTGAAGATGCTTTCGCCGCATTGAGAGTGGTAGATGCCGCCCCCGGTCAGGTAGCCGCCGATGGGCGCGCGGATGACGACTGGCGCGGCCCACTCTCCATTCGAGCGCCATCTCAGAACCGACAACTCATTACGAATCTGGTGCATAGCCGGCCAAATGTAATCGAAAAATTGAATTTCCACCACCGGCTTCATGCCCCGCAGCGCATACCCCACGGCGCGGCCGACGATATTGGCCTCGGCCAGCGGCGAGTTAAAGACGCGCTCCGATCCGAACTCGGCTTGCAATCCCGCGGTCAGCTTGAAGACTCCGCCCTTGCCCTTCGCCTCTGCCAGGGCTTCAGCACGGCTGGCGTCCGCAACATCCTCGCCGTAGATCACAATGCGCGGGTCGCGGCGCATCTCGTCACGCAGGCAGGCATTGATCAGGTCGGCCATGGTCCGTTGAACCGCGGCCTTTTGCGCGGCCCCTGCGGCGGACCCGTTCGCTGTTGCGGGGAGTTGCGCCTTTTCCGTGGCAAAGGCCGCGCTCGTAGGATCGAGATCCTCGGAATACACGTGCGCGGTAATTCCCTCCACTTCGGGCAGCGGCGCTTCCAGCCCGCGTTCGGCGGCCTCGGCAGCTTCGCGTTCCAGGCTCTGCTCCAGTTCGTCCAGTTCCGCGCCCGTAAGGATCCCTTCGCCGATCAGCCGCGTCCGCATCCGCGCAATGGGATCGCGCAACGCATCCGTCTCCCGCTCGGCCGCGGAACGGTAGTTCTTATCGTCGTCGGAAAGGGAATGAGAGTAGAGCCGCACGCAATGGCCATGCACCAGTGCCGGCCCGCGTCCGGCGCGGCAGTGCGCCGCCGCCTCTTGAAAGGCCCGCAGGCTGACCACAGGGTCGTTTCCGTCCACTTCGGCGAAATGGAAGTTGGGAAAGTTCTTGACCAGCCGCGAGATGTTTCCTCCCGGCGTGTTCACCTCGACGGGAACGCTGATGGCATAGCCGTTGTCTTCCACGCAGAAGATTACCGGCAGCTTTTGATTGGAAGCGGTATTGATCGCCTCCCAGAACTCGCCCTGCGAGGTCGATCCCTCGCCCACGCAGGCCAGCGCCACCTCGTCGCCGTGAAAATCCACATCGCGAAAGGCGCGATAGTCGCCCTCCGCCCTGGCCGCTGCTCCGGGGTTGCGGCTGAAGAACCGGCCGGCCTCGGCGCAGCCCACCGCGTGGAGTAACTGCGTCGCCGTCGCGGAAGAGCCGCTGACGATGTGCAGCGGACGGCTGCTCCAATGCGTGGGCATCTGCCGCCCGCCACTGGCCGGATCGGTGGCTGCGCCCACGGCTTGCAGCATCATGTCATACGGGGTAACGCCCAAGGCCAGGCAAAGCGCGCGGTCGCGATAGTAGGGGAAGAACCAGTCGTAGCCGGGGCGCAGAGCCAGCGCTGCGCCCACTTGCAACGCCTCATGGCCGGCGCACGATATCTGGAAGAAAATCTTCTGCTGGCGCTTGAGAAGGATTTCGCGGTCGTCCACCGAGCGGGAGAGAAACATCAGCCGGTAGATTTCCACCATGCGTTGCGCGGTCAGCTCCTCCGAGGCCGAATTTATTCCGGCCGCAAGGGTGCTGGAGATTGCCACTTCCATTCCGGTCGACCTCCAAAGCTTTCCGGATGCTCCCTGTTTTGATTGTAGCAATTTGTGAGACGGTGTGATGCGAGTTAGCCTCGCCCTTCCGGGCCCTAACGCATTCTTCCGCCATGCCCCGTCTCAGACCCATTTGGCGCCGATGCCGGGGTCCTTCATGGAATGTTGTAAACCGGCGGCGGGGTGAGGAGCGCTGGTTGTCCTACGCCAATGGTCATCCTTTCCTTCACGCTGCGCGCCAGCTTCTCAATCTTGGCGATCTTGCGCAGTTGGTCCGGCGTCAATGTGCCTCTATTCGCGGCAGAGATCTCGTCATTCAACTCCGTGGCAAGCTTGAGCAGTTTGTTCGCATCGGCAACCATCTGCTTTTGCCGCTCCAGGTTCAGCTCGCGCAGTTGGCTCTCCGTCATTATCGCCGTCGTGCGGCGCTCGTCTTCCGGCGACTCCACGCCCGCTTGTATCGGTTTGTCTGGGCGCACGGGTTCCTGGGTTCCATGGTTCCAACCGGGCACCTGGGGCGTCTGGGAACGGCCCGCCGGGACGCAGGCAAGCGTCAGAACCAGCGCCAGCCCGAGGCATGCGCACTGCCTTCGGTTCACGCGGCCGGGCCGGCCCTCCGCGAAGGTGCGTTCCGTTTGCCGCATGTTACATGTCCTGGCAAAGCGTTCCATGGTTTGCCTCAATTCTTGCCGGCCCCACCTCTTAGCTGGCGGGCGAATTGCTCAATCTCACCGGCTTTGCGAACCACCGCCACGGAAAGGGTGTCTTTGTTGGATTTGTCGACCTCGGCCTTCAGGGCCGTCGCCATCTTCAGCAGGTCGGCGCATTCGCTGGCGATCTCCCGCCTGTTCGCATCTTCCGCAGCCTCGCCTTGCCGCTGGTTCTGCTGCGCGGCGGTGGAGGCTTGTGCGGATACACTTTCCGGAGGATTCGACGCAGGCGGCGGAGACGCCGTCTGCGCATGGCTGCGCAGCATCCCCACGCTGGCCGCCCCGGCCAGCGCAGCAACGGCTGCCAGTGCGCAAAGCCATCCTGACAGTCCCCATCGCGGGCACACGAACCTTGCCGTAGTGCCGCTCCCGACTTGTTTCATCGACCTCACCACACCCGCCGGATTCGGCCGGAATTGCCGATCGGGGTCCCGGCCGCTCCTGCGCACAGTCTAGTCTAGTATGAGGAGCTTGGGCATGTTTTTTTCTTCAATAGCGGCACACATTTTCCTCGCCATGCGCTGGGGCTGGTTCCGCGAGGATCGGTTCCTGGGCCGGGTACTGGACGAGTGGATCGGCGACAGCCAGGAGTTTCTCCACACCAAACTTCCCCGCCTGATCGTCGTTGCCATCATCGCGTTCATTCTCAGCCGGTTACTGCGGCTCGTCACCTTCCACATGACGCGAATGGCCGAGCGAAGCGGGGCCGGTCCGGGACGCCTTGCCGAAGTGAAGACGCTGGTCGGGGTCATCCGGGCCACGGGGCTGGCCATCATCGGCCTTATTGCCGGCCTGCAATTCCTTGACGCCATGGGCTTCAACCTCGCGCCCCTTCTGGCCTCGGCCGGAGTCGCCGGCATCGCCATCGGCCTGGCCGCGCAAAACATCGTCAAGGATATGTTCAACGGCTTCCTGATTCTGGTGGAGGGACAGTTCACCGTGGGCGACACGGTCCGCGTGGCCGGAGTGAGCGGGGTTGTCGAGGCGCTGACCCTCCGCAGAACCACCGTGCGCGACCCCGACGGAACCCTCTACATCATCCCGAACTCGCAGATCACCACCGTGGCCAACCTGAGCGCCGGCTTCACCGTGGCCACGGTCAACGTCAGCGTCGATTTCTCCGCCAATCCAGACGAAGTGATGAAGCTGCTGAACGAGATTGCCATGGAAGTCCGGAACAGCGCCGAATTCAAGAACGTGTTTCTCCAGGACCCGCAAATCCTGGGCGTGGACGCGGTCAAAGGCTCGCAGGTCATTTTCCCCGTCGTCTTCAAGACCCGGGCGACCCAGCAGTTCGGCCCCGTGCGCGAGTTCCAGCGCCGCGTTCGTCTGGCGCTGGAAGAACATCGCTTCCTGCCCGGCGATCCCTACCGCGTCTTCACCACATTTACGACCGAAGGCAGAGAGAATCCACCGGCAGACGCTCCCGTCCGCAGCCATGCCGAACCCGAAACGACGACGCCCGATCCAACCACCCTCAAGCCGCAGGAGTCAAACCCCTTCACTGGCGAGTAGCAAGCGCCGTGCTCCTGCAGTCAGGCCGATTCCAGTGCGCGGAGCAGAGCTTCCCCGTCCGCGGCCGGCGGCAGGCACGCGCGCCCGCGGCAAACCAATGCCCACGCCTCTGCCCCTGCGGGCCGTGGAGCCTCGAGCAGCGTCTCGGCCAAGCCCTCGGGAAGCCCGCCAGGCACAAGCCGCGCGGGATCGATGCGCACCACCGTCTTGTTCACGGCGAATCGCGCAACGGCCAGCGCTTCCAGGCGCTCGGCTTCGGGCCCCGAACCGATAATGGCAATCTGTACCGGATCGAGAAGGAGCCGCTCGGCCGCCAGGCCGTAGCTGCCGGCATACAGGCCGAAGTGTTCCACAATCCCTGCGAAACTAGCCAGCGTCTCCCCTGCGATCTCGCGGTACTCCTTGCGCCCGCTCAGCGCTTCCAGGCGCAGCAGGGCCGCGGCGGCGGTGGGGTTTCCGGCCGGCGTGGGCGCATCCTGCAGCGGCTTGCGGCGCGCCGTCAATGCGCCCAGCGGGATCTCCGCCGGCTCGTCGTTCAGCGGCGCGGAAGTGTCGAAGAACCCGCCGCCGGAAGCGTCGTAAAACTGCTCGATCATGGCGTCGGCCAGCTTGACCGCCGCGCGATAGAACTTCATCTCCCCGCTTGCCTGCCATCCGTCGATGCAGGCGTTCACGGTGAACGCGTAATCGTCGAGCGTACCGGGAGCGCTCTCGCGCGGCGCCGGCCCGTCAGGGTAAGCGATCACGTGCCTTAGCGTTGTCCTTCCACCCCATGCCTCGTCGAGCAGCCGGTCGAGCGTGCGCAGCGCAAACTTCCGCGCCCCGTCCATCCGCAGCACGCGCGCGGCTTCCAGGTACGCCGTCACGGCCATCGCGTTCCAACCCGTGTAGAGCGTGCGGTCGATAAACGGCGTAGACCGCTGCACCCGCGCGGCAAGCAGCTTGGCGCGGGCCGAGTCGCGCAGCGTGCGCAAAGACTCTGCGCTCACGCCCGGTTGCGCCGCTATCTCGGCCAGCGGCTGTCTCACGTGCAGCACGTTCTTGGCCGGGTTGTGGTGCATGTCGCCCAGCTCGCCGATATCCCAATACTTTGCCGCGAACTCAAGTTCGGCGGGATCGAGAACCGCGCGGGCTTCGCCGAGCGTCCAGGTAAAGTAGTCGCCGTCGTCGTCCAGTCCCACATCGGCGTCCTGCGAGGCATAAAATCCGCCGCGCTCGCGGTCCGTCATCGCCGCGTCGAGCCACGCTACAATCTCGTGCGCCGTCGCAAGAAAATCCTCGCGGACAAAGCTCTGATAGCCGTGCACGAAATTGCGCAGCAGCTCCGTATTGTCGTAGAGCATCTTCTCAAAGTGAGGCACCACCCAGCGCTCGTCCACGCTGTAGCGGTGAAATCCACCGGCAAGCTGGTCGTAGACGCCGCCGCGGGCCATCTTTTCGAGCGTCGTGGTAAAGGCCTCGCGGGCGCCGGCGCTGCCGCGGCTCACAGCCACCTGAAGCAATAGATCCAGCGCCGCCGGATGAGGAAACTTGGGCTGCGAACCGAAGCCGCCGTTGCGCGGATCGAACTGTGCCACGATCGAGTTGGCAATTTTGTCCACTAGCTCTGGGTTCAACGCGCCGCCGCGCCCGGAAAAGCTCTCGTTGTGCTCGATGGCGGCCATCACGCTGCCGGCTGTCTCCAGCGCCTCGTCGCGTTGTTCGCGCCACACCTGGGCCATGGCCAGCAATACGCGCCCCATCCCCGGCCGCCCGTAACGGTCGTCGCGGGGAATGTACGTACCGCCGAAATACGGCCGGCCATCGGGAGTCAGAAACGCCGTCAGCGGCCATCCGCCCTGCCCGCTGATCGCCGCGACCGCCGCCTGGTAGCGCGCATCCACATCGGGCCGCTCGTCGCGGTCCACCTTCACGGCCACAAAATGCTCATTGATGAGCGCGGCGATCTCCGGATCCTCGTAGGACTCGCGGTCCATGACGTGGCACCAGTGGCACCACACCGCGCCGATGTCGAGCAGGATGGGCTTATCTCCGGCCCGCGCGAGTTCAAACGCGGCCTCGCCCCACGCGTGCCAGCGCACCGGCTGATGGCGCGCCGAGCGCAGATACGAGGAGGCTGCGTGTTCAAGCTGGTTCGCGGCGCCGGCGGCTGGGGAATCGCCCTCGTGCATGAGGTGAGCATACATGGCCCGCGTACGGCGTTTCCAGCGCGCATCTTTACCGAATCTCGCGGAATCTCATTATCATAAGAAGCAGGCAAGCGATGGCAACCAAGGCAGCCCCTGCGGCGCACCAGAGCGCCAAGAACAGCAAATCCCTCACCATCGGCGTGCTCGCCTTGCAGGGCGACTACGCGGCGCATGCGCGCGCCTTCAGGAACGCTGGAGCACGCACCGTTCTCGTACGCAAGCCCGAGGAGCTGACCGGTCTCGACGGCCTCGTGCTGCCCGGCGGCGAATCCACCACCATGCTCAAGTTTTTGGAGAAGAGCAATTTCTTCGACGCGCTTGGCAAGTTTGCTTCTACCATGCCCTGCTTCGCCACCTGCGCCGGCTGCATCCTGTTGGCGCGCGAAGTGCTCCACCCGAAGCAGCGCAGCCTCGGTGTGCTCGACGCCACGGTGGAGCGCAACGCCTACGGACGCCAGATCGACTCCACCATCCTCACCCTCCCCACCGAGCTGTCCGGCGGCCCGCTGGAGATGGTCTTCATCCGCTCGCCGCGCATCGCCCGCGTGGGCGAGGGTGTTCAGGTGCTTGCGCGCCGTGATGGCTTTCCCACCCTGGTGCGCCAGGGTCATCTGCTCGCCGCCACCTTCCATCCCGAGATGACCGCCGATTCGCGCGTGCAACAGTTGTTCCTCGACATCGTGCGCGCTCACCAAACTCGATAACGACCGCTGCGTGCGGAATGCAAAGCGCGGCCGAAGCGCAGACGGCCCCGGCGTGCGAAAAGCCTCGATCGCAGCCCGGCGAAGAAAGTTCTGGCGATTGAGGGGACGGCTACGATGTCCCATTTTCCCGTGCACTTGTCGCCTAAACCTTGCCAAATGCTCTACTCTGGCTTGGAGCGTCCATGACAAGTTACTTTGCCAGAATCCGGAAAGCAATTTTGCAGGCCCTTGCCCACGACGTGGTCAATACGGCAAAGGCCGCTGCGTACTCGGGAATGCTCATGTTCTTTCCCGCCCTCCTGGTTCTAACCACGCTGGTCGCTCAGGTGGAGGAGGGGCCGACGCTGGTTGGCCAGACGCGCGGCGTCCTCGAGCAGTTTCTGCCCGCCGACACGCTCGATCTCGTCCAGTCCTCCATCCTCGCGCACCACCTCAACTCCGGGCAGTTGGTTCTCTCCACCGCCTGCCTCAGCCTTTTCGCGGGCCTCGGCGTTATGCTCTCGCTTATGGAGGGGTTCCGCCGCGCCTATCGGCTCCCGCCTGAAAGCTGGACCTTCTGGGGACGCCGCGCGCGCGCCTTGGTGCTGGTGTTCATTGTGCTGATTCCGCTGTCGCTGGCCTCAATTGCCATCGTCTTTGGCCACCAGATCGAACACTGGATGATCGAGAACGCTGGCCATGAGTTGCGCCATTTCGTCATCTTCTTCTGGCGCGGCGTCCGCTGGTCGGTCACATTCCTGGCGGTTCTCGCCGTCCTCGCCGCCCTTTACCATTTCGGCACCCGGCGCACGGAAAGCTGGCTTTGGGTCGCGCCCGGCGCCATCGCCGGCACCCTCATCTGGTTTCCGGCCACGCTGGCTTACGGCTGGTACGTGACCAGCGTCGGCAATTACACCCGGCTCTACGGGTCTTTCGCGGCGGGCATCGCAACTTTGGTATGGCTTTACATCACGTCGTTCAGCGTTTTGCTGGGCGCGGAGCTGAACGGGGCTCTCTACTGGGAGCGCCAGAATCCATCGCTGGCTAACCTCTCTGAACCGGAACCCACGCACCTTTCCCTCTGAGCGAATTCGCGCTCCATCACGGCATCGACACCATCGCGTCTCCTTTGTTCGCACCGCTGAGGACGTCAGCCTTGTGCGCAATCGCGCCACCGCGCATGGCGCCGATACCTGGATCATCGCCAAGCTGGAAAAGCCCCATGCCGCCGACGATCTCAACCTGCGCGGCATCGCCCTCTTCACCGAGTCCGGCTCGACCGCGCGCCAGCTCTCCAAATACCACCCCATGGCGCCCATCTTCGCGCTCAGCCCCGTCGCGGCCACCGTCAATCGCCTCAACCTGCTGTGGGGCGCCACGCCGATCCGCTGTCCCAAGGTCAACTCGACCGAAGCCCTGGTGGATTGCGCCGAATCCCTGCTCGAAAAAGGCGGCTACGTCCGCCAGCGCGAGGTCATCGCCATTGTGGCCGGCACGCGCACCAAGTCCGGCTCAACCAACTTCCTCCGCCTGCATGCCATGGGAGAAAACTCGCTCGCCGGCGCGCGCTTCCGCACGCCACGCTCTCGAGCCGCCGCGCCCGATGCCGCCGCGCCAAAGAAACGCCGCGCCGCCCGCCCCGCCAAGCCAGTCGAAGCACGAAACTAGCTACATTCCGTCCGAAACAGCGCTGCCCGCACACCGGATGCGTCGGCTGTGGCGCCAACAGCGAAAAGCTACGGCTTACCCTCTCACCATCCCGTCCATGTGCCGAGCATAGCGCGTCATTCCCGGCAGGTGTATGCTGAGTCGTTCCCCAAAACAGCCGGCTGCGGGCTGGCTCCGGGCGCAGCCAGGGAGAAATCATGTCCGAAGGCATGCCGTCGTTCGCGCTTCTCTGGGAATCCGTCATTGTTCTGGCGATCCTGCTGGTCATCGTCCTTATCTTCAAATCCATTTACAGCATCGGCCCGACGCAAGTCGGATTGGTCCGCAAGCGGTTTGGCGCGAAATTGCCCGGCAGTAATCCGGTTGCTTTCAAAGGCGAAGCCGGCTACCAGGCGGAGTTGCTGATGCCTGGCCTTCGCTTCAAGTTCTGCCTGATTTACGCGGTGGCCAAGCATCCGTGGGTACAGGTTCCCGCGGGTCAAATCGGCGTAGTCATCGCTCAAGTGGGCGATTCGACACCCATCGGCGCAAAGTCGGGGGTGTACAAAACCGAGTTTGGCAACTTCACTGACGTCTCAAACTTCGTCACCAACGGCGGCCAAAAAGGCGTGCAAAGGCCGGTTCTCTCTCCCGGCATGTTGGCCCCAATCCATCCCGTGGCCTTCCTGGTCATCACCAAACCCTATGTCTTCGGTGTTCCCATCACCGACGCGTACCGCAAGCTGGCCGAACAGAAAGGCTGGCTCACCTACGAGGCCTTCGGACTCAACGAACAGCAACTTGAAGTCACGCGCATTTCGCCCCGGCCGACCGAGGGCGGCAAAGTCGCCGACATGATCGGCATCGTGACGGCTCTCGAAGGCCAACCGTTGCCCGCTGGCGCTATCGCCAGCAGGCTGGGAGGATTCGAAGACGTCGAAGAGCTCGAAAAGAACGCCGGTATCACCGATTTCCAGCTTATGGCTGCCATTCTCGGCAGCAAGAACACCCTGCACAACAACTACCAGGATTTCCAGCAATTCCTGGATGCCGGCGGAAAGATCGGCCTGCAGCACGATCCGCTGCTCTATGGCGCCTTTAACCTCAATCCGTTTCTGGTGCGCGTGGAGCAGGTCCCCATGCTGGTCGTCGAGCAGGGCCAGGTTGCAGTCATCAAGGCCTACGTCGGCCTGCCGACCCAGGACACTTCAGGCGTCGGATTCAAATTTGGCAGTCTGGTGCGGCCGGGCCATCAAGGCATCTGGGAGGAGGCCTTGAGAACCGGAAAATATCCCATCAACCCCCGGATTTACGACGCCAAGGTTGTCCTGACCGCAATCCTCAAGCTCGACTGGGCCAAGGACGTCACCGGAGCCCACGGCCTCGACGCGCGGCTTGAACCCATCATCGCCAAAAGCAATGAGGGCTTTGTCTTCTCCATTGACCTCCAGGTCCTCATCCACGTACCCGACACCAAAGCCCCTCGGGTGATTTCCATGGTC
>JBEKXX010000089.1:0-16966 GCA_049511595.1 Occallatibacter sp. | reverse complement strand
CGTCGCGCAGGTTGTTCACGAGCCCGGAACGCGCCACGTCGAGGCCCACGCGAAGCATGGCGTCTTTGAAGAGCAGACGATCCTCTGCCTTCTTGATGGCTTCGAGCTTGGCGCCGATGAGCTCGACATTGTAGCGATCGAGAACGCCGGTGTCGGCCAGATCGACAGCCAGGTTGAGGGCGGTTTGGCCGCCGACGGTGGGCAGTAACGCGAATTTTCCCGATTTCGGATTCGCCGCGAGCATCTCTGCTTCGATGCGGACGATTTCTTCGACGTACTCGTGAGTGAGCGGCTCGATGTAGGTGCGGTCGGCCAGCTCGGGATCGGTCATGATGGTGGCCGGGTTCGAGTTGACCAGCACCACCTCGTAGCCCTCCTGCTTGAGAGCCTTGCAGGCTTGCGTGCCGGAATAATCGAACTCGGCCGACTGGCCGATCACGATGGGGCCGGAGCCGATCACCAGGATTTTCTGAATGTCATTTCTGCGTGGCATGGGTTAGGCAGGCTTTTCTTTCTCGGGTGTTGCTCGGCTGTGCCAAGGATGCCCGGTAGAGGCATCAAAAGTGTCCTCCAGTATGCCCCCACTGACAGTCCATGACTTGCGGTGGTTCCGGCCAGTCGCGTCGGGGTACGCATAGCGCAGATCGTAAGCGTCATAGAGCCGCTGGAAAAACTTCGAATAATGCACCGGGCTATCTACGGCAGGAAACTTCGGCCATATTTCGACCTTACCCTCCAGGCATCGGTAAACCAGAAGGCCAATGGACTCATATCGCATGGTAGGGTCAGCGATGGCGACCCTGCCAGTCAGCGCGCACAACGCGTTGTGGTAACGGACAATGCTTTCAAAGGGCTGGTCATCTGCGTCGAATGAAGCATCGTTGGCGTTTTGCCCATCACCCACACGAGCAAACTTGATGAGGTGGAGGAATCCAAAGACAAACCCTGGATACATCATGTGGATGTTCACACAATCGCCCGGGGCTTCTTCCATACGGTTCGTGAGATTTCGAAAGGCGTTCCCAGTGCTCTTGACCGAAACGCCCAAGGCCGGGCCTATCCCCGGCGGTAAGACTGCAACGTCGAGGTTTTTGTACTTCATTCCCCCTAGTACACTCTGCTCGGCACTGTTCTTGGCTTCTTCCGAATAGGCCAAACCATAGGTATTGCTTGGTCCAGCTTTGCTTGTTAGCGGGGGGCGCGGATGAACCCACTCTGGAGGGAACCCTCCTTCAACGACCAGCCGGTCCGAGCAATGAGAATGGACAAGTTTGATGTGCTGGCCCGATTGCGTCTTTACATCACCGCAAAGGGCGCCGAGCGAGTGCTCCAAAGTGGCAACAGGGATATGAATTACTGGTGCTTTCGCCATTGTTCCATCCTCGTAGCAGCTTCGCGCAGGGAAAGACACTCGGCTTGCGTCAGGCCTATCTCTTTTCTCAAGAGATGACGATCAAGCAAGTCAAGGTATCTGTCTCCTGAGTTTATCTGGCCGCAATCACAATAATCGCAAATCATTTTTGCATGCGACGCGCTAGAATCAACCACGAGGATGCGCTCGGCCTCAGAGGGCTCGATCTTGAAAAGTCCTCCGCCCAGCGCATGCCCCTCCATCTCACAACTTAGCTTTGTTAGCGAGTTACGCCACGTCGCGGCGTAAGAATTCGGGTCGCATCCTTTCAGAAATCGCACGAGATGTATCGTATTCGGAGCAACAAGGCCCGCTGTGTTCGTGACGAGCCGAGGCATTTCGCCCGACATGTAAGACAAGAACGCGTCGGCAACCCGCACATGGGGCACAACGTACCAGAATCTCCTCGTTCGGCATTTATAGCGATCCGCTACGCCAGTAATCTCGCCTTGGTACAGATAGCGCTGGACGGGGATGGACAAGGAATCTTTAGGAACGGCTGGCAGTACCAGGAGATGTACCTTTTCACCGGCTTTCAACCTGGCGGCCCATTGGTCCCGTCGAAACGCGGTACCTGCAATGTCCCGAAGGTTCAACGCCGCAGGTCTGAGGTATTTCTCGCCGATTTTCCATTGCCTGCGCTCACCATCTGACAAATGGAAAAAGTCGTTAGCGCCTGTAACGTATCCAATGCCAACGTCGGCAACGTCGCCTAGCCTCCGCACTCGAGGCCGAAGAGCGAGCGCATCGTAGAGCGAATGCACTTCCTCTGGTAGAAGATAGTGGTTTAGCCGAAACGTGCCACTCTCAATCGCCTTACGGTCAACAGTTCTTGTCCGTCTCGCCCCGCCCTGCAAATTATCTGCCGAGGTAATGGTGAACTCGCGGCAAGCCTCTCCGTAGCCGTCGCAAAATAGCAACACCGTGCTTTGACCGAGCCCGCTGAAGAGTTTGTCTCTGAACATCTCAATTGCGACATTCTTGAAATGCTGGACCAGATACTTCAATACCTCGCGGGCATACATAGCGTGGCCCAATTCCGAAGGCATAACCATCGCAAGGCGCCCACCGGCGCGAAGAAACCGAGCCGAATGCACAACGAACGGCGCCCATGAAGAGGCCAAATGCGGCAATTGAATCCCCGCTTCCATGGTTCGCAGGTGCGCCTTAGAGGTCGAGTCACCGTTAAAAGTCTGGTAGCGAATGTACGGAGGGTTGCCAACTACGCAGTCAAATGCCGGGAGAGATTGCGGCGTAAGATCGAAGAAATCGCTCAGAACTAATCTCGCGTTGCGCACCCGTTGACGCGATTCCCGTAATGCATCCGCAGAGACATCGACGCCATGCAACCGGAACGAAGACGAGCCTAACTGAGCTAATCGGGCAGAGGAAGCCGCCAGGAAGGCCCCATCCCCACAACTGGGATCAAGGACAGTGGCATTGCGATCGCGAATTGCCCATTTAACAAGGCGGTTTACGGCAGCCTCTTCCGTGTAGAACGCACCTAGCGCTTTTGGCTCTGGCCTTTCCCTCCTAGCAACGAGTCCGCTCATGACTTCCACTCCTCCATCATCTTGCGGAAGTCGCGGAACAGGTAGTGCGAGTCGTGCGGGCCGGGGGCGGCTTCGGGGTGGTATTGCACGCTGAAGAGCGGCAGCGTCTTATGGTGCAGGCCTTCGAGCGTCTGGTCGTTCAGGTCGACGTGCGTGAGTTCGACCTCGTTCGAGTTGATGGAGTCGGGATCGACGGCGAAGTTGTGGTTGTGGGCGGTGATTTCAACTTTGCCTGTCGCATAGTTCCGCACCGGATGATTGCCGCCGTGGTGGCCAAACTTAAGCTTGTAGGTGCGCCCGCCAAGAGCCTCGACCGGCTCGGGGTCGCCGGGGCCGTTGGAGAGGAAGACGCCGTCGGGCTTGAGCGCGAGCACATCGTCGGCGGTGGTTTCAGCCGGAACCACTGTGACCCGGCATCCATCGCGCGTTAACATGCGTAGAATGTTTTGTTTAATGCCAAAATCATAAGCTACTACATGAAGAATGCGCTCGTGGGCCTGATCCTTGTGGATGAACCCCTCGGCTAACAGCGGCTCGCCCATTTGACTGCGCGGATCGGAGGCGCCGAACTCGTAGCTGGTTTTTGTCGAGACGACGCGGGCCAAGTCGGTCCCCTCCATCTTGCGGATGCTCCTGGCCTTCTGGATGAGCACGTCGGGATTTGACTCGGTCGTGGAGATGACGCCACGCATCACGCCCCGGTCGCGAAGGTGCCGAACCAGGGCGCGCGTGTCGATCTCGGCCAGAACGGGCACGGCATAGCGTTCCATGTACTCGTCGGTCACCTGCTCGGAGCGCCAATTCGAACTGATGGCGGAGAACTCGCGAACGATCAGGCCCTCAATGTAGGGCCGGGCAGCCTCATTGTCGGCGCGATTGGTGCCGTAGTTGCCGATTTGAGGGTTGGTGAGGACGACGATCTGGCCGGCGTAGGAGGGGTCGGTGGCAATCTCCTGGTAACCGGTAAGAGAAGTATTAAAAACAACTTCTCCCTGGCATTCGCCTGGGTGTCCGTGGCCGCGCCCGCGGAAGATGCGCCCGTCTTCGAGCGCCAGGATCGCCTGCATCGCCTCTCCGAGGAGTGGATTCAATCGATTTTAGCAGGTTTTGCGGCGCGATTCTGCCGGGTTTTCCACGGCTTCAGCGAACCACGCCCACATCGCGGGCCGGCCAGTAGACGAAGACGGCTTTGCCATAGATGAAGGATCGGTCGACAGGGCCGAAATCGCGGCTGTCGGAGGAGATGGAACGGTGGTCTCCCATGACGTAATAGTCACCCGGGAGAAGGGTCATCTCGGCCAAGGAGCGGTTGTCGCGATACTCCGGCGGAACGTAGGGCTCGCGCAAAAGCCTTCCGTTCACAAAAACGCGGCCGCGATCGATGCGGAGGCGGTCCTCAGGCAAGGCGATGACACGCTTGATGTAGCTCTTTTCCGGGTCGCGTGGATAGCGGAAAACTACCACGTCGCCGCGCTGAATGCCGGTGAAGTGGTAGACGAATTTGTTGATGAAGATGCGGTCACGGTCCTCGAGGCGCGGCAACATGCTGGTGCCTTCCACGCGAACCGGCTGGTAGAAAAAGGTGATGATGACCACGGAGGCAACGGCGGAGATGAGAAGATCGCGCAGCCAAAGTAGGATGCCCGCGTTATTGCGCGATGGCGCAGGACTAGCCGGTGACTGGGAAGGAGCGGCCTCGGTGTTTGCAAGGGGATCGCAAGCCGGCATTTCATCAGGATGGGTTTGCATCTGTTTCTAGATTGCTAGCTGCCGATTCCAGATTACCAGCAACCGAGGCCTCCTGCACCGGACCCGCGAAGCTCAGGAGATACGGGATCCGTAGTCTTCTGCGTTGCGGCCGCCTCGCCAGCGGCATATGGACCGCCGCGGCCTCTGTGGACTGGCGCAATAACGATTCAGCGCACTGACCTAAGCCGAGCAAGTAATGACTCTTTTGGTGGATTGTTGGCAAACTCCAGGCGTAGTTCAATGGGCATGAAACCTGCGAAAGCGCGGCGGCGACTCAAGCCGCTGGAGGACTATGGCCACTTTCGTTGAATCCCCCAAAGCAGCTGTTCATTACGCACATAGGCACCATGGCGCTCCAAGGTTTTCGCTCGTTAGTTTGGCGCTGCCTTTGCTGTGCGGCGCAATGGGCGTCTCGCTCGGAGCCGTAATTGGAGTCTCAATCGCGTTCCTCACCACGCCTTCCGGCGCTTCGGCAACGTCCACCGATTCGGCACAGGCCAGCACAACGGAGGCCGAACTCGGAGTCACCCCGAACACGATGGCTGGTACGGAGGAAAATTCCCATCCGGCCGCCTTTGTTCCCGTGGTTGCCTATACCCGCCAACCGGCTGCCAACGCTGGCGGATCAGCGGCGGGCTGGGCTGGCGCGGGCTTCTCGTCGACGAATCGGACGGTCAAAGCGAACCCTTCGTCTGCGGCTCGGACCACGCAAGACAAGAAACTGGCCATGATGAGGCACCCCAAACTTCGGTTCGTTGGTGTACGCAGGCGCTCGGTGAAGCCCGTTGCGAAGCTCACTGTCGTGCAATCGCTGGCCGGCGGTCCCGAAGTCACCCCAGTGACCTTGAGTGATGCGCAGATGAGCCTTGACGATGACGCGAAGCCTTCTGGTTTCTATAGCGAAGGGGATTTGACGGTCGCGGACTACGACGCCACCGTGGGAACGATTCAGACCGACGATGGCAGGACTTTTGCCCTCGGAACCACGGTCAGCGCCAGCAACGCAACGCCATGGAAAGACTACCGTTCGAATGTGCATTACAGGTGCGGCCAGGATGGAAGCTGTGTGCTGGTCCGCGCTGGAGTGATTGCATCGAACGCACGGCTAATCTAGAAAGACTGATCCGGAAGCTCTGGGCCGATGCCAGCGCCGGCTCAGTGTGAAGGCCTACTTGCTCATTCGCAGCCAAGGCTTCCTGGCGGGCAAAGTATTCGTACCGGCTTTTCAATAGGCCGGGGCTGATTCGCGGAAGGTACAAAGGTGGGTACGGAGCAGGATTGGGCGGCGCCCGCGATGTTTTGCTTTTCCAACAGTAGGGGGCGCTGCAGAACCATTTCCACCTGGGTTCCGTTGGGAATCTCCACGTCGGCGTTGCGAGTAAAGAGCGAAACGATGCCCACTGCGGCGAGGCCGACGCCAAGTCCGGCCAAGCCGCCCTCAATGGGATGACCCGACTCCGCTCCGCCGATGGTGCCGACACCCGCTCCCGTGGGAAGGGCGATTTTGGCTGCCTCGCCCGCGTTGCGGCCTTTATTGCCGTTCTGCTCGATGGTTCCTTCCTGGTCGTTCTTGACGGTCTGGTTCTTTGATCCGGGCAAGCTATCCACCACGCCTGGAATCTCGGCTACCGAACCATTGGGAAAGATGATGGAGGTGAAGTGCATGTCGAGCTGCGCCTTGCCCTTCACGTGGCCTCCGCGCTGGACACGATCCACCACCCCCTGAACGTAAACACCTGTGGGAATCAGGACGCGGTCTCCTACCACGACGGGAAAGATGGAGGAAAGGTAGACGCCGTCGCCCGGTTTCGCGCTCCTGGTGTTGATCGCACTATCGAGCTTCAAAAGAACCTTGGTGCCGGCCGGCACAGTGTAGGTTTTCCTGGCCGGGCTAGCCGGTTCGGAAGATATCTGGGAGGATGCTGCCGCCTGTGTAGCCGAGTCCGCGGCTGCCGGCGCGGGCTGAGCCGATGCTGGCGAGGGCGAGCCCTGGTCTGCCGGAGATTGCCCGGGTGACCGGACTGCGCACAGGTTCGTACCTGCTGCGATCGAGGCGGCGAGAAGAACTGCCTGTAACCTGCTCTGCGGCAGAAACATAATTACACCCTCGCTCTAAGAGATAGACGCGCGTTTCGCCTACAAGGATAGCGCGACTCTGTTGCGTATGCGGCGAAAAATGCGCGACGCCGCGGCGGAGACACGTCCCGCAATTTACCATTCGAGAAAGCGATGCGAACAGATGCCCAATCATTTACTGCTGGTTCTGGCCGGGCGTCAGGCCGATTCCGCGCCGCGTACCGTGCGCTGGAAGAGGCGATCGGCGCGAGGGCCTTTCCCGGCTGTGCATTTGGCGTTCTGGCCGGCGGCGAAGTGGTGCTGAAAGATGCTCTGGGGCGGTTTACGTATGAGCAAGAGTCGCCGCCAGCGATCGCGGAGACGGTGTATGACATCGCCAGCCTGACAAAGGTGGTGGCAACCACGGCTGCGGCCATGCTGCTCCACCAGCGCGGGCAACTGGAGTTGGATACACCGCTGGGCGGCTTGTTGCCGGGTTTTTTAGCGGGACGGCCGCCGGGGGACCCGGCGCACGATGTGACGCTGCGGCATCTGCTCGCGCATAGCTCAGGTCTGCCGGGCTATGTCGAGCTGTTTCGCACTGCAGCCTCGCCGGAACAGCTGTTTCGTGCCTGCCTGGAGCTACCGCTGGAGGCGGAGCCGGGAACGCGAACTGAGTACTCCGACCCGGGCTTCATCTTGCTCGGTAAAGCGCTGGAGGTGCGGATGGAAGAACAACTGGCTCCCTGGCTCCGGCGCGAGGTTTTTGGACCACTGGAGATGGAGGCCACGGGATTTTGCCCAGATGAGGAGGCTCGAAGCTCGATTCCGCCCACGGAAGAGGACACCACCTTCCGTCGTCGCCTCATTCAGGGCGAAGTACAGGACGAAAACGCCTATGTGCTGAAGGGTGTTGCGGGACACGCAGGGCTCTTTTCCAACGTTTCTGACCTCTTGCGCTTTGCCGGCTCGATTCTGAGCCCCGGGACGATCAACGGGGGCATGGGAACGCCACATCTCTTTGGCCGTGAGGTGGTGAATCGATTCGCCGAGCGGCAAAGCCCGCAAGGCAGCTCCCGCGCCCTCGGTTGGGATACACCCTCGGAAAACTCGTCGTCCGGGAGTCACTTTTCGGCCCATTCGATTGGCCACCTAGGTTATAGCGGCTGCTCGCTTTGGATCGATCTGGACGCCGCCGTCTCCGTGGTGTTGCTGACCAACCGCACATGGCCCGATCGCAGGTGTCAACTGATCCGCGAGGTTCGTCCGGCATTTCACAACGCGATTCTAGAGGCGTTATAGGGCGCAGGGCCGATGCTTGCAAGATTGGGACCGGCAGCGAGCGAAACGAATATTTTGTAATTGGCTTGCGCGATTTTACAGATAGAATTAAAAATGGGGGCTGATGCGATGTTACCAAGTACAACGCTGCAGGAGACGGCCGGCGCCCGAATAAAGAACAATAATCACGACGAACAGGCCACCCTGCTGCAGCAACTGACAACGGAGAGCCAAAACGAGGCTTCCCAAGGGCTCGACACGAAATCCGCGCTTGAGATCGCCCGCATCATTAGCCATGAGGATGCGAAGGTCGCAGGAGCGGTGAAAAAAGCCCTCCCGGAGATTGCGGCGGTCATCGACCAGGTGGCGCGGTGCCTGCGTGACGGCGGCCGGCTGATTTATGTCGGGGCTGGCTCGAGTGGACGGATCGCCGCGCTCGACGCTTCGGAGTGTCCACCCACCTACTCCACCACTCCGGGACAAGTGCAGTACATTATGGCAGGTGGGCCCAAGGCGCTGGCATCGGCAGTCGAGGTCAACGAGGACTCCGAAGAACTGGGTCAGAGGGACATAGCGCGTCGGCGCCCAACGCGCAAAGATGTGGTCATCGGCGTCTCCGCCTCGGGCAGCACGCCCTATGTTGTGGCTGCGGTTGCATATGCCCGTGCGCGCGGAGCGCATACGGCTGCGGTCACCTGCAATCAGGCAACGCCGCTGGCCGAAGCTGCCGATATTACCATCGTGGCCGATGTTGGACCCGAGGTGGTCTCTGGGTCCACGCGGATGAAGGCCGGCACTTCGCAGAAGATGATTCTGAACATGATTACCACGGGCGCGATGAGCCGCCTGGGCTACGTGTACGAAAACCTCATGGTCAATGTACACATGCAGAACTCCAAGCTGGTGGAGCGCGGAATCCGCATTTTGATGTCCGCCTGCTGCATCGACCGGGCAACTGCGGTGGAAACCATCAAATGCGCCGGACGCAGCGTGCCCGTGGCGCTGGTGATGCTAAAGGCCAAGGTTGACAAGCCGGAAGCGGTGCGCCGGCTGGCAAAGTCCGACGGGAATGTGCGCTTGGCGATCGAAGATAACGTCCTGGAGCTGTGAGCGCGAAAAGTCAGCGCAGCCGGGGCGATTCAGCAAAAAACAGTACCAAGGGCTCCCACTCGCTGTCCGGGACCGTGCAGGCCTTAACGCCTATGCGTCAATTTCGTATCGCCCAGGAAGGGCTGCGCTGCTGCTCAGGGCAGCACGCGCTGAATGTGAAGGAAAAGCATCAGATTGAGTAGGAATCCGATGGCTACCAGGCCCAGGGCGATAAAGGCGACGGCCTTGACCTTGTTGCCAAATATCTTGAGGTCTTCCAGCAACTCCTGCTGCTCCAGGGTGTTGCGGTCAGTGGCTTCGCGGACCATCTCCAATTGGTCTTCAACGCGCTTGAGCGTGTCGTTCTGCTCCATGACCTGATCGCGCAAGTTCCGATGCTGCGCCTGGAGCTCAGCCAGGCTGTCTTCGACAGGCGCAAGATCCACCTTGGGTGGAGGCGCCGGCGCTTGCGGGCGCGGATGCGGTGCGAGCAAACCGGTGACCGCAGAGACAAAGTTGCCTTCTAGTAAAGGCATGAGCCGCTGCACAAGCGGAAGAGCCATGCGAAATGCGTTCACGATGCGTTGCACGCTTGGGGATTCTTCGCGTGCTGCTGCTCCGGGCAAAGCTCTGCCGGGAGGCCCGGGCGGGATGCGGTTGACGTTTCCGGATGGGGAGTTGGCCTGTGCATGCCGTCCTGTGCCCATCGGCAACGGCGAACCGATGGCGCGCGCGTGAGGCGCCATGGGGGCCCGATCGATGGATTCAACAGCCTCGCGTTCGTTCATGGACTTCCCTCAGCCTTTCCATGAGGCAATCCTCATATATAGCTTATTTAGCGTTCCTTGTGAACTGTTTTCTGCCGGCTAGGCCCATACTGCTGCGATAGGCCAGCGTATGCTCATAGCCAGGAGAGGCGCGTGAAAGCACATTTGAACCAAAGTCTACGCAGTATACAACGGAGTATTCTGGCCGGCATCATCACCGTGGGCCCGCTTTTTGTCACGTATTTGATATTCAGCTTTCTGCTGGGCGAACTGGTGAAGGCGGGATTGCCGGCGGTGCACCTGCTCGCGCATGTCATGTTCCCGGGATGGCTGAGCCTTCCATGGCTGCAGCCTGCGCTGGCGGTTCTGCTTACGCTCCTGCTGCTGTATGTGGTTGGGCGGGTGACGTCGCTGGTAATCGGCCGGCAGGCCTTTGGCCTGTTTGAGGCAATCCTGGAGCGGTTGCCATTTGTGGCCAAGGTCTATACCTCGGTGCGGCAACTGCTGGATTCGATGATGGCGAAGAAGGATGCGAGTCAGCGGGTGGTGCTGGTGGACTTCCCCATTGCCGGGCAAAAGAGCATCGGTTTCCTGACGCGCACCATGAGCGACGCCGGGAGTGGGCGGCCGCTGGCGGCGGTGCTGGTGCCCAACGCCATCAACCCCACGTCGGCCTTTCTGCAAATCCTTCCCATGGAGCGGGTGATTGAGACCGATCTGACCATGGAACAGGCGATGAGCATGATCATGACGGGCGGCGCGGTGGGACCGGAAACCATCCAGTACTCACAGGCAGGCAGCGATCGGGTACCGGCCAGGCCACCGGCGGCGCAGGACTGATTCGAACCAAGACTACGGCGCCGCGCTCGGATCGGCTGCCTGGCCGGCAGCCAAATCCTCCTCAGCGTGCTCGCTCTCGAGCGTAACCCTGCGCAGATTGATGTGCTCGAACTGGGCCCAGACAAGGCCAACCGGCGCAATCCCCAAAAAGGTGATCGCAAGCAACGTTGTAGCGCAGGCCATGGCCGTTTCCGGGGTCATCCCGAATAGCGGTCGCAGCATCACTTCCAGCGCGGCAATCTGGGTAAACCATCCAATCACCGGCAATTGAACGATGCTGGCGACACCGCCACCGGCCATCAGCGCCAGGCACTTGGCTAACGACACAGAACTCCCCTGCCCGCCTGGGACAAATGCCCCGACGCCCTCCACATAGGCAAAGGTGATCAACCCCCACATGAGCAGAGAAAGGGAGAGCGTGATAGCGAAATCCGCAGGCGTACGCAGGGTATCCAATCCTGCGTGAAAGGAACGGATCTTTTGTCCGGCAGCGTGCGCGAGCTTATGCGAGAGCGGATCAAGGACCGACTCCGCGAACGAAGCTACCGCTCTTCCCGAAAGGCGCACGGCCACCAGAAACAACGCGCCCGCCAAAGTAACTGCCAGCCCGCCCTTGCCGAACTTGTTGAAGATCTCCTGGTGCGGAAGCGTTCCGGCCGGGGAGAGCAAAATGGCGGAGCAGAAGAGGAGGGCCATCGAGCCGCCGTCGAAGAGCCGCTCGACGATATACACCGCAATCTGGGAACCGACGGGTAGCCCTGTTTTTTTGGCCACCAGATACGGGCGCACCAGGTCCGCAATCCGGCCAATGAGTGCAACGGCCGTAAAACCCATAACCTGCGTGCCCAAAAGGGAGAAGAGAGGCACGCGTTTGTTCGGACGCAGCAGCCAAGCCCAGCGCACGGCGCGGAAAAGAAAAGCCAAGTAGATACAGCCGGCGCCGATACACACCTTACCCCAGTGGGCTCTTTGAAACTCCTCCAGAAACATCTTCCAATCGAAGGGGTGGAGATGTTGTTCATATGCAAAGAGGCCGGCCAGCGCCGCCAGCACCACCAAGCCCACGATCCATTCACGCCGCTTCAAGCGTTCTCCGATTCTCCGCTCAGATATGGATATATGTTCTCACGCCGAAAAGGTAGGGTGCGTCAATGGGAAGTGGCCGGCTGCGCTGCCGTGGAGGCAGGCGCCTTTTGCGCCAGCGCTTCACGGGCCAGAATGCGGCGATTGAATTCGTGGATGACGCGGGCCACATAGATGCGGGTTTCGGGATAGGGCGGGACACCGTGGTACTTGTCGACCGCCTCAGGACCGGCGTTGTAGGCGGCAAGCGCCTGTGCCAGGTTGTCGTGATAGCGGGTGAGAAGCTCATCGAGGTAGGCCGACCCGCCACGTACATTCTGGTCTGGCTGAAAGCTGTCTTTGACGCCGAGTCCGGCCGCGGTTCCAGGCATGAGTTGCATCAAGCCCTGGGCGCCGGCGCGGCTTACTGCGCGGATGTCGCCGTCGCTCTCGGCCTTCACTACGCTGGCCAGCAGATCCACATCCAGGTTGTGCTCCGCTCCGGCGCGCGTGAGCATCTCGCGCAGGTCGGTCGGAGCCAGTTTTGCCGGAGTCTTCGTCTTATTCGTGCCCATGAACACCGGAGCAACAACAGGCGTGGGCAGATCGGGGATCTGCTCGAATGAGGCGATCTCGGCTGGTTCAAATTCGATGTAACTGTCTTCACCGGCGCTCAAATAAAGGCGAATGCGGCCCGCGACCTGCGCGTGATGATCGCACTGCTCGACGAAACCGTTACTGAGGGTCACGCGCTCGCCTGCCCGGGCCAGGGGCGGCAGCGAGAACAGAGCAGCGAGAAAAATTGCCGTAATGTAGATTCTTTTACTCATCCTGAACCGAAATTCCAACCTCACGACCTGTCATGAGGCCTTGTGAGCCCTCCCTGCAAGAACACGCTCCAGCACCACAGCGACGCCGTTGTCGTCGTTCGATGGCGCTTGCTTCCAACCGCGCGTCTTCGCCAGTGTTCGTAACTCCAACGGGGCGTTTGCCATCACGATTCCCTGCCCCGCCCACTCCAACATACTGGCGTCATTCCAATTGTCGCCGATCGCCATGGTCTCCTTGCGATCCACTCCGAGGCGTGCAGCGAGACGTTCAAGCGCCCACCCCTTGGAAATGCCGGGCGGCAGAAGATCGAGGATGGACAGGTCGCGTGCCGGGTATTCGGTTCGTACGCATTCACATGCATCGCGCCACTCGCTCGCTTTCAACGCCTTTTCGGCCTCTTGCATCCTGCCCACACTTCCGGCCGCCATGCCCTGAATCGGATCGTCCCCATCCGCCAACGCCAGTTCCAGGGGCTTCACGACCTCAATCGCATTGCGGTTCGCCTCAACCCATAGAGCGATGCGTCCGTGCGCCTGCGCGAGGTCTTCTAGAACCAGTTCGCCGCGTCCCGGCCGGTCGAAGGTGAAGACGACCGTCCCAAACGGGCGAAGCAGGCCGCACAAACCCCGCGCCACACGCGCTTCCATATGGCAGCGGTCGATCGTCTTCCCATCCAGCGTGCAAAGCACTGTACCATTCGACGTGATCAGAGGCGTATCCGCTCGCAGTCCTAGGCCTGCGAGCAAGGGCGCGGTGTAGGCCGCGCGGCGCCCAGTGGCGGTGGCCACCGTGATTCCTGCATCCTGCGCCGCCCGCAGCGCCCGCGCATTGCGCTCGCTTACCGTCTGAGAGAGGCCAGGCAGCAGGGTGCCATCCATGTCGATCGCCACCAGGCGAACAGGAGGGTGCATCATTTGAGTGTACCGGGCCAAGCAGAGGCGCCGGTTAACGCGGAAAGTGCCGGCGCTTGTGGCGATGACAGCTCCCATCCGGTAATCTCTTGGAATGGAGCGGATCTGCAGCCAATGTCACGCGGTGCTCGCGACTGACACGAAGGCCGACTGGTGCCCTGCGTGCGGCGGCGCGTTGGTGGAACGCGCGAAGTTGGATCGGGGGCCGGAAAAAGCAGCGCCTGTAGAGGTCGATCATCGCGGCATTGTTCTGCCCCGGCGGCACGCGGTGGGCGGAATCATTACGCCGCAGTGATCGGCGGCGCCGTATGCGGTCCCCTTAGGGAGTCACGTCGAGACCAACTGCTTCAGCCAGCTTTGCCTGGCGCTCGTCGAAGGTCCAGAACTTGTCGGCCCTTAATTCCAGCGCGCAGGCGACGTGGAGCGAATCGAGGGTGCGGACGCCAAGAGTAGGGCCGTAGCGGCGCCCCAGATCAGAGCAGACGGCCAATGCGCCTTCGGGAAGGTCTACAGAAACCCAAACTTCGGCGCGACAATCCTCCAGAAATTCAGACCACGCCCGCGCCGCAGCGCCTGACGACAGCTTCTTGCAAAAAACATGGAGCGAAATGGCATGAGCGACTTCTGCCGAATGGAACGGAGTGATGCGGATCGCCGGGTGCGTGGAAATCCGCTGAAGAAACTCGAGGCTATGCGAGTCCTGCACGTAAGGAGAAACCAGAAAGCTGCTGTCAACGTACACGGTCAATAGCGGCTCTTCTCTCGCTCTTCGATCAGAAGGTCTGCGCCGGGTAGAATTCGGTCTCCAAAATTGCGCTTTAATCTAGCCGCAAAATCGGGCCACTCGACGGGTTTGGTTCTCGGCGTCTCGGGCACAATTCGGGCCACGATACGGTCCCGCTTCCGGAGTTCGACGACTTCGCCGGCCTCAAGCCAAGCGAAGAGTTGGCGTGTGTCGCGGAGTTGACGTGTGTTGATGCTTGGCATGAGTCTAATGTGGCACAAAATGTGTCACATTGTCAAATCTTCGTTCATTATAAGCGACTTACTCGTACCGCAGCGCCTCGGCGGGTAACACTCTTGCCGCCGATGACGACGGATACAGCGTCGCCAGCAGCGAGATGCCGATGGAAACCGCCGAGACGATGATGCCATCGAGGAAACGCGGAGCAAACGGCAGCGTGTCGATGGAGTAGACCTCGGCGGAGAGATGGATGAAGTGATAGTGGCCGCCGGCCCATGAGGCAAAATATCCGAGTGCCAGGCCGAGCACCGTGCCGACGACGCTGATCAGAAACCCTTGCAGCAGGAAGATTCGCCGCACCTGGTTCGGTGCGACGCCGAAGCTCATCATGACGGCGATATCGCGCGTCTTCTCCATCACCATCATGGTGAGCGCGATAAGAATGTTGAGCGCGGCCACGATCACAATGAGCGCGATGACGATGAAGGTGACCACCTGTTCGAGCCGGAGGGCGCGAAAGAGTTCGCGGTTCTGCTCCGTCCAGTTGGTGGTCATATAGCCGGGGCCGGCAGCCTGCTCAATGGCGCGCGCAATCTGCGGCGCACGATAAAGGTTGTCGACTTTGAAGCTGATCACCGAAAGCAGGTCGGGCTCATCGAAGAGGCGCTGCGCGTCGGCCAAACGCAGAAAGCCCATCTCGGCATCGTACTGATAAAAGCCGGAGTGGAAGGTGCCTGCCAGTTGGAAGCGGACATATTTTGGAATAATGCCCAGAGGCGTCATCTCGCCTTGCGGGCTGATGACCATCACGGAGTCGCCGACGGAGGCGCCAATGGTTTCCGCAAGGTCGCTGCCCAAAACGATCGGCGGTAGTTCGGCGTTCTGTTCCGGTGCGGATTCGGGCCGCGGCTCCAGCGCTTGCACCGCGCCGGGCGTGGCCGTGGAGAGCAAATCGCTGACGGTCCGCTCCTTATCCGGCAGTATTCCATCGAGGAGTGCGCCGCCATCGCGTGCTCCCCTGGCCACCAGCACCTGTTCGTAAAGGCCGGGCGAAGCCGCGGTGACGTGCGGCACAGTGCGCAAACGCGCCAGCAACGGCCGCCAGTCGCGAATACCGCGGCCATCCACCTGCATCAACTGTATGTGTGCGCTCGTGCCCAGCAGCTTGTCCTGCAAGTCGCGCCGCATGCCATTCGTGATGGCGAGGGCGATGATGAGCGCGGCTACGCCTGCCGTAACGCCGGCGATGGAGATGGCGGTAACGACGCCCACCACGGCCTGCCTCCGTTTGGCTTTCAGGTACCGCGCCGCCACATACAGTTCGAATCGCATCGCGCCTACTGTTCCTGAGCGGGAATGATCGTTTTGGCCACACCCACGTTGTCGTAGCGATCGTAGGCGCGAACTGTGATCAGGTGCTCATCCGTTTTTCCCGCCTCCACGTTCAGCGAGATGTGGAACTCGTAGTGTTCGTGCCTGGAATCGGAGATCATGCCCACCGGATCGGTGTACTGCCATGGTCCTGCGTCAATCGAGTACTCGGCATGGGCGATAGGCGATGTTGCATCTTCGGCGTCGAAGGTAACGAAGAACAGCTTCGAGCACTGGGAGTTCTTGCATTCGGCGGGCTGCTCAACAGCCTGGAAGTTAGCGATCACCGGAGGCGTGGTGTCGATTACGAATCGGTCGCTGATCTTCTCGCCGGTCAGCGCGTTGCCTGGCGTGTGGGAAGGCGCGTCGGAAGCGACCACTTTGATGCGGTAGCCGCCGTCGGGAATTAACGTAGCGTCGAAGCTGTAGGCCGCCTCCTTGATCTTCTTCTTCAGCGGCCACCACTCGGTGTCGCCGTCGCCGCGCAGATAAAGCGAATACACAAGCTTGTCGCCATTGTCGTCGTGCGCCGCCCAGCGGACGGTGACGGCGGTGCGGTCTTTGGTCGCTTGAAGAGACTGGCTCGCGCTGGTGTCGAAGGTGACTGTGGAGCTGTCACTGGACGACGGGAAAGTTATGTTCACGGTTTGATTCTGCGTGACGGATGTCTGCGGATTGAGGCGCGCTCCTGGAACCACCATCAAGTCGTCAACTACGGGAGCGGAGTTTACGGGCAGATAGTTGACTCCCACGCTGCCCAGAACGCCGCCAGCCTGGAGCACCGTCTTCCACTGCAGAAAGCGTCCAGGCGGTGAGGCTACCGAGCCGTCCTGAAGAGGCTGCCAGTCGCTCCATCCGCGCACGGGCTGCTCCACGTTGCCGGCACGGGTGAGAATCTCATAACCGGTCGAGCCTGGCTCTACTTCGACGCGTCCGAAGCGGGCGAAGGCCCCGGCGTCGAGAACGTCGCTGGCGTATTCATGCGTTTCCGTCGCGCCCAGCAGGTAAACCTTCCCGGTGTTGCCCGTACCGACGATCAAAGCGCCCTTGTCCTCTGCGTACATCACTTCGGCCAGGCTCAG
>JBEKXX010000088.1:0-24594 GCA_049511595.1 Occallatibacter sp. | reverse complement strand
AGCTTATCCGTAAATTGCGCATTCTAGTAGCGCCGGTCTCCAGACCGGCTGTACTGGCGGCGTCCACGCCGCCAGGGCCCGGGTGCGGGCCAGGAGGCCCACACGACAGCCGACCTGGAGGTCGGCGCTACCTATATACGGATAAGCTCTTAGAAGGACCCGGTCCGCAAAGGTCCGGCCGGTGTGTAGGTGCTGATGATGACGCCAGAGGAGGCGGCTTTCGTGCTGGTGAGCGCAAGTTCGCGCGGCGGAGTCCCGTCGGAAAAGAAACGTTTCCCTTTGCCCAGCAGGACTGGATAGACGAACAGCAAAACCTCATCCGCAAGCCCGTGCTCGAGCAACATCGGCGTCAGCGTCGAACTGCCCCAGAGGATCAGGTCCGGCCCGCTCTTAACCTTGATGCGGCGAACGCCCTCGACGATGTCTTGTCCGAGGCTTTCCGCCGGACCCCATTCAAGGCTCTCCGGCCTGTGGGTCGCAACATACTTTGTCGCCGCGTTCAGGCTGTCCGCCAGCGGATTGCTCGGGGCCTTCGGCCAAAAGCCGGCCCAGATGTCGTAGGTATGCCGGCCAAGCAGAAGATCGAAGCTCCTGGCATGTTCCGCGAGGATCGCCCCTCCCACGGCGGGATCGCGATGCGGCACGGTCCATCCGCCATATGGGTAGTCGCCGTCTTCAGTCGGGCCGCCGGGAGCCTGAATCACACCGTCCAGCGAGATATGTTCGATGATCTTGAGCTTTCTCATGTTCCGTCTCCTTCTGCAGGCTTCGGCCTTGGCACAACGCCGCCAACACGGCCTGCGGGCACTCACCTGGCCGCCTTTCTACCCATAGTACGGATGAGTGCCGGAAAGCGTCCGTCTCGCCAGCATATCCTCACCCCCATGCAAACGCCCATCTCGCCAGAAAATTCTCCGCCCCGGCCACCGGCAAGCTACGAGCTACCGGCTATTGGCTACTGGCTATCGGCTGTCTTTTGATGTCAAGCCACCACCACCCGAACAAGTCCGCCACCCACGTTCTAAGTCGTTCTTTTTCTGATCACTGACCACTGACCACTGACCGCCGTTGTCAAGCCCCCCACCACCCGAACACGCCCGTCACCCACACGCTAAGTCCTTCCTTTTCTGATCCCTGACCCATGATCTCTGATCTCTGTCAACTTTGCAGATTATTTCCGCGAAATCTCTACACTTGTCTTATGTGGTTGATGTGAGCTGGCAGCAGGGCGGCGCGCGGATGCCGATTTGGCGGCCGGCATTCCTCGCGCCGCCCCTTTTTTTCCCGTCCCGCTCGCTCGACCCCAAACCGTGCGCCTTGCGGCGTGAAACAGGAGCATTGGAAATGGCAAAATCGAAAGAACCCGCAGCTTCACCGGCCGAAGAACCCGAGTCGGCCGCACCCGATCGTCCCCTCGACAACGCTGCCGTCGCGCGCTGCATTCGCGCCTGGCACCGCGCCTACAAGAAGCAACTCGAAGACGATGAAAGTAAATTCCAGGCCGAGCAGGCGGGCAACAGGGCCTTTCTCTGCGCCATGCCCCCTCTCGCCGGACTCGACAACATCCGCGACTACATCGCCTGCGTCGCGCAGGCCGCCATCATGAAGGTCCTCCGCCAAAACGACGTCACGCAGCTTCTCTACGCCGCCCAGGTCGCCATCGGCACGGTCAGGCGCGAGCCAAAACTGCCCAAATCCTCAGCCGCCTGAAATACCCCCTACCCCCCTATACCCGGTGGGGGTATCAAAACGGTTCATTTCGGATCATAAGTCGTTCAGAATCAGCAACGGCTCGTCCAAAAACGCTTAAAACCGCGGCGATTTTCGTCGCCAAACGTCGCCAAAACGTCGCCAAACGTAAAAAAAAGCTGCCGCGCCGCTCCTCGCTTCAGTAACTGGCTACAGTGCACTCCCGCTCTTGGAACTCGTAAAAATTGGCTCTCGTCGCCGCTCCCCAGGGAGTGCGAACAGGCTCTAGCTCTTAGCCTCGAGCTCTATCTTGGCGGGGGTAAGGGGCAGACGGACAATAAAGCGGGTGTCGCCGGGGTGGGACTGGACTTCGACGGTTCCGCCGTATTTTTGCGTGACGATGCGGTGAACGATCTCAAGGCCGAGACCGGTACCGGAGCCCTGCGGCTTGGTGGTGAAGAACGGCTCGAAGATGCGGGGAAGCACGTCCGGCGGGATGCCCGGGCCGTGATCGCCGATGCAGACGACGAGCCACTCGGGCTCGGACCACGTGGAGATTTCAACCTTCGCGCCCTCAGGCGATGCATCCACGGCGTTGTCGATGAGGTTGGTCCAGACCTGGCTGAGGGCGTAGCCGCGGGTGCGGATGGTGGAGGGTGAGGCAGCGAATCGCTTCTCTACCTGAAGCTGCTTGAGACGCAGCTTGTGACCGAGGATGGTGAGGGTGCTTTGCAGGCTGTCGTGGACGTCGAGCTCCTTGCCGGGCGTGCGCTCGTCGTAGGCGAATTTTTTGACGGCCATGACGAGGTCGGAGATGCGCGTAATGCTTTCTTCGATGGCGCAAACGAGGGAGACGCTGGAGACCAAAGCGCCGAACCAGTTGAGGGCATCGGAGAAAGAGGCGGGATCGAAGTGCTCCTGGGCGCAGGCGATTTCCTGGCGGTCGAAGCCCATGGAGACGAGCACAGGCCCGATCGTGAAGGCGTTTTCGACGCCGGCCTGGGCCAGCCACTGGCTCATGGCTTCCTCGGCGTCGGCCTGCTCGATGCTGCTCATGGCGGCCTGGCTGCAGCCCCCCAGAGCGTGTTCCAGCAAATCTTTCATGCAATTCAGCTGTGCAGGCGTTTTGGGTTTGCCGCTGGAGCGCAGGCTGAGCTGCTGGAGGCGAAGCAGGTTCTCGCGCAGTTGCGAGGCGGCGCGTTTGGCGGCGGCGCCGGGGTTGTTGAGCTCGTGCATGAGTCCGGCGGCGAGCGTGCCCAGAGAGACGAGCTTCTCGCGATGGAGCGCTTCGACCTGGTATGCCTGCAGGCGTTGAGCACTGTCGGCGAGGACGGTTTTGCGCAGGGCAGGGCAGCAGGCGAGCAGCGACCAGAAGTTCTGCTCGGTAAAGCGGACGAGTATGGAATTCCGCGCAGCGGAGACGCGAAACATCGACGTAGATCTGCCGATGAGCAAAGGCAGTTCGCCGAAGCCTTCGCCGGAGCGGGCGACGCCCGCCAACGTCCATGAGCCGTCCGATTCAGGGCGCTCGGCGCGTATCTCGCCGTCGAGAACGAGCCAGTAGTGGCGCCAAGGCTCGCCGGGACCTGCGAGCACGGCACCGGACTTAACAGTGACGCGCTCGACGCGGGCGGCGTCGGAAACGGCGCCGGCCACGGCTTCAAAGGGCGTATCGGCAAAGGGGCGGGTCTGAGGCAGGACGGCGGCGAGATCCCGGAGATGGATCGGTTCGACCTGAATGGGCTGTTCGCTCTCGCTCATCTTGCTCATTACACGTACATCGAGGTTCGTCGGCAGGCTCTAAAACCCCGCCAGATACTGGTGGACGAACTGCACCGCAATGGACCCCTCGCCCACGGCGGAGGCCACGCGTTTGACCGATCCGGAGCGCACATCGCCGGCGACGAAGACACCGGGGACGCTGCTTTCGAGCAGGAACGGCTCACGCGGTTCGCGCCAGACCTCCGGCAGCTTGCCGTCCTTGCGCAGATCCGGCCCGGCAAGCAGAAAGCCTCTTTCGTCACGCAGGATGCACTCCGGCAGCCACGCGGTGACGGGCGCGGCGCCGATAAAAACAAACAGGGAGGATGCTGGCGCCTGGGTTTCGCCCGAAGGGCCGCGCAGGCGCAAAGCATCGAGATGCTCATCGCCGAGGGCCTCCAGCAACTGAGTACGCGCCTCCACCGCAACATTTGATGTGCGAGAAATCTCATCGATCAAATATTTCGACATGGTGGAGGAAAGACCCTCGCCGCGGACCAGCATGGTCACCCTGGTAGCGTATTTGGCGAAGTGCAGTGCCGCCTGACCGGCGGAGTTGGCGCCGCCGACGATGAAGACCTCCTCGCCCTTGCAGGCCAGCGCCTCGACGAGCGCCGCTCCGTAATAGACGCCGCGGCCGGTGAGGCGCTCCGCGCCTGGAATTTCGAGTTTGCGGTACTGGACGCCTGGGGAAAGCAAAACGCAGTAGCTGGAGACTTCGCGGCCGCCGGCGAGCTGGACGAAGCGGTACTGACCGTCGATGCGCATGCCGGTGGCGCGCTGGGTGAGGAATTCGGCGCCGAAGCGGGAGGCTTGGGCGTAGGCGCGGCGGCCGAGGTCGGCGCCGGTGATGCCTGAGGGAAAGCCGAGGTAATTTTCGATGCGGGAGCTGGACCCGGCCTGGCCGCCGGGCGCTTCGGGCTCGATGACCAGAGTACGCAGGCCTTCGCTGGCGCCGTAAACGGCGGCGGCAAGGCCGGCGGGACCGGCGCCAATCACCACGAGGTCGTAGAAGTCCTGGGCCGCCTGAACGCTCAGGCCGACGCGGCTGGCGAGCAGTTCGATCGGAGGATCGACGAGCACGGAGCCGTCAGCGAAGAGGACGACGGGTAGTTTTTCGGGATCGAGCTGGCGGTCTTCGAGTAGCTTGAGCGCTTCCGGGCCGGCGGAGACGTCGAACCAGCGGTAGGGGACGTGATTGCGGGAGAGGAAGTTGCGCAGGCTATGATCGTTGAGCGACCAGCGGTGGCCGACGACGCGCAGGCCCTCGAAGGGCGGCCGGTAACCGGCCTGCCAGTCATCGAGGAGGTCGGTCACCACGGGGTAGAGCTTTTCTTCGGGAGGGTCCCAGGGCTTGTTGAGGTAGTAGTGGATGCGGGCGGAGTTGATGGCGCGGATGGCCGCTTCCGTGTCCGCGTAGGCGGTGAGAAGGACGCGGCGCGCTTCAGGGTAGATAGCGCGCGCCCGCTCGAGCATTTCCACGCCGTTCATGCCGGGCATGCGCTGGTCGCTGACGAGCAGGGCTACGGGCTCGTCGCGGGTTTTCAATTGAGTGAGCACGTCGAGGGCGGCTTGGCCGCCAGCGGCGCGCATGACGCGGTAGACGCTGCCGTACTGGCGGCGCAGGTCCTGGACCACGGCCTCAAGCACGCTCACATCGTCGTCTACCGCCAGTAGGATCGGCCGCGCCATATACGATGAGTGTAGAGCCTGCGCGTCCCAATTTAGTTAATGGTTTCCGCAACTCCGGCTTGAGGTTTTTGTGCTCGAATTGGCCGGCAAGCTGTAATCTCGGTGGTAGCAGTGCTTCGGGGGCTACCGGTCTCAGGGGAGGGCAGGAACTTGCGCATTCAGTTGGAGTGGCTCACAATGTAGCAATTGCAGACATGGCCAAGATCACCCGCGGTTTTGCCGATAGTGGGGAAGGGGCAGAAACAGCAGGCGCCGCGGCTCGCGGGATCGGGTTTTGGCGAAGAAGGGGGAAAAGTCGAGCTTTTCCCAAGAGGGACGGGGGCAGACAGACCGCACACCATGAACAAGATCATCCTGGCAGATTCGCAAGCGATCTTCCGGGCCGGCACCGCCAAAGTGCTGGCTATGGACGAAGACTTGCGCATCATCGCGCAATGCACGGATCTTGAGCGGATGTACCATGCCATTACCACATTCCCCGGCTCCATCGTCCTGTTCGCGGCGTCACTGCAGCCGGATTTCACGCGGCTGGGCATGCTGATCGAGACCACAAACAGCCGTGGCATCGTGATCGCGGAGAACAACGACAATCCCGCGGCCTATCTGCAGCAGGGCTTTCGCGGCGTGGTGTTTCGCAGCGTAAACGGCCCGGGGTTGATCGAATGCGTGCGTCGCGTTGCCGCCGGCGATAGCTGGCTGCCCACCCAGGCGGCGCCGCCGGAGACGCCGGAAGAGGACATGGTTGGCGCGCGCGTGCGCGACCGGCTGACGCCAAAGGAAATGCGCATCGTGGCCCTCATCGTGCAGGGGTGCAAGAACCGCGAGATCGCTACCCGGCTAAAGACGACAGAACAGGTAATCAAGAATTATCTGCGGTCGATTTACGACAAGACCGGCGTGGGCGATCGCCTGGAACTGGCGCTGTTCACTATCCATCACCGCGTTCTGGCGAAGGCCGCTGCCGAGGTGGGCAACAAAATGGAGTCCGAAAACCAGACTGCAAAGCAGGTTGCAAATCAAGCCGCTCCCGGCGCTGTGGCGTAGGGCTGCTTCCGATCCGGGCTCTTCCCACCCCCCTTTCCTATCCCCTCAAATCTCAGGTTGCGCGCACGAGGCTGAAGGCGAGAATCAGCAGAACGATCAGGCTGACGACCGTATACAGGCGGTCGCGCTCAAGAGCAAAGCCCACCATGGCCATGGCGACGCGCGCCACGGGCGTTGCGATGAGGAGCAGCAGGCCGATTTGTATCAAACCTTCGCTGTGGAAGTGCGCCGCCGATTGAACAATGCCGGAAACCGTGCGCAAGTCAGGCCCGCCGGTCACAAAGCTGTGATAGTCGACGCGGCCGGAAGGGTACTGAAAGAGATAGAGAACGCCGCCGCCAAGCACGATGGCGGCAGCCAGCAGCACGCCGGTTTGCAGAAGCCGGCCAATGATGTTCTCCAGACGGCGGTCATTCATGCGGGCTACACCCTCCCCGTGACGCCATTCAAGATCATTTCGATGGCGAGAGCCAGAATCACGATGGCGAAGACGGCCCTTAGTGTTCGCACCGGAGCATGCACGAGCACCTTGGCCCCCAACAATGCTCCGCTAAGGACGCCGAGCATGACCGGCATGGCTACGCGCGGGTCGATAAATCCGCGGCTGAGGTAAATGCCGGCGCTGGCGGCGGCAGTAACGCCGATCATGAAGTTGCTGGTGGTGGTGGAGACCTTGAAGGGAATATGCATGGCGCGGTCCATGGCAATGACCTTGACAGCGCCGGAGCCGATGCCGAGGAGGCCGGAAAGAGCGCCCGCGCCAAACATGAGGCCAAACCCGGCGGGAACGTTGCGCACGCCGTATTCCTGGCTGTTGCCGTCGACGGGATAGGCGCCGCCGAATCGCAAACGGCTTGCGAGCCCATCGGAGCGGACAGGAAGGTCGCCGCCCCAGGTTCCTTTGAAGGAATGGTACGCGGCTTGGATGAGGACCAGGCCGAAGATGATGGCCAGGGCGTGCGTACCGATGCGTCCGGCAAGGATTGCGCCAACTATGGCGCCAAGCGTAGTGGCGATTTCAAGGAACATGCCGATGCGGATGTTGGAAAATCCCTCGCGCACATAGGCGGCTGCCGCACCCGAGGAAGTGGCGATGACGGAGACCAGCGAGGCGCCGATGGCGTACTTGATGTTGACGCCGAGCGCGAGGGTGAGGGCAGGGACGACGATGACTCCGCCGCCAAGGCCGGTGAGCGCGCCGAGGAAGCCCGCCACGAAGGAGAGAATCCAGACTACGGTTGTGAATTCCCACGCTGTCATTGGGTCAATCGAGTCTCCCAGTGTAATTGAGGCGGCGCGGACGCCGGTTGTTGCGACGTTGAACGGGGGCTACAGCTTTTCGCCGACGCTCTTGGCCTGGGTAAAGAGGCGGAGGTAATCCGGGCCGCCGGTCTTCGAGTCAGTCCCGCTCATGTTGAAGCCGCCGAAGGGATGGGAGCCAACCATAGCGCCTGTGCACTTGCGGTTGAAGTAGAGATTGCCCACGTAGAACTCGCGGCGGGCGCGATCGAGGCGCTCGCGGCTGGTGGAGTAGACCGAGCCGGTGAGGCCGTACTCCGTGTTGTTGGACACGCGCAGGCCCTCGTCGAAGCTCGCGACCTTGATGAGAGCGAGCACAGGACCGAAGATCTCCTCCTGCGCAAGAACTGCTTTGGGCGCGACATCGGCGAAGATAGTGGGCTCCAGGAAGTAGCCGCCATCGGAGGTGGCAGGGGCGTTACCGCCGGCGATCAATCTGCCCTCCTTCATGCCGGTCTCGATGTAGTGCCGCATGGAGTCGAGAGCAGCCTGATTGATGACCGGGCCCAGGTCGTGATTGGCGGCGGGATCGCCTACCGTCAACGTAGCGACGCGCTCGCGCAGGCGCTCGACGAAGGCGTCGTAAATGGGAGCTTCAAGGATGGCGCGGGAGCAGGCGGAGCACTTCTGGCCGCTGAAGGCGAATGCTGAGGTGACAACACCTTCGATAGCGGCGTCGAGATCGGCATCCGAGGAAACGAGGATGGAGTCCTTGCCGCCCATCTCGAGGATGGTGCGCTTGATCCAGATCTGGCCAGGCTGCGTGCGGGCGGCGCGCTCGTGAATTTCGAGGCCTACAGCCTTGGAGCCGGTGAAGGAGATAAAGCGGGTCTTAGGATGCTCGACGATGGCGTTGCCGAAGGAAGAGCCGGAGCCGGGGCAGAAGTTGACTACGCCGTCGGGAAGGCCTGCTTCTTCGAGCACCTCGACAAACCGGGCGGCGATGGTGGGCGCGTCGCTCGAGGGCTTGAGAATGACGGTATTTCCCGCGACGACGGCCGCGGAGGTCATGCCGGCCATGATGGCGAAGGGAAAGTTCCAAGGTGAAATGACGGCGCCGGCGCCGAGGGGAACGTAGAACAGTTCGTCGCGCTCGCCGGGATACTGGATAGGCGGGGCGACGGCGGCCAGGCGCAGAGCCTCGCGGGCGTAAAACTCGAGGAAATCGATGGTCTCGCCCACGTCGGCGTCGGCCTCGGCCCAGTTCTTGCCCACCTCGTAGATGAGCCAGGCCATGAACTCGAACTTGCGCTTGCGGATGATTTCAGCCGCGCGGAGTAGCAGCGAAGCGCGTTCCTCGGCCGAAGTTCTGCTCCACGTGTCGAAGGCGCGGAGGGCGGCAGACATAGCGGCTTCAGCCTGCGCGGCGCCGGACTTTTGATGGATGCCGACGACCTGAACCGGGCGCGCCGGATTGACGGAGCGAATCTTGTCGGTGGTCTTGAGCCGCTTGCCGCCGACGATGAGGCTGTATTCCACACCGAGGTGCGCGGCGACCTGGTCGAGGGAGCGGCGGATGGAGCGCAAATTCTCAGGATCTTTGAAATCGGTAAAAGGCTCGTTAGCAAACACGCCCCGTGGCGAGCGTGGCGGGATGGGCGGAGAAGCGCCTGCGATAGCCATGACGCATCCAGTTTAGTCCAGCCAGGGGGAACAGAAATAGAGGCGAAAGGTGGAAACGCCGGACCGGGACGGCGTGGGGCGGCGGGCTTTGCAGAGGCAAAGAAAATGGAGCTAAGATAGGGGCAAGCGCTGCAAATTTCCCCATGAAGCGGCGGCGCGATTCCCGTAGCCGTGGCAAGGCAAATCCCGAAACCGTGGTTGCGCAATTCCCGCAAGCAGAGCCAAGCCACCCTGGAACGATCCTGAAAGCCGGAAAGCCCCTGAAACCGGAGAAACTGCCATGCCGGAGATGGAAGGACCCAAGACGAGCGAGAGCCGAGAGAGCCGGGTTACGCGGCGCCAGTTCATTCTGGGCGTGATTGCCGGAGGCGCCGTGGTGAGCGCGGCGAGCTACAAGATTCTCGCGCCGGGCGGGCGCGGGCATGTCTGGGGCGGCGAGCGGCTGATTACGCTGAACGTGAACGGCAAGATGCGCCGCGTGGAAGCGATGAAACAGGAGACGCTGGCGTGGACGCTGCGCTACAAGCTGGGCCTGACGGGAACGAAGTTGGGCTGCGACCGCGCGGAATGCGGAAGTTGCACGGTTCTGATCGACGATGTGCCGTACTATAGCTGCTCCGTGCTGACGAACACGGTGCGCGGACGCAAGGTGGTAACGATTGAGGGCCTGGCGTCGGATGACGGGAAGCTGCACCCGGTACAACAGGCGGTGGTGGACGAGCAGGGATTCCAGTGCGCGTTCTGCATGCCGGGCTTCGTGATGTCGGCTGTGGGGTACCTCAAGAAGAATCCCAATCCCACGCGTGAGGAGATGGCGCAAGGGCTTTCGGGGAATCTTTGCCGGTGCCAGGACTACACGAAGATTCTGGACGCGATGATGCGCGGCGCTGAAACCATGAGGAGGGCTTGACGATGGCAGAGACGGAGCCCGTTGATGTCCTGAAAGCAGAGAATGAGAAGCCGCGCCAGTTCGGCACGGGGTACAAGCTGATCGGCAAGGATTTCCCGACCAACGATCTGGTAGCGAAGGTGACGGGCCGTGCGAAGTATGCGGAGGATTTTCGCGCGGAGGGAATGTTATTTTGCCGGCTGGTGCTGAGTCCCATGCCGCACGCGCGCGTGAAGCGGATCCATGCCGAAAAGGCGTTGGCGATGCCGGGCGTGAAGGGCATCCTGACACCGGCCGAGGTGCCCGGCCACGCGGATTACATCAACGATAACGGGACCCGGATCAAGGCGGACAAATGGAGCGAACTGGCGCTGGCCGACGAGCCCATGTACCAGGGCGAGCCGATTCTGGCAGTAGCGGCCGTGGATGAGCTGACCTGTGCGGAAGCGATCGAGAAGATCGAGATCGAGATGGAGCCGCTGCCTTTCGCAACCGACCCGTTGGAAAGCTTGCGGCCCGGCAGCTCCAATGCCCGCGAGGAGGGCAACGTTTGGGTAAGGCCGGACTCGGGCCACGGGCCGGAGAAGCTGGCTGTATTGAAGTGGACGGAGGAGGACTTCACCGCGGAAAAGGAGGGCCGCATGCCCATGGGTTATGCGCCCGACGAGTGGTCCTACGGCGATGTCGACGGCGGCTTCAAGAACGCCGCGCTGGTGCTCGACGAGACGTTCCTGACGCCGGATGTGAGCCACCAATGCCTTGAGCCGCGGACCACGATGGCCTATTGGCAGAACGGCAAGCTCTTCCTTTATACGGGCACGCAGAGCACCTTTCAGACCGTTGCCGCCATCGCGCGCTGGATGCATATCGTCTTCGTCAGCGAATATACGGGCGGCGGATTCGGCAGCAAGATCACGGGCGCGCTTACTCTGGTGATTCCCGCGCTTCTCTCAAAGAAACTCAATGCGCCGGTGATGATGCGCGTGAGCCGCGAAGAGGAGCATTTTATCGGGCGCGCGCGGCCCGGCATTCGGGCGCGCACCAAGGTGGGGTTTGCGAAGAACGGGCGCATTACAGCGGTCGACATGTTCCTTGTTTCCGACGCCGGGTCGTACGGCTCGGGCGGCGACGGAGGCTCGTGCGGGAGCATCGCATCGTTGCTGTATCAGCCGCCCTCCATGCGCTGGCGCAACGTGACGATGGCGACCAACACGCCGCCGCGCAGCGCACAGAGCGCGCCGGGGGGCATGCAGGCCATCGCCATCATGGAGCCGATTCTTGCCAAGGCCGCGCGGCAACTCGGCGTGGACCAGGTCGCATTGCGGCGCGCGAACTGCCCGGAGGGCAAGGCGGAGTACGGTCCGCCGAATCGGGAGGGAAAGCGCGCGTACGTCACAAGTTGCTTCCTGAAGCAGGCACTGGACCTGGGCGCCGAGCAGTTCAAGTGGCAGGAGAGAATGGCGCAACAGCCGAAGCGGATGGGCGCCAAGGTGCGCGGCCTGGGTGTATCGCTCAGTACTTTCCATGGCGGCAGCACCGGCTTCGACGGGCTGATCGTCATTACTCCCCAGGGCCGCGTCCAGATCCAATCCGGCATCGGCAACCTGGGAACCGAAGCGGTGATCGACGTGCATCGCGCAGCCGCAGAGGTTCTCAATGTGCCCTGGGATGCGTGCGACATCGTCTGGGGCGACACTTCGAAGCATTTCCCTTACACCTGCGCCTCCGGCGGCAGCCAGACGGTGCACGCCATGACCCGGGCGGCGCACGCGGTGGGCCTTGAGTGCGTGCAGCGGCTCAAGGAAGTGGCGGCAAAAACACTGGGCGGGCAGCCGGACGACTATGAGGTTGCCAATCTGCGCGTGTTCCGAAAGGGCGGCGGGCAGGGCATGAGCTTTGCGGAGGCTGCGCGCCAGGCCATCAAACTGGGCGGCATCTACGACGGTCACGACGTGAATCCCGACGTGAATAAAGCGACAAAGCAATCGGTAGCCGCTTTGGCCGGCCAGGGCCTGGTGGCTTCGGCGAAAGACAAATATCCGCACGACGGGGATTCGTATTCCTATCTCGCCTGCTTCGCCGAGGTGGAAGCCGACGTGGAGACGGGGGTTTACCGCATCGTCGATTATCTGGGCTATGCCGACGTGGGCACTGTGCTGCATCCGGCCGCTCTGGGCGGGCAGATTCTGGGGCGATCAACGCTTGGCATTGGACACGCCATCGGGCAGAAGTGGGTGATTGACCCCGAGTACGGCGCCACGGTGGCCAAACGGTTTTATCAGAACAAGCCGCCGACGATCCTGGATGTGCCGGTGAACATGAAGTGGAATGCGCTGAACATTCCCGATCCGGAGACGCCGGTAGGGGCGCGCGGCTGCGGCGAGCCGCCAGTGGGAGGCGGGTGCGCGTCGATTCTGAACGCGCTTGCCGACGCGCTCGGGGACAACATCTTCCAGCGCGCCCCAGTGAATGCAGATACGATTCTGACGTCGTTGGAAGCAGGACGGCCCATGCAAGATCCCTTGATAGCGCATATCTGAGCTCGATGTGAATGGAGTGAGCGATGGCGGTCATACGAGATGTGATGCCGGCATTTGACCTGCTGCAGCCGGACACTGCCGCGGAGGCGCAAAGGCTGCTGGAGCAGAACGGCGAGGATGCGTGGGTGATGGCCGGCGGAATGGACAGCTTCGACTGGCTGAAAGACCGCATCAAGAAGCCGAGGGTGCTGGTGGACCTGAGCGGGGTTGAGGAGTTGAAGGGGATTCGCGCGACGGGCGGCGGCGTGGAGATCGGCGCCATGACGACGCTGACGGAGATTGCGAATCATGCGGCGATCCGGAGGGACTATGGGGTGCTGGCGCAGGCCGTGGAGCTGGTGGCTTCGCCGCAGATTCGCAACCAGGGCACGCTGGGCGGCAACGTGTCGCAGGACGCGCGGTGCTGGTACTATCGCGGCGGCTGGCCGTGCTATCGCGCCGGCGGAAACATTTGCTACGCAGACACGCCGGTGGGGCGCAACCGGGAGCACGCGATCTTTGGCGCCGATCGCTGCGTGGTCGTACACCCCTCCGATTCTGCTCCGGCGCTGATTGCGCTGGATGCGAAGTTCGTGATCCGGACGCCAAAGGGCGAGCGGGTAGTGGACGCCGAGGATTATTTTGTCGGACCGGAGACGGACATTACGCGGCTCAATATTCTCAAACCGGGCGATCTGCTGACGGCGATTCGCATTCCCGCGGCGTGGGCGGGCGCGAAGTTCTATTTCGAGAAGGTGCGCGACCGCAACGTGTGGGACTTCCCGCTGATGAACGTGGCGTCGGCGATGAAACTGACCGGGAACACGATCGGCGAGATCAGAATCGCGGTGAATGCCGTTGCGCCGCGGCCCATGCGGCTGAAGGCGGTGGAAGACGCGGTGCGCGGCAAGCCGGCCAATGCGGAGACGGGCGAGATGGCGGGAAAGATCGCAGTGCGGGGCGCCGTGCCGTTGCAGTTCAACGCATACAAGATTCCGCTGATGAGGAACCTGATGAAGCGCGCCATTGTTCGCGCGCAGGAGGCGGCATGAGACTGATCCAATGGGCGGCCAGTCCGTGGGGACAATCGGTGCCGACGCATATCGCGTGGGGGCTGATCTGGGTGGCCGTGATCGCGGGACTGTTCTTCATGATCGTGCACTCGCTTTACCTGATCGTCGTGAAGCCGCCGAAGCGGTTTGCGGAGCGCGCGGCGGAAGCGAGCGCGGCGGGGATTCCGGAGCGCGTTCCACGGCACACGCTGGCGGCGCGGCTGTTCCACTGGATCATGGCGGCATCGATGCTCACACTGCTGTTCACGGCGTTTCTGCCGAAGGTGGGGATTCAATTCAACTGGGTGTTGTACCACTGGATCGCCGGTGTGGTGCTGACGGTTTCGATTCTCTATCACATTGTTCACGCATCGTTCTTTCTGGATTTCTGGTCGATCTGGCCGGACAGGACGGACCTGCGCGATGCGATGAACAGAACGATGCGGTTTTTCGGCAAGGATGCGCCCAGCCCAAGCAAATTTGCGAAGTATCCGCTGGAGAACAAGCTGTACCACGGCGTAGTCATGCTGGCGGGGCTGGCGGTGATAGTGACCGGCCTGTTTATGATGAAGCGGGTGCAGACGGGGATATTCACGCGCAATCCATATCTCTTCAGCGATATGACGTGGGGCCTGATGTATGTGCTGCACGGACTGGCCGGCGTGGGGTTTATCGCGCTGGCGCTGATGCATGTGTACATGGGAATCCGGCCGGAGAAGCTGCCGATCACGAAGTCGATGATCTTCGGCTGGATGAACCGCGATTTCTATCTGGAGGAGCACGACACCGGGCGATGGGCGGTGAAGGGATCGGTGCCTAAAGCGAAAGAGGGATATGCCGCAAGAGATGGCGACTGAGATCGAACGGCAGTGCGAGACGATTGAGGCGTGCTACGAGTTCACGCTCTCCTATGCGGCGCGCGGCCTGCCAGGCGACGACGGCAGCGACGTGGGCCGGCAGCTTCGGGAGCATCTTACGCGGGCAGCGGAGGCAATGCGCGGCCTGGAACGAAGCTGCGCGGAGACGATAGAGCAGGAGCGACTGGAGCCGGCGGAGAAGTACGGGGCATTCTTCGCGGCGATGAAGCGTGACGCGGAGAGCGCGATCGCCGCGGTGGAACTGGTGCTGGCGCAGCCGGAGATCGGGTCGCAACTGATTGACAACCTGAATGCGTCGATCCATTTGCGCGCGCTGTTGGCGGACTTGTTCCTCGTGACGGAGATTCTGGGCGCACGGCGGACGCGGGCCAAGGCGCAGGCCGCGAATGGAGTGGGTGGCGGACGCTGAGCGCACGAGCAAGATACATGTATTCGCCGCAAGTTCTCGATCACTTTGAGCACCCGCGCAACGCGGGAGCCGTGGCCGATGCAGATGCATCGGCGCGGATCGAGAACCCGGCCTGCGGCGACGTTCTGGAACTCACAGTGAAAGTCGCGGAGGGGCGGATCGCGGAGATTCGCTTCCGGGCGAAGGGATGCGTGGCGGCGATGGCGTGCGGCTCGGCGGTCACTGAGCTTGTGAGCGGGAGGACCATGGATGAGGCGAGGAAGCTGAGCCGGGAAGAGCTGGTGCGCGCGGTGGGCGGGCTGCCGGCGGCCTCGTCGCATGCGAGCCACCTGGCGATGGATGCGCTGGCGGCGGTGCTCAAGAGGCTGCGCGGAGGCTGAATTCGTGATTCTCGTGCGATCCCAGGTCCCAAAATCGGGACCTGGGGCACCCAAGAATCTCTATTTTTCCGAAATTTTAGCGGCGAGGGCGGCGTAGTCTTGCGGCGTGTTGAGGCCGGCCTTGGCGAGCGCGTCGGGGACGGGGACGTACTCGGTGCGCTGGGGGTGCGCGCGCAGAACCTCGCGCGCGTTGCTGGTGACCGGCGCGCCAAGGAATGTGTCGATCAATTCACGATTCACCAGCAGCGGGTGGCCATGCTTTCCGTTGTTTTCCGGCGCCACGGCCCAGAGACCACGTGTGAGCGCGCGCTCGAACGACGTGCAGAGCAGTTGGAGCGATGCGGCGCTCAGGGGCGGACAATCGACGGGCGTAATCATCGCAGCGTCAAAGCCGCGGGCGAGGAGATCGCGCAGGCCAACCTGGAGAGAGCTGAACTGGCCGCGTTTGGGATCGGGATTGTACGCCAGGAACGCGCCGGATGCATCGATGATTGGCACGATGGCTTCAGCATTTTTCCCCGCCACCACGACCACGGCGCGGGTGAGCGGCCTGAGCGCGAGGATGGCGGCCGAAAGCAGTGTTTGAGACGGTGGAGCAAATGAACCCGCAGCGGGCGGAGGCCAGGGAAGCAGCGCCTTGTCCGTCCCCATGCGAGAGGACTCGCCGGCCGCAAGGATGAGACCGCAGAGATGTGAAGCGCTGGTCATAGAGAGACAATAGCAGGGCGCGTATAACGCCGGGTCTACTTCTTTGCCGGCGCGGAAAGAGGCTCGCCTTGCGCGGCAGCGGCGTGCCTGCCGGTGTGGAACCAGCTCATGTGGGGCAACGCGCGCTCGGCGCGGCGGCGTATGGCGATGAGTTCGGCGACGATGGAGACGGCGATCTCCTCGGGCGTGACCGCGCCGATGTCGAGCCCCACGGGAGAATGCACGCGATCGAAAAGCTCAGGCTTGAGGCCTTCGCGGGTGAGTTCGCGAAAGACGGTGATGGCTTTGCGCTTGGAGCCGACCATGCCGACGTAGCGCGCCGGCGTTGCGACGGCCCAGCGCAGGACGCGCATGTCGTCGCGGTGGCCGCGCGTGGCGATGACGATATAAGAGGACTCGCTGGGGGCGATCTCGTTGAACGCCCGATCGAAGTCCTTGGCGATGACCTGGAGTGCGCCGGGGAAGCGCGCGGCGTTGGCGTAGGCTTCGCGGTCGTCGGTAACGATACAGTCGAAGCCCGCGTTGCGCGCGGCCTTGAAGAGCTCGATGGCGACGTGACCGGCGCCGAAGATGTAGAGCAGAGGCATGGGCAGTACCGGCTCGATGAAGATTTCGAGCGTGCCGCCGCAGACAAGGCCGGTATCGTACTTGGGATCCTGATTGAGATCGAAGGTGAGGGTGCGCGGCTTTTCCTGGGCGATGACTTCGCGCGCGGCCTGCCAGACTTCGGCTTCGACGCAGCCGCCGCCAATGGTTCCTGCGATGGAGCCGTCGTCGCGGATGAGCATTTTGGCGCTCTGGAAGGAGGGGATGGATCCGCGCGAGTTCACAATGGTGGCCACGGCGCCGCGGCGGCCCGCGCGTTGCAACTTCACGATCTCCTCATAGACATTCATTGCTTTCGATTATTGGATTGGCTGGGAAGTAAGTCAATCGGGAGGCGCGGAGCGAAGGCAGCCGCCGGCTCTTAGCTATCCGCTTTCAGCTCGGTTCTTAATACGCCAAATGCAGTATTCGGCCGGGAGTCCGCGTCAGGCTTCGACCAGCACGTCTGCGATCGCCAAATGCTCGTCTAGCGCCGCGATGCCGAGATCCAACTCTTCCTTCGTGACGATAAGCGGCGGAGCGATGATGAAGTGGCTGACCCAGGCCTGGATCGAGACGCCCTGCGCCATCATCTTGGCGACGATCCGATCAACGACGAGCGGCTTGCCTTCCACCTTGTCGCGCATGGTGTTGAAGAGCTGTTTGGTCGAGCGGTTCTTCACGATTTCGACGGCGAAGAAGAGGCCGAGGCCGCGCACGTCGCCGATGGAGGGGTGCTTTGCCTTGAGCGCTTCGAGTTTCCGGCGGACGTACGGCTCGAGTTCCGCGGCGCGCTCGACGAGCTTGAGGCGCTGCATCTCTTCGATGGCAGCGACGGCGGGGCCGAGGGTGAGCGGGTGCGCTTCGTAGGTGTGGCCGTGGGAGAAGTAGTGCTCTTCAAAGTAGTCGGCGATTTCGGTGGTGGTGGCGCAGAGGCCGAGCGGCACGTAGGCCGAGGTGATGCCCTTGGCGGTGACGAGAATGTCGGGCTTGACGTTCCAGTGGTCGACGGAAAACCACTTGCCGGTGCGGCCCCAGCCGGCCATGACCTCGTCGGCGATGAGCAGGACGCCATGGCGCGAGCAGATCTGACGCAGGCGCGGGAGATACTCGGGCGGCGGAACGAGGACGCCGTTGGTGCCGACGACCGGCTCGACGATGATGGCGGCGACGTCGCTTTCGTTGCGGATCATGTGCTCGATGTAGTCCGCGCAGGCGATGTTGCACGCGGGATAGGTGTGCTTGATGGGGCAGTCGTAGCAGTTGGTTTCGGGGGCGAAGACTACACCGCCAATCTTGCCGGCCGGTTCCATGGCCCAGCGGCGCGGATCGCCGGTGGCGGCGATGGAGCCGGCGGTCGATCCGTGATAGGAGCGGTAGCGCGAAATGATTTTGTTCTTGCCCGTGACCATACGGGCGATCTTGAAGGCCGCTTCGTTGGCCTCGGTGCCGCTGGTGGCGAAAAAGAACTTGTTCAACCCCTCGGGGAGGACTTCAAGCAGCTTGGCGCTAAGGCGCGCGCGCGAAGTTGTGGCGTAGCCGGGTGCGGCGTAGCAAAGCTCGCGCGCCTGTTGGGCGATGGCCTCGACGACGCGCGGGTTCTTGTGGCCGAGGTTGACGCACATGAGCTGCGAACTGAAGTCGAGATAACGCTTGCCTGCGCCGTCGGTAAACCAGCAGCCCTCGGCGTCGGCGACGTGGAGCGGCTTCCATGTTTTCTGGAAGCGCCAGGTACCGTAGTTGGTCTGGCGCGTGAGGTTGGAAACCTGCTCGCTGGTGAGCGACGGGGACGAGGAAGCGTCAATCATGGATGGGATCCTCTCATGGGATGCAACCCATCGTATCATTCGCTGCACCCATTGAATGGGAGCGCGCTTTGCCGGGTTTGGCTCACGCGGTGAGGCCGCCGGAGGAGGGCGCATGATACTCGCCGATGAGGCGGTCGACGAGAGCGATCGGCGATTCGCCGGTGCGGAGCAGGATGAACTCGTTCTTTGCGGCGTCCCAGTCGAGCTTGAAGCTGGCGGCGAGCGCAGAGATCCAGATCTGGCGAACGGGCGCGTTAGGCGTGATGACAAACCGGGCGCCGGGATCATCGAACAGAACGTTGAGGACGCCGGCTTGCTCCTCGACTTCGAAGGCTGCCTGCTCGTCTTCTTCGCGTGCGATGAGATGGAGCTTGAGGGTGTTGAGGGCCGCTTCGGCGGCGCTGCGGAACTCCTGCTCGTCCTGCATGGGCACAGTGTAGCAAGTTCGCTGCGGCATTCGTCGTCGGCGGGAGCACCCGGCGGGTTGCGAAGGCCGTTAGTTGCAATCCAGGTTCCCCTGGCTCAATTCTCCGCCATTTTACAGAGGTCTTGCCGGGGCTTCACCGCGGCGCCGTCATGATGCCCACAGGCAGCGATGCAAACCGGAGTTCTTCTGGCTGGGGGTGATGAGATGCGTGTGGTCTGGGTGGCGTTGGGGGTGCTGGCGATGACGCAGGGAACCTTGCGCGTGAGTTGCCAGCCGGCAGAGCCCGCCGGGCAACTGGTCGGCGAGGTTGTATACAACGAGATCAATGACCACCAGCGGCACGGCTACTGGCAGTATTGGGTGGAACGGCGTTCGCAGACCGGAACCAGCGTAGAAGAGCAGGTGGAAACCGCCGACGGGCCGATTAGCCGGCTCATGTTGAGCAACGGGCACGCACTCGGTCCCGAGGCGGAGAAGGCGGAGCAAGAACGGCTGCAGGAACTGCTCACATCGCCGAGCGAACAGGCCCGCCAACAGAAGCAATATGACGAGAACGAGGAGCGCATTGGCCGGATTCTGTCTCTATTGCCGAGTGCTTTCGTGTTCCAATACGACGGCGAGGAGAATGGCCGCTACCGGCTGCGCTTTCGTCCCAATCGCGGGGATCCGTCATGCACAATTGAGTCGCGCATCCTCCACGCGATGAGCGGCACGCTTTGGGTTGACGCCCGTTCGAAGCGGGTGTCGCGGCTGGAGGGCCACGTGGACGAAAACGTGGACTTCGGATTCGGAATCCTGGGGCGCCTGTACAAGGGCGGATGGTTCCGGCTGGAGCGGGTGCAGGTAAGCGCCACCGACTGGAAGACGGAGGTGTTCGAAGTGCACATGAACATCCGCGCACTGCTGGTGAAGACCTTTGCGCGTGAGACCAGCGAGTTACGTGGAGGCTTTGTTCCGGTTCCCACCGGGATGAGTCTGACTGAGGGACTGGAGACGCTTAACCAATCCCCCGGTCAATCCGACGCCGCAGTCCGGAAGCCACCGCCCACGGGAGCCGCCGGCTCCCAGCCAGTGCAGACGGCTCTGGCCATGCGTCCGTAGCTGCTGGCGGGGCGGGTGTACGGAAATCGAACAAAAGGGAATCGGGAAGATTAAAGATTCGCCACTTCTTGCCGATACGGGAGGTCAGGTATTGAGAAGCGAAGATGGAGATCGGTCCCATTCCCGGAATCCGCGCAGTGTCTGCGGTGAAGGCTTCGCAGCCGGATTACAGGCCGCCGGCGGTGTTCGACGTCGACTCCGCGGCCAAGCCAGGTGAAGGCGGGGAGAGGGGAAACAGGAGAAAAGCTGCCGGGGCGGAAGAAAGCGACGAAGAAGAGTGGGCTTTTGAGAACGACGAAGAGGAGCCGATGTTCGCTGGCGGGGCGGAGAGCGGGGAAGAGACGCCCGGCGAGGTTCCCTCCAGGCAAGTGGATTATTTCGCGTAGAGAGAGCGCGGCGGCGCATGGCCCGCGAACCGGGCGCAACTCCTCCCCATGGAGGATTAGCACGGCGTGGGCGCCGAGGGTTCAGGCGGTGACTGACTGGCGCGTGTTCTGCTCCACAAAGAGCGGACTGGGCTCGGCGAGACGCAAGAGACGGTGCAGATAAGCGCGGGAGATTGATAGCTGGCGGGCGGCCAGCGTCTTGTTTCCGTTATTTTCCCGGACGGCGGCAACAGCCAGCTTGATCTTGTAGTCGTGCAACTGGCGCTCGAACGAGCCGGATGACTGGTAATCGGCGATATCGACGACTTCGTCGAAGGCGGCAATTTCTTCCGGTTCCGGCGCCTGGAGGCATAGGTCTTCAGAACGGACGACGCGGCCGGGAGCCAGGATGATGGCGCGCTGGATCACGTTTTCAAGCTCGCGCACGTTGCCGGGCCAGGGATAGGGCTGCTGATCTATGGATTGCTTTACTGGATGGGCGGGATGGGCGCCGGCGATGTGAAGCTGTGCGCGGCGATTGGAGCGTGGATTGGCCCGTACCAATTATTCTTGGCGCTGGTGATGACGGGGCTGGTGGGAGGAGTCATGGCGCTCGCCATAGCGGCCTGGGGAGGATTCTTAAAGGAGTTATTTCAGCACACCGGCGATTTGATGTTTGGAGCGAAAGAGCGTGGAGAGGCAGTTCTTGGCAATCCGCGGCGGCATAAAATGCCGTATGCGCCGGCCATCGCGATTGGGACGTTGATTTCGTTTTTCGCACGGTAAGAGACGGAGCAAGACAATGTCCAGTTCGCAGCAAGCCGATTATGAACTACCGGCGGATTGGGAGTCCGTGCCGCCCAGTTTCCGGTCAAAACGTACAGTAAGGAGCGACAGAAACGTGGCTACTAACCCTTCCCCATATTCCGTAAACCCAATTCCGGAATCGATCGGTACCGACGGGCTCTCCATCGCGGTGATCGGTCCGAATAGAGATCGCCGATCGGAGGCCATTCTGGCCATGAGCGGCAGTGCGGGCAGCGATGTGAGCGAGTTTTCCAGCTATAGGCCGGGCGAAGGCGATCTACCCGCCACGCTGGAGGGCAGGTACGACGTAATCATCATCGATCTGGACAGCGATCCCGAGTACGCGCTGGAGCTGGTGGAGAACATTGGCGCCAATGGCGTGGTTACAGTGATGGTGTATTCGGAGAGCTCCGATCCGGAGTTATTGGTGCGCTGCATGCGGGCCGGGGCGCGCGAGTTTCTGACGCTGCCGTTTACGCCCGAGGTGATGGCGGAGGCTCTGGTGCGGTCGGCGGCGCGCCGGCCGCTGACGCGGAGCGTGAAGAAGGCCGCGGGAAAGCTCTATGCGTTCATGGGCGCCAAGGGCGGGGCCGGAGCCACCATGGTGGGGTGCAATTTCGCCGTAGCGCTGGCTAAGGAATCGGGCGAGAAGACGTTGCTGATCGATCTCGATTTGCCGCTGGGCGATGCCGCCCTGAACCTGGGCATCGCGCCGGAATTTTCGGCTGTGGACGCCTTGGAAGCGGTGGAACGGCTGGATGCGGGATTTCTCTCAAAGCTTCTGGTGAAGCACAGTTCCGGGTTGTGGGTGCTGGCGGCTCCGGGAAGGTTTATGCAGTACGAAGCCAACAATGAGGCCATCAACCGGCTGCTGCAGGTGGCGCGGTATGAGTTCGACAACACCGTGGTGGATATGGGGTCCAAGCTGGAGTTGATGGGCACGACGGCGTACAAGCAAGCGACGACGATCTACCTGGTGACGCAGGCGAGCATTCCGGAGCTGCGCAACTCGAACCGGCTGATCAAGCAGTTTTTCAGCGGCACCGTTCCCAGACTGGAGATCGTGATCAACCGTTCGGAATCCCGCGGCCAGAGCCTGTCGGAGGAGCACATCACGAAAGCGTTGACCAGGCCGGCTCAGTGGAAGATTCCCAACGATTACACGTCCGTGCGGGACATGCAGGTCAACGCCACGCCGCTGGTGCTCTCCGATTCGGCGATCTCGCGGCAGATCCGCAGGATGGTGAGCGCGGTGACGGGGAAGAGCGACTCCCCGGCTAAAAAGAAGAAGGTTTTCAGTCTTAGCATTTTCGGATGAGGGCGTAAAACGCGGAATTCTCCAACTGGAGCGAAGGTAAAACGTGGAAATACTGAACTTGGAATCGTACAAAGCGGAGATTCACCGCACGCTGATCTCGAAGCTCGATTTGGAGAAGCTTTCGCGCGTGAATTCGAGCCAGGCGCGGCAGGCGGTTTCGGGGCTGGTGAAGGAGATCATGTCGGACCAGCGCGTGCCGCTGAACTTCGACGAGCAGGAGAAGATCCACGCCGACCTGCTGGATGAGGTTTTTGGGCTGGGGCCGCTGGAGCCGCTGCTGCGGGATCCCAAGATCTCCGACATTCTGGTGAACGACAAGGACCACGTGTTTGTGGAGAAGGGCGGACTGCTGCAGAAGGTGGATACGTCGTTTCGCGACGACCGCCATCTGATGCAGATCATCGACAGGATCGTGTCGCGAGTCGGCCGCCGGGTCGATGAGTCGTCGCCCATGGTGGATGCCCGGCTGCCGGACGGTTCGCGCGTCAACGCCATCATTCCGCCGCTGGCCCTGGACGGACCGTCGCTGTCGATCCGGCGATTCGGGACCGGGCCGCTGGCCGCCAACCAACTGGTGCAGTTGAAGAGCATCTCGCCGGAGATGATGGAAGTGCTGTCGTCGGCGGTGCGGGCGCGCATCAGCATTCTGGTTTCCGGGGGAACCGGAGCCGGCAAGACGACGTTTCTGAACATTCTGTCGCAATACATTCCCAACAATGAGCGGCTGGTGACGATCGAGGACGCGGCCGAATTGAGGCTGGCGCAGGAGAACATCGTGCGCCTGGAGACGCGGCCGCCGAACATCGAGGGACAGGGCGCGATCCGTCAGCGGCAACTTCTCATCAACGCCCTGCGTATGCGCCCCGACCGCATCATCATCGGTGAGGTGCGCGGCGAGGAGGCCTTCGACATGCTGCAGGCCATGAACACCGGCCACGAGGGCTCGATGACCACCATCCACGCCAACACGCCGCGCGACGCGCTGTCGAGGCTGGAGTCGATGGTAGCCATGACCAACATGAACCTGCCGGAAAGATCGGTGCGGCAGCAGATGGCATCGGCGATCACGGTTGTGGTGCAGGCCACGCGCATGAGCGACGGCACGCGCAAGATCACCAGCATCGCCGAAATCACGGGCATGGAAGAGAACGTGGTCAGCATGCAGGAGATCTTCACCTTCGAGAAGAAAGGCATCGGCCAGGACGGCCGCGTGATTGGGGCATTCAAGCCCACGCGCATTCGTCCCCGCTTCCTGGACCGGCTGCGCGTGTCGGGCATCATCCTGCCGCCCAGCCTGTTCGAGCGGGAAACGCCGGTCAACTGAGAGGGAAGGAGGGAACAGATGGGACTGATCGTCGCTTTGGTTTTTGTGGGCGTGTTCACGCTGATCGCGCTGCCCTTGACTGCCCTGGGTTCCTCTAATAGCTCCAAGCAGGCGCTGGCCACGCTGGACTCGGCGATCAAGGTTGACCGGAAGGATCTGCGCCTGCAGAAATTGAATGTGCGCAAGAACGAGGTTCTCAGCAGCATTCCCTGGCTGAATCAGAAGCTGCTGAAGTTCGAATTGACGCCCTATCTGCGCAAAATTCTGAGCCAAGCCGATCTGAATTGGAGCCCGGGGCGCCTGCTGTTGATTACCTTGGCCGGTTTTGTGATACCGATCTATGTCCTTATGCAGGTTACGGATTCCTATTTGCTGCCGCTTGTGGTGGGGGTGGTTTTGGGCGCGCTGCCGATGAGCTTCGTGCTGTTCAAGCGCAGCAGGCGCTTTGGCCAGTTCGAAAAGGGGTTGCCGGAGGCATTGGACCTGATGGTGAGCGGGCTCCGCGCCGGGCACAGTTTGCTCGCGGCCATGGCTCTGGTGGCCCGCGAGTGCCCGGACCCGGTGGGCAGCGAGTTCAGGATCTGTTTCGAGGAACAGAACTATGGCCTGGAGATGAAGACCGCACTGGAAAACATGCTGGAGCGGGTGCCGTTGCAGGACCTGAAGATCGCGGCCGCGGCCATTCTGATTCAAAAGGAGAGCGGAGGCAATCTGGCCGAGGTGCTGGACAAGACCTCGTACGTCATCCGGGAGCGGTTCCGGCTGAAGCGCCAGATCAAGGTGCACACGGCACAGGGGCGTCTTACGGGGTGGATTTTGACGGCGCTGCCTGTCGCGCTGGGCGTGGGCATCTACTTCGTCGACCCGCAAATGATCAGCATTTTGTGGCATCGCGCCATCGGCATCAAGTTGATGT
>JBEKXX010000087.1:0-14937 GCA_049511595.1 Occallatibacter sp. | reverse complement strand
AGACCCTCGCCGACGTGGGGCTGGAATCGCGCATGATGCACAAACCCAACGAGCTATCGGGCGGCCAGCGTCAGCGCGTCGCCGTCGCCCGCGCCCTGGTCAACAACCCGTCGATCATTCTCGCCGACGAACCCACGGGGAATCTCGACTCCAAGACCGGCCTTGAGATCATGGCCCTCTTCGATCAGCTCCACGCCCGCGGCAACACCATCGTCCTCGTCACCCACGAGGCCGACATCGCCCAATTTGCGCATCGTGTCGTTCACATCCGCGACGGCCAGATCTTCTCTGATGAACCCTCGTCGCGGCGTAGGTAGGCTCACCCCCGTCGCAGCCGGACGAGCAGCGCAACAGCGCGCGCGCTCGCGTTTTCCACACGAAGACAACCGTTCTTACAGGAAATTTCATCAATTTGTCTTGACAGGAGAAAAAATAAGGGGCAACATTTCCACAGGCAGTAAGGGAACAGACGTAGGCGGTCAGGGTGGCCGCAAGGTGTACGTCAGGTTCTTGTCCTGGCCTTCCCTCTTTCCCCCTCCTCGATAGCTGAGGTTGTTGCGCCCTGGTTCTATAGCCGGTGTTTCTGCGCCGTCACTCGAAACTGTTCAACGGTTTGGCGCTGAGGGCTTGGGCGCATCGCAGGTCTCTATCGATGGGCACACAGGCATCCGCAGCTCCTGCAGGTTTAGACGGCTTCCGCTTTCGACCGGATCTTCGCCGGCTGGCGCATGCAAGATGCAGATTCCGCGGGAATTCCGCAGTGCGGATTTCCTCTCGCGGTGGTTCTCTTTCGCCATCGCCCTCAACCGTTAAGGCGCTGAACGGAGGGTTCTATGGTCGTCACATCGCAATGCATCGGGCGCAGGGTGACAGGGCTCTATGTGGGCGCCAGCAATGTGCGCCGCTACTTCCGCAAGGGCATCACCGAGATTGAACTGCAGCTCGATCACCTGCGCATCGAGTGCGGACTGGCGCCGAATTTCTGGAGGGACCAGCCGGAGATTCACGATCCCCGGTTGTGCCTCTGGCTGGAATCGAAGCATCGCAACGGAAACGGGCACGCGACGATCCCGATGGCCATGATCCCGTCGGGAAAAAACTCATTCATCCTTGGCCCCGCCGGCATGAGTGCACAACACGCGGGCGATAAAAGCGGAGACTCCAATGACAACTGATATGGCCCAGACCGAGTTGGGAGCGCGCGCTGCCGAAGCGCTCAAGGCCTTATTGAGCCAGGTTTCGGGAGTCAGGCTCACGGAGATGAAGCGTGAGCCGCAGGCACGCGGCCGGGCTGTCGGGATCGTGGCGCGCATCGATGTTTTCGGTCAGACTCATACCTTGGCATGTGTAGTGCACTCCGACGGAGAACCGGATCACGTGCGCGCAGCGTTGCACGGTTTACGCGACAGTGCAGATCATCTCCCCGCCAACACTACGCCTGTCCTCATCGCGCCTTATTTTTCGCCCGAAGCGCAAGCATTCTGCAACGAAAATCAAGCTGGATTCCTCGATCTCGAAGGCAATGCCCGGCTGACTGTGGGCGAGGTCTTCATCGGCATGCGCTCGCTTCCCTGCCATGCTATCGGTCGCCCATCCGCTGCATACCATCAGCCCCCTGCTCATTCCCCTGCGAATGAGATCGTCCTTGACGGCTTGCGCAGGCCTCCGCGATCTCACGCAACATCTGCGCTCGTAGCCTGAAGCATAAGCGAAGCTGCATTCTGGAACGCCAATCCCATTAAGACGCGGCAGGCCCGCCTGTTCCGCCCGAGGCGAAAGCGCTATGCACCGCCTCTGTGTGCCGCGTGCGAAACCACATCGATTGTCCGGTAAACGCCGCGCCGCTCAGATCTCCAGAATCACCGGCATGATCATCGGTCGTCGTCCCGTGCTCTTCTGGATCAGCCGCTTCAGCTCTACGCGCACACGCTCATTCACGACGCCGTAGTCGGACTTCTGCTCTGTGCTCAGCCCATCCAGCGTCTTCAGCACCGTCTCTCGCGCCTGGTCGGTGATGTCCGCGCCGCCGAACCCGCGCATCAGCACCTCCGGCTCGCGCTCGACCCTGCCGGTCTTCTTGTTGATGGCCAGCACCGCCAGCACCACGCCGTCTTCCGACAGAATCCGCCGGTCGCGGATCACCAGGTCCTCCACCACGTCGATCGACGAGCCGGAATCGATGAGGATCCGCCCCGCCGTCACCTTCTCCTGCTTGCGCGCGTCGTCCTTGTCCAGCTCCAGCACGTCGCCGTCTTCGAGCACAATGGCATGGTCCACGGCGCCCGTCTCCATGGCCACCTGCGCGTGCCTCCGCAAAAAACGGTAGTCACCGTGAATGGGGATGAAAAACTTCGGCCGCACCAGGTTAATCAGCAGCCGCATCTCCTCCTGACTACCGTGACCGCTCACGTGGATCAGTCCATGCTGCCCGTCGTCGTAGACCACGTTCGCCTCGCGCCGGCTCAGGTGATCGATCACCCGGAAAATGCCCTTCTCGTTCCCCGGAATGATCCTCGAACTCAACACCACCGTGTCGCCCGGCTCGATCTTCGCGTGCTTGTGATTGTCCACAGCTGCGCGGCTCAACGCGCTCAGCGGCTCGCCCTGCGTTCCGCTAATCAGCACCATCATCTGCTCCGGCGGAAAGTCCCGGATCTGCCCGGGATTCACGATCAGCCCCGGCGGCACGTCGATGTAGCCGAGATCCTGCGCGATCTCCGTACTCTCTACCATCGAGCGGCCCACCACGGCCACCTTGCGCCCGTGCTTGCGCGCCAGTTCCATGGCAATGCGAATGCGGTAGATCGACGACGAAAAACAACTGAAGAACAGCTTCTTTCTGGTCTGCGTGAACACCTCGTCCAGCCGCGGAATCACCGCCCGCTCGCTGGGCGTGTACCCCGTCCGCTCCACGTTGGTCGAGTCCTGCAGCAGCGCCAGCACGCCCCGCTTGCCATACTCGGCAAAGGTGTGCAGATCGAAGGCCTTGTCGTCCAGCGGCGCCAGGTCGATCTTGAAGTCGCCGGTATGAATAACGATGCCGACAGGCGTTCCGATCGCCAGCGCCACGCAATCCACCAGCGAGTGCGTCACGCGGATCGGCTCGATGGTGAACGGCCCGATTGTGAACTTCGCCCTTGGCTCGATCTCGATCAGCTCGGTTTCCTCGAGCAGTTCGTGCTCCTCCAGCTTGTCTTCCACGTAGGCCAGCGTGAACTCGGTGGCGTACACCGGCACCTTCAGCTCGTTCAGCATCCACGGCAGCCCGCCGATGTGGTCCTCGTGCCCATGCGTCAGCACGATGGCGCGAACGTGCTTCTTGTTCTCAATCAAATAGGTGATGTCGGGCACAACAATGTCCACTCCGAGCAATTCCGTCTCGGGGAACATCAGGCCCGCGTCGATCACAATGATGTCGTCTTCCCAGCGCAAAGCCAGGCAGTTCATGCCGAACTCGCCCAGACCGCCAAGGGGAATAATTTGCAGCTTTTTTGTTTGCATCGGTCAACTTCGATGCTACCACTGTTGGCCCTTGCGCGATCCGAGCGGCGCCGAGTCAAGCGTCGTTATGCGTGTGGCGCGTAGACCGGCGGGGCGGTCGCGGCCGAATTCCGATCCAGCATCCGCGAACTGCTCGCGATCTTGCTCCAGTAAATGATCCAGAGAACCAGATGCGCGAGCGCCGAGAGCAATCCGATGAAAATCAGGAAGAGTGCCGGGATGGCCCAGGTCGGAATGTCCGTCGTCGCTGACTGGTTGTCCACCTTACTCAGTAGGAAAAAATTTAAAAAGGGAAGGATCGCGCACACCGTACAGACGCACATGGCCATGCCAACCGACATTCCCGGCCTGGACTGGGGACTCGGAATCCTCCGCGTCTGAAACTCGTTACCGAGCGATTTCGCCAGGCCCAGCACAACAAAGAATTGCCAGATGATATTGAACAGTGGTATCAACATCAACCAAACCATCCCCGGCCGCATCGTCCTCGATGGGGCAGAGCATTTCTTGAGCGCCCTGGAAAGCGTAAGAATGTAAAGAACTCCCAGGACCATCCAAAGCAGGCAGATGATCTTGACACTCGTGCGAAGGCTCTCGACAAGGTGCACAACGTGTCCTAAGTTCATCGTGGTCTCCTTCTATTTCGGAATGTTGCGCGCAATCCTAGCACGGTCCCGCATGTCCGGCAATCGAATTCGGCGTTGCATGGGTCCGTCAGAAGGGGTACGTCTCGAAATCTTCAAAAGGGGTTTGGCCCCAGACTGAGCCATAGAATTCGCGGATTTTGCGAAAAGCACGCGCCAGGAGTTTTTCGGACCAGCAAAAAGCCCGCTGATTCAGCGGGCTTTCGCGGCCAGTCTCTGGTAGCGCTACCGGGAATCGAACCCGGGTTTTAAGATTGAGAATCTCACGTCCTAACCCCTAGACGATAGCGCCACTCATTGTGTGGAAGCTGCCCGCGAACGCAGGCTACTCTCTTACTTTAGCAAAACTTGGTATCCGGGCCAACCGCGGACAAATCATTTCGTCAGCGAGGGCGGCGGTTCAGCGTTCCGACCCGTCAGGAAAAAAGTCGCGGCAAAGGCTATGATCGCCGCAATAATCCCGGGAGGGATTGCCCAGAGAATTATTGGAGTCTCTGCGATTTCAGGATGTTTGTCGCTAAAGAATATCAAGCAGCAAACAAAATACGCTACGAAACCGAAATAGCCGACAACAAAACCGATCAATGCAACTTTCAGCGATTTAAGAAGACGCTCTGCTGCCGTTGCCATACGACCCTCCTCCCGATGAACTCGAGCCACATCGCGCATCGAGAATGCCTCAAATCCCCAGCTTGCGTACTTCCTCGTTGTAGTACTTGCGGTACAGAATGTCCCACTCCTGTGAGCCTTCCAGGATGATCTTCCTCTGGTTGGCGATCTTCTGCCGCGCCATGGCGTCGATCTTCGCCTCTTCGGTGAGTAGAACCTCCAGCGCCTTGCGTGCCTCCTGCCGGATTGTGTTGCGGTCTTCGAGGAATCCCACCTGGTCGATCTCGGCCAGCGTGTCGGCCACGGTGTGGGCCAGCTTGTTCAGCTTGTCGCGGCTGATCCTCATGGTGCCGCTCTGCGCTTCCCCGATCCTCATAGCACCGCCTTGTACTTCTTCGCGAGCTCGGTCTTCACTTTTTTGAACATTTCGGCGTACTGCGCCCCGCTTTTGCGCATCTCCTCGGAGTAGGCGTCCAGAATCACGCGCACTTCCTCGTTGATGCGGTCCTCCAGCGAAAGCTCGTCGAGCAGGGCCGCGTTGACGCGCTCCTCCGTCACCTTCAGATCGCTGGTAGTGATCATCTTGGCGTCGATGAGGTGCTTGACCGTACGGCGGGCGAGATACCCAATGTAGTCGCGGGAAAAGATCATGGGCTAAAGCTCAGGATAGCGCATTGCACCGCTGTCTGTACACCTGTTAAAGGGCATCGTTGTCAGCGTTTTGCGGCTCGGCGGCCGTTGCGCTGCACTCCGGCCGCTTCTTGTCGAACTACGCCCCCGCCGCATCGACGCGTAGTATGGCTGGTTCGAAAGCGTCGCATTGAATAACGGTTCGAGCCGCGTGGCGCCGTTTTTTGCCTCCAGGTCGAAGTAGTATTCGAGTGGAAAGTCGGACTGCGTGTAGTCGGCCGGAATCGCTGCGGTAAAGCTCTCTCCATCCTGCTGCATGTCCACCTGCTTCCACCGCTCGGCCTGGTCGGTATGCCGGTAGTGCAGACGCATCGAGGTGACTTCGCTCGCGACCAGGACCGTTACCGGCAGCGAAAGCGGCGAGCCGGCCTCAAAGCTCGCCGGCGGGTGATGCACGCACGCCGCGAGCGGCCGGCCCGGCCTGCCGGTTGCGGCACCGATCGCACTCCGTGTATCTTCGGTTGATACATCGGTTCGTCCCACACTCTTGATCTGCTCCGTCAACGCCGCAAGATCCTCGTCGATCGCGCTCAGCCGGTCGCTCCAGTGCCCGCGCCGAATGGGGACGCTGCCATACGAAATGTCTGCCCGATAGACAGCTGCCGCGCGCGTCGCCATGTCTGCCCACGCTTCGCGCGCCATACTGTACTCGTCCAAGGCTTCCCGGCCCGCGTTTATATCCTGCGACTGCTCAAATATCGCGTACAGCACGCCACCGCGCAGCTTGGCCGCAAAAAAACGTCCCAGCCCGATCTGAATCTCCACGTCCGCTTCCATCCGCCGGAACGCCGCCGACCGCCGTGCGATAGTCCTGCGGCGCGCGTCATCCAGCGCTGTGCTCGCGGCGTTCGCGCAATCCTCCATCCGCTGCGCCACCTCGATCGGCGAGTACCTGGGATTCGCGGTGTTCGCGAGCAGATCCGCGGCGTGATCGTCGATGGTCGCGAACAGTTGCGGATCGAGCGGGCTCACGGTTCCGAAGCATCTGGGCTCAGGCGTGTCGCTATACGGCGAAGGCTCGCTGCCGCGCACGATCGGCATATTGGCGTAAATCTCGGGCCAGAACGAGTGATTCGATGCCGAAGGCAGGTGCGCCGAGGTGAGCAGCGGCAGAATACGGCTGGCATTGGCCACAGCAATCTCCAATTGAGTCGTGGCGGCTCCAAACTGCGTCCGCATCCACCGACGCCACGCCTCAGGGTTTGCGTCGGGATCGTAGAGCCGCCGTCCCCATACGCGATAGTAGAGCTCGAACTTCTGCCAATCGTATTTGGGATTGAGCGCCGCATCGGCATACGCGCATCGTCCACCGGGTTGCCCTGAGCCTTCCCTGCCCTTGAACGTCAACGGCTCCATCAGATCCAGTCCCACGGCGCCGCAAAAATGCGCCGTACGCCCGTAGGCCGCCGCCATCTCGGGATCCGCGCTCAACAAATGCCGCTGCGTTCCCGGCCACAGGCGGAAGAGCAGCTTGTAGGGTGCGCCAGCCTTTAGGAAATCCGCGTAGCCGTAGCGCGTAAACGAGCGCGCGCCCGAGCTCAGGCTGAACGGTCCCTCGCCTGTGTGTCCGGGTTTGGGAATCTCCATCGCACGAATGTCCGCTTGCTGGTAGCCAAGGCTCTGGTGCTCGGCGGAGTACTTAGCTCCCAGCTTTACCGGCATTCCGGTCGCCACCGCAATGTCGATCATGGTCTCGTTGACGCCCTTGGCGTGCATGTCAATCTCGATGGTGCGGCCGCAGTCCGTGACGGCCTCGAACAGAGTGCGCCAAAAATCGTAGCTTTCCTCGGGAATGCCGCTCTCGCCGTGCACGCGCAGCGTCAAACCCTGGATCTCAGGACATTCCTTCAGCAGCATCGCCAGCGCGTCGCGGCAGTAATTCGCATGCGTATCGGGAGTGAGTCCTTCGATGCGGTGATAGGCATTGGGGCTGTCGGTCCACTCGTACGCGTGCGTCCAGATGCCAAGTTGGAAGTGCAGCCCGCGCGCCGCCGTCTGGACAGCAATGAATTTGAGCGCGTCGAGATTCATCTGCTGCTCGTGGTCGCTGAGCACAACCGGCGCCGGCAGCGCCGTGCCGTCTGCCGCGGCAAGCTGCATAACGCGCACGCCGTACCCTGGAACCTTGAGGACATATGGATAAGGAAAGTGCAGATAATCGTTGGTCACGCCCCTGGGAAAGTCGTACTCAAGCCCGAATCCGAGGCAGAACCGGTTGAACCGGCACGCGGCCAGCAAATCCAGATATCCAAGCCAGAAATCCCTGTCGTAAAGCCACGGCTTATCCTCCACCTCGCTGCAAAAGTAGCGGCTTACGCTTCGCACCTCGTTTGCTGTCGCCTCTTTGAGGGGCTCCGAAAAATGCATCGCCGCGATCGGCTCGCGGCCGTAAAGAACCCGCTCCGCCAGCTCCAGTAGTGCATAGATGAATCCCCGCTCATTACTGGCGAATATCGATAGAGCCGGTGCGTAGCGAGACTGCGTCGGAACAATATGGAAACCGTCCGGCGCCACCGTCATCTCTACCGCGTGAGGATTCTCTGGAGGCAGCTTTGGGGAAACATTTGCAAAAAACACGCAGAAGGCGCTCCCCGGTGTTTGGGCTGGAGAATCGACGATGCGGCACAGAACGCCTCTGGCGGCGATTGCGCTGCGCAGTTGTTCGGCAGCCCAGCGCACCGATGGAGTTTGCAGAACTTCGATGCGCGGCTCCATTACTATGACGACACCCTTGCGTGACGCGGCCAGCGAGCCTTTTGCAAGGCTCACCGCCGACGCCGCACTCGCGACCTTCAAAAATTCTCTGCGCTTCATCCCCAAACCTGTCTTTCGACTGCCCCGCCCTCGTAGTCTCTAGTCCCTTAGACCCCGTCTTTCTATTCCCTGTTCCCTATTCCCTAGTCTGGTGCGGGCAGATCTTCGTATTCAGGCACTCGTCGGCCATGCGCAGCCGCTCCACCGGCCGCCCGCCACCAGGTGCTCTGCCACAATCGCCTCGGCATCCTCCGGCCGCACGTGCCCATACCAGACGGTGTCTGGATACACCACCACCGTGGGTCCGTGCTCGCACTGGTCCAGGCAGCCGGACTTGTTGATCCGCACCCTGGCGCCCAGCCCAGCCTCGCGGCAGAGTTGCTGCAGCCGCGCATGCAGTTCGCTTTTTCCATCGGCGGTGCAGGAGGGCCGTGGCGATCCAGCGGGGCGAGAATTGTGGCAGACAAAGACATGGTACTCAAACGCGGGCAAGCATCAATCCTCCTCGATTCAGTCCATTCCAGAGTAACAACTTCGCGCCGAGCGGTGCCCAGTTCCGAGCGAGTCTGAATTTGCTTTGAAGGGTGCGGGCTTTATCCGTACGTCAAGCCACCCGAAAGGAAACGGACTTTAGCCCTTACGGAAATGCCGCATCAAAGCTCCGGCACCCCGGAATTGCTCCACCGGCTTTTTTACTGCCCCTTTAGCCCGCCTTGGCCAACCGAGCCCTTCCTCAGCCGCTGCCCTCCAAACTGGCAAAGTTTCTCTTTCATCCCATGCCCCACCCAGCCCCCATCTGCGAGAATGGGGGGTTGACGATGAGCACCGACAACCTACTCTCGCTGAAAGACGACATGGTGGCCTTTATTGAGGGCCACGGCTTGCGCCGCTTGCCCGGCTACGTCACCGAGGACATTCCCTCCATCCTCTGGGAGGGCCGCGGCGATCCCGACGCATGGAAGGACTTTGTGGAGATGGCCAAGCACGCGGGCGCTCCCTTTATCACCTTTAGCGAAATGACACTGGACCGCGAGGAGCTCGACGCCCTCATCGAGGAAGCCGGCGAGATGAACTTCCCCGACGAGGAAACCGCCGAACTCGTCGAAGCCAAATGGCTGAGCAAATACGCGGGCAAGCTCGGCTACATCCAGCTTGGCTTCATCTACCAAGGTATTGTCTTTCTGCACGAAACCACCACCGAGTGGTATGAGCGTTACCAGGCGCTGCTTGAAAACATCGAGAGCTTTCACGACATCGTCATCGACGACGCCCACTCGCACGACGACGAGGACGAGTAATCCTTGTGAGCGCAGCCGGGGCTGGGAATCAATCCACTGCCGCAAATGGCGACCGCAGGCTCTCGAATGGACCGCCGCAGCGCTGGCTCCTCGCCGAACCGCACCCCGAACAAGCCGCTGTCCTCGCCCGCGAAGCGCGTCTGCCGCTCGTCCTCGCGGAGATCCTTGTCGCGCGCGGCATCAATTCAGCCGCTGAGGCTTTCGCTTTCCTGAGCCCCGAACCCGCCCATCTTCACGACCCGTTTCTCATGCACGGTATGTCAGCCGCCGTCGAGCGTCTTGAACGCGCCGTCGCCGCGCGCGAGCCTATTCTCCTCTACGGCGACTACGACGTGGACGGCACTGTCGCCGTCGTCCTGCTCAAAACCGCCATCGAAATGCTCGGCGGCGAGGTGCGCTTCCATGTTCCCCATCGCCTGCGCGAAGGCTACGGCATGCAGTCGAGCGTGCTGGAAGCAGCCTGCGCCGAGGGCGTCCGCGTCGTTGTCACCGTCGATACCGGCATGAGGGCCTTCGCTGAAGCGGAAACCGCGCGCCGCCTCGGCCTCGACCTCATCGTCACCGACCATCACCTGCCGGCCGGAGCCGGAGCGCCATTTGGGCCAGACATGTCTTCGTCCGTGGGGAGTGGCGCCGCCCACGACGCCGTTCCCGCCGCGCTCGCTATCCTCAATCCCAATCAGCCCGGCTGTTCCTACCCGGAGAAATCCCTCTGCGGCGCCGCCATCGCGCTCAAGCTCGCGCAGGCCTTGCTCGAGCGCCGCGATCCAACCCGCGCACGCGAGAAGACACTGCCTAGTTTTCTCAAGATGGCGGCCATCGCTACCATCGCCGACGCCGTTCCGTTGCGTGGCGAGAACCGCACCATCGCCGCGCTCGGGCTGCGTGAGCTGCGCCGTCCCGTCGGCGCCGGCCTCCGCGCGCTCTTCGCCGCCGCCGCGCTCGACCCCGCCTCGAAGCAGCTCACTGGCTTCGACGTCGCCTTCCGCCTCGCCCCGCGCATCAACGCCGCCGGCCGCATGGACGTTGCCTCCGACGTCGTCGAGCTTTTCTCCACGCGCGACTCCCATCGCGCTGCCGATCTTGCCGCCAAGCTCGATCGCCTCAACCGCGAGCGCCGCGACGTCGAGGCCGCCGCGCTCACCGCCATCGAGGCCCGCCTCGCGTCCGGCGCCGAAATCGCCGCCGATCGCCTGCTCGTCGTCGACGGCGAAGGCTGGCATCGCGGCGTCATCGGCATCCTCGCCTCGCGCGTCGTCGAGCGCACCGCCAAGCCCGCCATCGTCATCAGCGTCGAAGACGGCCCCCAGGGCCGCATCGCCTACGGCTCCGGCCGCTCCGTCGACGGTTTCGAGCTCCTGGCCGCCATCGAATCCTGCGCCCGCCTCTTCACCCGCTTCGGCGGCCACGCATTCGCTGTCGGCTTCGCTTTGCCCGCGGAAAAGCTTCCCGACCTCAAGCACCGTCTGCGCGCTTATGCGGAGGAACACCTCGCCGCGCGCGAGCCCGAGCGCCTTCTCCGCATTCACGCCGAGCTGCCTCTCGACCGCATCACCCCCGTCCTCGCCGGATGGCTGCGCAAGCTCGAACCCCTCGGCCATGGCAACCCCGAGCCCGTCTTCCTCGCTCGTTCCGTGCGCCTCGTCGCTCCGCCGCGCATCATGAAGAACCGCCACCTCGCGATCGACCTCGCGCAGGACTCCGTCGCGTCACCCGCCACGCCGCCGAATGGCTCCTTCACTCGCCTGCCTGCGTCCGCCGCGCCCTCGAGCTCCATCCGCGCCGTCGGCTGGGGCCTGGCCCAGCGCACCATGGATCTTCGCCTCGTCGAGGGCAGCGTTATCGATCTGGCCTATCGCATCCGCGAAAACGACCACCCCGACTTCGGCGGCCTCGAAATCGAGATCCTGGGAATCGAACCGACGCGTGCGTGACCGTCAAGAAGCGCCGCCGTCCGCCCGCTCGGCATTATTCGCTCCCACCAGAAACAACAAGGCCCTCCGCATCGCGGAGAGCCTTCTGTTTCCAGCCAGACAAAGCAGCCGCTTACCCCACCACTTCAATCCCCATCGACCGCGCCGTCCCCTTGATGCTCTTCACCGCCGCATCGACTGACGCCGCGTTCAAATCCGGCATCTTCTGCGTGGCGATCTCTCGTACCTGCTTCTCCGTCACCTTGCCCTTCTTCTCCTTGTTCGGAGTGCCCGAGCCCTTCTCGATCCCCGCCGCCTTCTTCAGCAGCACCGCTGCCGGAGGCGTCTTGGTCACGAAGCTGAAGGTGCGGTCCGCATACACCGTGATGACGACCGGAATGATCAGCCCGGCCATCTCCTTGTTCTGCGTGCGTGCGTTGAACTGCTTGCAGAACTCCATGATGTTCACCTGCGCCTGGCCCAGCGCGGGGCCGACCGGCGGCGCCGGCGTCGCCTTCCCGGCTTCGATCTGCAACTTCACATAGCCGGTAATCTTCTTCGGAGGTGCCATTTTGTTCCTTCGGAACCAGCTTCCAGCTTCTAGCCGCTAGCTGCTAGCTCATCCTTATTTGTTACAAATTTTGAGATCGAAACCCTCAGCTTTGCCCCAACCGGCCCCGCTAGATGATGAACCGGCTAGAAGCTAGGAGCTAGACGCTAGAAGCTCGCTTTACTCAATCTTTTCCACCTTGCCAAACTCCAGTTCCACCGGCGTCGACCGCCCGAAGATCGTCACCATCACCTTCAGCGTCTCGCGATCTTCGTTGATCTCGTCCACCACGCCGTTGAAGTTGGCGAACGGCCCGTCGGTGATGCGCACTTGCTCGCCCTTCTCAAACTTGAGCTTCATCCGCGGCTTGTCTTTGACCGTCTCCGAGCGGAAGAGAATCGAGCTCACCTCTTCCTCGCTCAGCGCCACGGGCTTGTCGCCCGTGCCCAAAAATCCCGTTACCTTGGGCGTGTCCTTCAGCACGTGCCAAAGGTCGTTGTCCAGGTCCATCTCCACCAGCACGTAACCGGGCAGAAACACCCGCTCCACGGTGCGCTTCTTGCCGTTGATGATCTCCGTCACCGGTTCGGTGGGAATCATCACGCGCCCCACGCGTTCCTTCAGTCCAAAGGCCTGCACGCGGCTCTCGATCGACTCCCGCACCTTGCGCTCGAAGCCCGAGTAGGCGTGCAGAATGTACCACCGGAAGCGCTCGTTCCGCTGCGGCTGTGCCTCTGCTTCGCCCGCCTGCGTCTCCGCACCGGCAGCCTCTGGTTCTACTTCCGGCGCCGGCGCCTCTACGGGTTGTTCCAACTCATCTGCCATTCTGCTCTCGATTCCGTGCTGCGCCGGCTATTGCAGCCCTCCCAGCCGGCCCAACAACCCATACACGGCGACTCTGAAAAAGCTGTCGACGACAAAGAAAAACAGCCCAAAGAGGAAGGTCGCGACGATCACCACTCCCGTCGTCACTCTCACTTCCTTCCACCCTGGCCAAACCACCTTGCGCATCTCCGCGCGCACATCGCGCAGAAAGCCGGTAAACTCGCTCCACTTGCTCAACGCGCCGCCTCCAAACTCCGCCAGGGCCCCAGGCTCCTGCCGTTTAGCGGACCGCTCTTCGCCTCTCTCGATTGCCGTTTTCGTCGCCATACTGTACTTCCTGTTCCAGGGCCCAGGTCTTTTCTATTCCCTGTTCCCTATTCCCGATTCCCTCTATCTCTGGCAGGGGCGGAGGGATTCGAACCCCCAAGTCCGGTTTTGGAGACCGGCAGTTTAGCCGTTGAGCTTACGCCCCTAAGAACAGCTTTTAGCTCTTAGCCATTAGCTCTTAGCTTGCTCGCAGAAGACCCAGAAGGTTCGTTCTCCCACCACAGAAGCTAAAGGCTAACGGCTAATGGCTGACGGCTGCTTTACTTCGACTCCTTATGCGCCGTGTGCTTGCGGCAGCGCTTACAGAACTTCTTCAGCTCGAGACGGCCCGTGACCGTCTTCTTGTTCTTCGTCGTCGAGTAGTTCCGCTCTTTGCACTCGGTGCACTCCATTGTGATGATTTCCCGCATGTCCCAATCCTTTTTAAGGGTTCAGGTTTCAGGGATCAGGTTTCAGTCTCATTTCGGCCTGTTCGCTGCGTTCAACTCAGCCTGCCGCTCTTCTGATCCCTAGTCCCTAGTCCCTAAGTCCCTCTCACTTGATAATCTCCGAGATCGTGCCCGCGCCCACCGTCCTGCCGATCGTGCCCGCGCCCACCGTCCTGCCGCCCTCGCGGATCGCGAACCGCAACCCCTTCTCCATGGCCACCGGCGTGATCAGCTCCACTTCCAACTCCACGTTGTCGCCCGGCATCACCATCTCCACCCCCGCCGGCAGCTCCGCCACTCCCGTCACGTCCGTCGTGCGGAAGTAGAACTGCGGCCGGTAGCCCTTGAAGAACGGCGTATGACGCCCGCCCTCTTCCTTGCTCAGCACGTACACCGAGCTCTTGAAGTTCGTGTGCGGCGTGATCGAACCGGGCTTCGCCAGCACCATCCCCCGCTCCACGTCCTCCTTCGGCGTGCCGCGCAGCAGAATCCCCGCGTTGTCCCCCGCCATCCCCTCGTCCAACTGCTTCTTGAACATCTCCACGCCCGTGCACACCGTCTTGCGCGTCTCGCGGAATCCCACGATCTCCACGTCCTCGCCCACCTTCACCTTGCCCCGCTCGATGCGCCCGGTGACCACGGTCCCACGTCCGGAGATAGAAAAAATATCCTCGATCGGCATCAGAAACGGCTGATCCACCGCGCGCTCCGGCCGCGGCACGTACTTGTCCACCGCATCCATCAGCTCGTCGATCTTCGCCTCCCACTGCGCCTCCCCGTTCAGTGCCCCCAGCGCCGACCCCCGGATCACCGGCACATCGTCCCCAGGAAACTGGTACTTGGTCAGCAGTTCCCGCACTTCCATCTCCACCAGGTCGATCAGCTCGCCGTCTTCCACCGCGTCGCACTTGTTCAGGAACACCACGATGCAGGGCACGCCCACCTGCCGCGCCAACAGCACGTGCTCCTTGGTCTGCGGCATCGGACCGTCGGTCGCCGCCACCACCAGAATCGCCCCGTCCATCTGCGCCGCACCGGTGATCATGTTCTTGATGTAGTCGGCGTGGCCCGGGCAGTCCACGTGCGCGTAGTGCCGGTTCTTGGTCTCGTACTCCACGTGCGCCGTGGCGATGGTGATGCCCCGCTCCCGCTCTTCCGGCGCGTTGTCAATCGAGTCGAACGAGCGGAACACAATCTTGGGATTGTGCTTCTGCAATACCTTGGTGATGGCCGCCGTCAACGTCGTCTTGCCGTGATCGATGTGACCGATCGTCCCTACGTTCACGTGCGGCTTGCTGCGATCAAACTTTTCCTTCGCCATAAAGCCTCAAGTTCCTTTCCTCGCTGCTGCTGCCCGTTGCTCCTCGGAGCGCCCGCCAATGCGGGCTCCAGCCCCAA
>JBEKXX010000086.1:0-14117 GCA_049511595.1 Occallatibacter sp. | reverse complement strand
AGCGGAATCACTATCGAAGTCTCTTTGCACAGCGCCGCTGCGGAGAACCAGATCGCGGCGGCCCACGACACGCGGCCGCGGCTGGGCAGCGCATAAACCAGCCCCCACAACGAACATGCGGCGGCAAAGATGTCCGCCTGGGCCAGCGAGCTCTGCGCGAACCAGATGGGGTAGAGACCTGTCAGCAGTACGGCCCAGAAAGCGACCGAAGTTACGCCCACGAAGCGCATGGCCAGCCGCCAAACGCCGAGCAGCCCAAGTGAGGCCACCAGGAGCACGGCTTCGCGCGTGACCTCGGGATAATAGCCTGACATCTTCCACCATAGCGCCAGGTAAATGCTGGGCAGCGGCGGATGAGCATTGGTGAGCGTGGTGGTGGGGATGAGCGAGCCGGAGCGGAAGAAATCCCATGCCGCGGGAATGTAGTAGCCCGCCTCGTCCCAATAGTAGGGCAGGCGCAGCAGCGTAAAGTGGCTGGCGTATAGCGCCACGAACACCACTGGAAAAATCATCCAGACGGGCAGCGGACGGTCCAGCCGCGGGACAAAGATTTTCTCGAAGCGCGACAATTTGCTCCTTGGCTCTGGTTCCTGGTTTCCGGTTTCCGATCCCTGTTCCCTGATCCCTGACCCCTGTCAGTTCACCGGTCCTTGCGGAAAATTCTGCCCGTGCGGCTCCAGGTTGAGCGTGCCGAAGGCCTGTTCGTACTGAGCGAGGTTCTGGCCCAGCACGTTCCACAACGCTTTGGCCTGCTGCGGGCTCAGGAAAATGGCTTGGTGGTTGCGAATGTTCACCTGCTCGGGACTTTCACTGGAGGCAAGGCCAAAGACCAGTTGGAAATCCCACACGCTCACGCGTACCTGCACGCTGTTGGCATAGGACTCGCGGTAGTCGGCGGTCTGGGCGAGGTTCAGTTGAGGCTGCTGCGGAGTTGGGTTCATGATGACATCAGCTTACAGCTTTCAGCTCCCGGCCTTCAGCCTCCAGTTGTCCGTTTTCGCTCGGAGTTCCTGGCTCATTGCTCGTAGCTCGCAGATCTCCCTGCGAATAGACAATAAAGTGTGCTTCTGCAGGACATGCTAGCGGCTAGGAGCTGTTTTTCAGATCCGCGGCCAACGGGCATCCCTCGCAGCGCGCCGTTCGGCCACAGTGCGCCTTGCCCACGGCCACGGTGAGCGCGTGGAACTCGTTGAAGAGCTGGGCGCGGCGTTCCGCCGGATCGCCCGTGAATGCCCGCCGCGTAAGGTCGGTGAGCGCATCGTATGGAATCGTTCGCCGGCCCTTTTGCGGCGTCAGCAGCCCGTGCCGCTCCGCGACCCGCCTCAGATACTCGTCGGCCACGGGAACGGCGTGACCCAGCGCGTAGAGCAAAATCGCATCCGCTGTCTCGGGGCCCACGCCGGGCAAGGCCAGAAGGCGCTCGCGGAGCAGGCCCGTCGGCGTGGCGGCGAGCGCTTCAAGCGAGCCGCCGAACTCTTTGTCGAGCATCGCCATGAATGCCTTGATTGCGAGCGCCTTGCGCAGGATGAAGCCAGACGGCCGGATGAGCCGCCGCAGCTTCGCCAGCGGAATTGCGCGCAGGCCCTCGGCGGTGAGCGCGCCGGCCTCGCGGAGATTGGCGAGTGAGCGCTCCACGGCCTTCCACGCGGTGTTCTGCGTCAGGTATGCGCCGAGGATGACCTCGAACGGCGTCTTCGCGGGCCACCAGTGCTGCGGCCCGTAGGCGCGCAGCAGATCGCCGTACATGGCGCGCAGGCGCGCGGCGGCGTCGGGTGGGCGGCGAACGTTCACGGCTCCTTTAGGATAAGGGCGATAGGGTTGTTCTGCTTTTCGCCGCTTTGCGGCACATCGAAGGAGCTTTCCATGAAAAGTCACACCGAATATCTGGTGTTTGAAACCCGCAAGCGGCGCGAGATGGTCCACATCACGGACGCAGTCGAACAGATCGTCGAGCGCAGCGGCGTGCAGGACGGCCTGTGTTTTGTTTCGCCGATGCACATCACGGCCGCAATTTACGTGAACGATCTCGAAAGCGGTCTCATCGAGGACATCGGCAAATGGCTCGAAGAGCTTGCCCCCGCGCGCCCCGACTACAAGCACCACCGCACCGGAGAGGACAACGGCGACGCCCACCTCAAATCGCTGCTGCTGCACCATGAGACCACGCTGCCCGTAACCAACGGCAAACTGGACCTGGGCACCTGGCAGCGCGTCTTCTATGCCGAGTTCGACGGCCAGCGCCGCAAGCGCGCGATCGTAAAAGTCCTTGGAGTGGAGTGAACGAAAGCCTCGTCAGCGGAGATAGCGGCGTTAGCGGAGTTAGAAGCGGCAAAGACCCCAACTCCGCTGACATGCGCGAAGCGCGGCTAACACCGCTAACTACGCTAACCCCGCTCACTCCCCGTCCGTCACCTTGCGCCACGCACCCGTAGGCTGGGCCGATCCGGGCGCCGCGAAGTCGATTTTCGTTCGCGGCATCACCACCAGATCCACGCGGCGGTTTTCCGCGCGGCCTTCTGCGGTGTCGTTGCTGGCCACGGGGTGGAACTCGGCATATCCGGCCGCGGAGAGGCGGTCGGCGGGAATGGCCTTCATCTCCAGAAAAAGCCGCGCGATGCGCGTGGCGCGCGCCGCCGAAAGCTCCCAGTTGGAGTCGAACTCTGCGTTGTGGATGGGCACGTTGTCGGTGTGGCCCTCGATGCGCAGATCGTAGGGTGTGGCGCTCAGCTTGGCGGCAATCTGGCGCAGCGTGGGCACGGCCTCGGGCTTGGGCGCGGCGGAGCCGGAGTCGAAGAATCCCGCCTCGCGCAGGCTGATCACCAGCCCATCGCGTCCCATCTCCAGAGAAACCGTGTGAGCGGCAACCTGCTTGGAGAGCGCCGCCGCAAGATCGCGGCGGATACGGTCCAGATCGTCCCTGACCTCAGATGGGGAGAGCATGGCTTCCTCCGTCACGGCGTCCCGAGGCGCATCTGCCTGGCCGGCGCCGGCTGAGCTTGCGGACTTGGCGTCGGCGTCGGAGAACACGCCCATCGAACGGAAGGCGGAGTCGATCGCCCGCGACACCTGCGCCTGCTTCTTCTGGTCGGCTCTCGCAAAGGCGTAGAGCACCACGAAGAATGCGAAGAGCAGGGTGATGAAATCGGCGTATGAGACCAGCCAGCGGTCGTGGGTGACGCGGCTGCGCGGCACGCGAGGGTTCATGCGGCGCGCTCCTTGGGTTCGCGGTTCGTGTCGTCGAGGAAGCCGGCCAGCTTGATCTCCAGCATGCGGGGGTTCATGCCTTCGAGAATGGAGATCACGCCCTCCAGCATCATCTCGCGGCGGCGGTGCCCGTTGCGGATGCGCAGGCGCATCTTGCCCGCGAATGGCAGAAAAAAGAGATTGGCGATGCCCACGCCGTAGATGGTGGCCACGAATGCGACGGCGATGCCGCGGCCCACCTCGGCAATGTTGTCGAGATGCTGCATCACCTGGATGAGGCCGAGCACGGCGCCCAGGATGCCGATGGTGGGCGAGAAGCCCCCGGCCGATTCGAATACAGCGGGCAGCCGCTCCTCGTCTTCGGTGGCGGAGTCGAGGCTCACGCGCATGATCTTGCGCAACTCCGCGGGCTCGGTGCCGTCCACGGCCAGCATGAGTGTTTGCTTAAGAAACGGATCCTGGATGGTCTGCAGGTCGGTGTCGAGCGAAACCAGGCCATTGCGGCGCGCCTTGTTGGCGAAGGCCACCAGTTGGCGGATCAGTTGGCTGTCGTGCTTGCGCGGCGCGGCAAAAACATGAGTCAGGCTGCGGAAGGCGGCCGCCACCGTGGTCAGCGGGAACTGCAGCAGCACCGCGCCCAGCGTGCCGCCGAAGACGATCAGCGCCGCCGTGGGCTGCAGAATCTGGCCCACGTTGCCGCCTTCGATCAGCAATCCGGCGATGATGCCTGCGATGGCTAAAATGGCGCCGCCGATGCTCGCTTTATCCATTTACAGCTCCTTGATGAGGTGAAGGCAACAGCGCAGGTCCTATTGCTCGGGTTCGCCGGTTGGTTTCGGTTGCGGCGGAGCGCTTGGCTGAGCTGCCGCATCCAGGCTGGCCAGCGCCACGGCTCGCTCCAGATCGCCGAACTGGTGCAGCCGGCGCGCCACCACAGCCAGTAGCCGCGCACGATAGACAACGATCCGTTCCACCACCTCCGCAATGTCCTCGCGCACGATCAGCTTTTCCCCGTTGATCAAGGTCAGCATGGTGTCCGGAGAGGCCTCGGCAGTCTTGATCAGGTCGCTGTTCACCACCATCGGGCGGCCGTTCAGCCGGGTCAGTTCGATCATGGACCATCTCCTTTGCGGCTGTTATCGGCAAACGCCGGGATAGGTTAAAAAAGTAAAACAATTGGGACAGAAGTGTACCCCGGCAGGACACAAAATCCGCAGGCGTAAAGTCCCAAAGGGCCGCGCCGAAAAAGGGGCCAGATGCGACGGTTCCAAGCCGGCGGCAGCTACCCACGGCCAGAATAAGATGGGGAGCGCTCCCGGGGATGGGCCGCAAATCACCGCATCCAACAAGGAGAACCCCATGTCCCTGGGTGTCTTGAATAACCTCTCCGCGGTGTATGCGGAGAACAACCTCAACAACACAAACAACAGCCTTTCGAAGACGCTGCAGCAGTTGTCTTCAGGGTCCAAGATCAACTCCGGCGCCGACGATGCCGCCGGGCTCTCGTTGGTCGACGGCCTTCAGGCCAACCAGACGGCGCTCGCCCAGTCGCAGACCAACGCTCAGGAAGGCGTAGGTCTGTTGCAGGTCGCCGATGGCGCGCTCTCGCAGGTCACAACCCTGCTCAACCGTGCTGTTACGCTGGCCACCGAGGCCTCCAACGGCACGCTCAACAGCTCGCAGGATTCGGCGGCAAACCAGGAGTACCAGTCGATTCTGTCCGAGATCAACAACATCGGCACCACGACCACCTACAACCAGCAGCAGGTCTTCGGTGGAGGACAGGTCGGCGTCTACACCGGCGATTCGTCCAACACGGGCGCATCCCTGAACGACTTGAACATTTCCACGCTGTCTTCCACCAATCTGGGAGATACAGGCGGCGCGATGTCGTATAGCTCAGGAGAGAATGTGTTCCTGGATCTCTCGAACGGCACCGGCCAGACGACCAACGCGTCGCTCACCGATACCATCCAATCCACAACGCTGACGATTACCTACAAGAACCCCGACAACTCAACCGGCACCGTCGTGACCAGCGCGGCAACGACCATCGGTGGCTTGGTCGACTCCATCAACGCCTCCGGGCGCGGGTTGACGGCCACGTTTACCAGCGCGGCGGACGCGGGCGATGCAGGCGGCGGCACCGACATGGGCATCATGATTTCGGGCAATGTAGGCACGGCGGCGCCAACCACCACAAAGCAGGAGGTCGGGATCACGACCGGCGGCTACGATACCAGTCAAGGCGCGACCGCGGCCTCCGCTCTGGTGGCCGACAACAACGGCGGCATCGCGACCATCAGCTACGCGGCGACCGGCCACGGTAGCCTGAACGGTACCGACCTCACCAACCAGGGGAACGCCCAAACCGCGTTGACCGCGCTCAACACGGCCATCACCGATGTTGCGGCGCAGGACGGCTACGTCGGCGCACAGATCAACACCCTGAACGCCGTAAGCCAGGTGCTCTCAACGCAGCAGGAGAACGTGGTGTCGGCGCAGAACGCGGTCCAGGCCACCGACTACGCGTCGGCCAGCTCCAACATGTCCAAGTACGAAATTCTGAGCCAGACCGGCATCTCGGCCCTGGCCCAGGCCAACAGCGTACAGCAGGAAGTCACCAAGCTGCTGCAATAAACCGCTCCGCTCCGCGGGCTTCTCAACCAATAAAGGGCGTCCCACCGGGCGCCCTTTATTGCTACATCGCTCATCCGTCGCAATGAGATTCCTCCAATCCGCCTCCGCTGCGATTGGATCGGCTTCTGCTTCACGCATCTACGGGAGATACCGATGGGCACTGTCGGGTTAAGTTTCGGGTCGCCGACCAGCGGCGCAGGCTTCAACGTCAGCTCCACCGTGGCCGAAATTGTCGGCAATCTTCAGAACGTCGAGACGCCCTGGAAGTCGCAGTTGACAACTCTTGAGAGCCAGAACACCGCCATTTCAACCCTGGGCACGCTCTTCTCCAACCTCTCGAACGACTTGAGTTCCCTGACCGATTTTCAGGGGGTTCTGGCGCAAAAAGAGGGTTCGAGCTCCGATACAAGCGTCTTGGAGCTTACCGCCGCATCTGCCTCCGCCACCGCCGGAACGCACTCGATCGCCGTCAAAACTCTTGCCCAGACCTCCAGCGGCTACCTGGCGGAGATCGCCAACAGCGCCGATAAGCTGTCAGGATCCATCACGCTAAAGGTCGGCAGCGGCACAGCGCAAACCATCGCTCTCAACTCCTCCGACAACACCCTCTCCGGACTGGCATCGGCCATCAACAAGTCCGGCGTCGGCGTCACGGCCAGCGTGCTCACCGACGCCAGCGGCTCGCGCCTCAGCCTGGTCTCCGGCACTTCCGGCGCCGGCGGCAACATCGTCGTCACCGGCAATACGCTCGCCGCAGCCGCCGCCAACACCCTCGGCTATTCGGGAACCGCGGGAACTTCCACCTCGAACTCCACCGGCACGCTTTCGCCGGTGTCGAGCCTGAGCGCCGCGCTCTCCGGAACCATGTCCATTCAGGTCGGCAGCGCAACGGCGATACCGATCGACATGAGCGATGTGAGCACGGCCGAGGGCGGCGCGACGCTCTCCGACCTCGAGAATTACATCAACAGCAACTTCACCACGCAGGGGGTCCAGGCCTCCATCGTCACCAACAGCGACGGCACGTCGAGCCTCCAGCTCAACTCCCAGACGCCCGGCGCGGCCGGCACGCTCACCGTCACGTCGAGCCTCGTCGACCCCGCAACGGCGCTGGCCTATTCCTCTGCCGTCACCGGCTCGAACGCCAGCCTGACGGTAGACGGCGTCAACCTCACCAGCGCGTCCAACACGGTCAGCAATCTCATTCCCGGCGTCACCTTCCAGTTGCTCGCGCCCAGCGCCGGGGAATCCGATGGCGGCCTCGAGCCGGTGCAGGTCGTCATCGCCAACGACAACAGCGGCGTCGAAAGCACGATCAACCAGATGGTCAACGACTACAACTCGCTGATCGGCGCCATCAACACGCAGGAGGGCAGCACCAGCTCCGGCACTCCCGAGCCGCTCTTCGGCTCGCCCACCCTGTCGCTCCTGCAGCAGCAGCTCATGAGCGGGCTCAACACGCAAAGCCCCAATGGGTTTCTGGATGCCATCTCCACAAGCAACGGAACCACCCTCTCCGGATCCATGACCATCCAGGTGGGAAGCGGGACAACCGAAACCGTCGTGCTCGGACCTGCGCCGGGCTCCCCGGCCGCCAACACCATCTACACCGGCTCCGGCAGCGACGCCTACACGCTGGCCGGCATCGCCGGCGCCATCAACTCGGCCGGCATCGGCGTCACGGCCGGCGTCTCCACCGCGAGCGGCGAATCTTCGCTGACGCTCACCTCGCAGACCGCCGGAGCGAGCGGAGCGCTCAGTGTTGCCTCCTCCATCGCGGCCACCGCGCCCACCCCCCTGTCGTTCCGAAACGCCGGTTACACCCGTACAACCGCCGACAGCGGAACGCTGGGCACGGTCGCCGCCGGCAGCGACGCGCTCTCCGGCTCCATGACTTTCCAGGTCGGCGGCGGAATCACGGAAACCGTCGTCATTGGCGCCGCGCCCGGCTCGCCCGCGGCAAACACGGTTTACACCGGAAGCGGAGCCGATACCATCTCCGATGTCATGAACGCCATCAATTCGGCCAGCCTCGGCGTCAACGCCGCCCTCAATAGCGCCGGAACCGGCCTCACGCTGACCTCTTCGGCCAACGGCATGGCGGGCGCGCTCGTGGTCGCCTCCAACCTCGTGGATACTACCAGCCCCACCACCACCACCCTGAACTACAACGCCTCATCCGACATCAACTACCTCACGGCGCTGGGCATCGGCGTCAACAACGACGGCTCGCTCACCTTCGATGACAATTCGCTCGATTCCCTGCTCAACACCGATTACAGCGGAGTGGCGGGGTTTTTCCAGAACGCCAACAGTTGGGGGCAGAGCTTCGCCAACATGCTGACCAACGCCGGCACAAGCTCCTCCACCGGAATTCTGAAGCTGGCCCAATCCTCGAACAGCACCATCGAGTCCACGCTGAACGCGGAGATATCGAAAGAGAACGCCTACATCTCGGCGCAGCAGTCCAGCCTCACAGCCGAACTGAACAGCGCCAACCAGATCCTGCAGCAGTTGCCCACCGAGTTGCAGGGCATGGACGAGCTCTATGCCGCGATCACCGGCTACAACCAGCAAAAGGGCTGAGGCGCGCCCGATTTGCCTGAAAAGGAGATGGCACGGAATGGGGGATTATCGCCAACACGCGCTGGACGGCGCTTCGGCAGTCGAGCTGGTCGTAGCGCTCTACGACGGCATCATCCGGTTTCTCTATGCGGCTGCCGAGGCCGTCGATCGCGGCGACCCAGACGGCCGCAGAGCCGCGGTCAAGCGCGCGCTCGACATTATCATTCACCTGCAGGCGCGGCTGCGCATGGATGTGGGCGGCCGGCCGGCCCAGTCGCTCAGCGATTTCTATGCCGCCATCTTCGCCCAGGTTCTGCAGGCATCGCAGTCGGCCTCCAGGGCGAAATTCGAGCATGCCATCGCCTGCGTGAAGAACGTGCGCGACGCCTGGCGCGAAGTGGCCAAGGATCCCGATGCCAACTCCGTCTCGCCGCGCGTGCTCGTCATGCCGCGGCCCGCGCCGATGAGCGCCGAAACAGCGCTGGATGCGCCTGGATCGTCAAGCTGGACGGCCTGACTCGAGATCCTCCGCTCGCCTCGACGCCCCGCTGTCTTCCAGCTCCGCCAACCCCGCCAACCCCGCTGTTTCGCCGCCTATCCCGCGACAGTGAGCTCCTCTTCGAGTTGCTGCTTCCGATAGAGGCTCGCGTAGTAGCCGTCGAGAGCCAGCAGTTCCTCGTGCCGCCCGATCTCGACGATCCTGCCCTTGTCGAGCACGGCGATGCGGTCGGCGCTGCGCACCGTCGACACGCGGTGCGAGATGAGGAGGGTGGTTGTATTGGCCGTGTAATTGCGCAGGCCTCCAAGTATTCGCTCTTCTGTGTAGGTATCCACGCTGGCCAGCGCGTCGTCGAGAATCAGGATCGCCGGCCGCCGCAACAGCGCGCGGGCGATGGCCGAGCGCTGCTTTTGCCCGCCGGAGAGCGTGACGCCGCGTTCGCCCACCATGGTTTCAAAGCCCTGGGGAAATTCCTCGAACTCCCCCCGGATGTGCGCCGCCCCGGCCGCTTCCATCAGCTCTTCGGCGCCGGCGCGAGGCGCGCCAAAGGCCAGGTTTTCGCGGATGGTTTCGCTGAACAGGAAGGTTTCCTGCGGCACCATGCCGATGTTGCGGCGCAGCACGGCCAGCGGGTAATCGCGGATTGGCCGCCCATCGATCAGGAGCGAACCTTGAGGCGCTTCGTAGAGGCGCGTAATCAAATTTACAAGCGTGGACTTGCCGCAACCTGTCGGCCCCACGATCGCCAGGCTCGATCCGGCGGGGATCGCAATCGAAATATCGTGCAGAACCTCCGTCTCGCCGTAGCCGAACGTCAGATGACGGAATTCGATCTCGCCCTGCAGCAGGCGATCGGCCGGGATCGCGGGATCGGCGGAGTGGTCATCGATTGCCGGCTCGGCCTTGAGCAATTCGTCGATGCGCTTCACCGAAGCGGTGCCGCGCTGGAAGATGTTGATCACCCATCCCACGGCGATGATGGGCCAGATGAGCAGGATCATGTAGGTGTTGAAGGCCACGAACTGGCCGACCGATATGCGGTTCGCCAGAACCTGGTGCCCGCCGGCGAGCAAAGTGATCACCATCGACACGCCAAGGATGAACTCGAGCGTGGGCCACAACATGCCCATCAGTTGCACCAGGCGCAGCGCGCGCCCGATGTACTGCCGGTTGAGCCGCTCGAAGAGGCCGATCTGCGACTCCTCGCGCGCGAAGGCGCGAATGAGGCGTACGCCCGAGTAGTTTTCCTGCGCCTGCGCGGAGATGTCGGAGAAGCTGGCCTGGATGCGCTCGAAGCGCTCGTGAATTTTGCGTCCGAGATACTGAATCAGGATGCTGGCCAGCGGCATGGGCGCCAGCGCCACCAGCGTCAGGTAGGGGCTGATGCGCAGCATGAAGAACAGCGCGAAGACGCTCAGGAAGACCGTGTTGGCGCTGTACATCAGGGCCGGGCCGAGCAGCATGCGCACCGCGTTCAGGTCGTTGGTCATGCGCGCCATGATGTCGCCGGTGCGGTAGCGCTGGTAGAAGCCCGAGTCCTGGATTTCCAGCTTGCGGAAGAGATCGTTGCGCAGGTCGAATTCGATTTCGCGCGAGATGCCGATCAGGATCCAGCGTTGCGCATAGAGAAAGACGCCCTTCACCAGGCTGATGCCGACAAGGAGCAGCGCGAAGAGCAGGATGAGTTTCCCGGTGGCTCCTCTCTCGATCCGGTCCACGGCCATGCCGAGGACTCTCGGAAACTGCACCGCGACGATATTCGTGGCCACGCACGCCAGCGTGCCCCGCACGTATCCCCAGCGGTAGCGGCGCATGTAGCTGTAGAGTGGGGCGAGGTCGCCAGCCATAGTCTTATTCTACGATTGACTCACTTCGTGTGAAAAACGATGCAGAGAATTGCTCGCCTCTCTCTGGCGCTTGCACTTAGGAGTCTTTGTCTTTCTATTCCCTATTCCCTGGTCCCTGCATTCCTACGTCGGCGTCCTCAGCAGCAAATACCCGCCGACGAGCCCAAACAACACATCGGCGGACCAGGCGGCCATCGCTGCGGGCAGGTAATTCACATTGCCCATGGCGCCGAACAGCTCGTTGATCACAAAGTAGGCAAGCGCCACGGCGATGGCCACGGCGATGCCGGCGAGCGAGCCTCGGCGGCCCATCGACAGCGCAAAGGGAATCGCCAGCACCGCCATGACCACGGCAATCAGCGGGTAGGAGAGCTTTTGCCACAGAGCGATGCTGAGGCGCTTGGTGTCAAATCCGCTCTGCCTCAGGTCGCGGATGTAGCGGTCGAGCTGGCCAAAGTTCATCTCCTGCGATTGCAGGTCCTCTTTCTTGAAGTAGTCCGGCCCTGGATGGAGTTCGGGAAACGATGTCTCGAGGAATGTCCGGTACGTCGTCACGTTGGCGCCCCGGATGTCGCGCACCCACCCGTTCTCGAAGCGCCATGTGCCGGAATCGGCGTCCCACGCAACTCTCTTTGCAAAGATGCGCCGTGTCAGTTCGAAGGTCGAAGGATCGAACTCGAACACGGAAAGATTGGCGAACTCATTGCTGTCACGATCGAAGAACTCGTAGTAGTAAATGGAGCCCGGCTCGCCGGGCATCGGCTTGGGGCCAAAGATCCACTTCTGCTCGGGATGCAGGTAGGTCTGCGGCGGCCGGCCCTTGATCACGTTGCGCAACGCCTCCTGCCTGCGGTTGGCCTGCGGCAGATAGTACTGGTCGAAGAGGAAGAGGCTCACGGCCAGGCACGCCGCGATCGACACGATGGGAATCACCAACCGGTAGAGACTGATGCCGGTGGCCTTCATGGCGATGATCTCGCTGTTGCGGTTGAGCACGGCAAAGGTCACCAGCGCGGCGATCAGAACGGCCAGCGGCGCAATCTGGTAAAGCATGCTGGGAGTAAGGTTCAACAGATACTCGCCCACGATGCCGAGCGCGATGTGGTTGCGCAGAATGTCGCCGATCAGATCGAAGAACGTAAAGACGATCATCAGCAGCACAAACCCGGCCAGAACCAGCAGGAACATGCCCACAAACTCGCGCAAGATGTACTCGTCGAGGATGCGCGGAAAGATTCCGCGCGTCTTGCCCCTGGCGCCCGCCAGTCCGCGCGCTTGCAGCTTGTCGAGAAGTCCGTTGAGCGGGAACCCATTCGGCTTGACCGCGTCCGTGATTCTGGGCGGCCGCGCGATCCACCCCGCGATTGCGCTCAGGATTCGCCCACCGGTGGCCATTTGCCAAAGCAGAAATGTGCCCGCGGCGGCAAACAGCAGGTTCGCCGACCATACCGCGAAAAAGGCTGGCAGTTTGTTCTGATGGCCCAGAGCAATGCCCGTGGAAGACAGGAAGTAGTATACGAATACCAGCAAAATGGTGAATACGAATCCGGAGCTCTTGCCTCCGCGCCGCGAGGCTACGCCCAGGGGAACGCCCACCAGCATCAGCACCAGGCAAGCGGCGGGAAACGCGAACCGGTTGTGCAGTTCAATCAGGTATCGCTTGCCATCGGGGCCGTGGATGCGGCCGAGCAACGCGCTCAAGGGCATGGCATACAGCGCCGTGTCCATGCGCCCCAGGTGAACGTCGTTCTGCTGCCCCAGCACCAGCGGCAGATCGGTGGTCGTGAACGTGGAGATATTGGACTGCCCCGGCTGGTCGGCCACGGTTTCGTCGCGCACGCCGTCGCGCAGCCGCATCAGCAGTTCCTGCGTGTTTTCGGTCACCACGGTGGCGGAGGCGGCGGTGGTGATGATCGGATTGGAGGGGGCGGATACGTCGGCCATAAAGACCTGCCGCCAGTTGGCCGCGCCCGTGCCCGAACGCACGTCCTGCACATAGAGAACAAAATTGCGAAAGTCCTCGTAGAAGACGCGAGGCTCAATCTCGTAGGAGGCCTGCGACGTCTCCAGCGACTGCTGCAGATCGATGATCGCCTGGTTGGCGCGGGGCGCGAGATACAGCGAGTTGCCCAGCCCCAGCAGCGTGCCCGCAACGGCCACAATCGACGCCACGCGCACAAAGTAGCCGATGCCCAGCCCCGACGCGCGCATGGCGATGATCTCGCTGTCCGAAGCCAGCCGGCTCAAGCCCAGCAGCACGCCCCACAGCACCGCCATGGGAATCGTCACTTTGAACAGATTGGGCAGCGTGAACAGGAAGACCTGCGTCGCGTCGGCCCACGTCGAGCTGCTCCGCACCACCACCTCCAGGATGTGCGGCAGCAGCGGCATAAACAGAATGAACGTGAAAAGCGCGCAGCCAATCAGCGTGAGGGAGAGAATTTCGCCGAGAATGTAGCGGGTGAGGATGCGCACAAACGAAACCTGAGCTTAGTTTAGCGTGGGCTGCCACCCCCGCAGCCGCAAACTGTTCCCCAGCACGCACACCGAGCTGAAGGCCATCGCCGCGGCGGCCAGCCACGGCGTGAGCAGAATATGGAAGTAAGGATAGAGCAACCCGGCAGCCAGCGGAATGCCAATCAGGTTGTAGCCCACCGCCCATCCCAGGTTCTGCCGCATGATCCGCAGCGCCTGGCGCGCCAGCGCCAGCGCGGCCGGAATCCCGCCCGGCTCCGTCCGCAGCAGCAGCACGTCTCCGGCCTCCTGCGCCAGGTCCGCGCCCGTCCCCATCGCGATGCCCGCGTCCGCCTGCGCCAGCGCCGCCGCATCGTTGATCCCGTCGCCCACCATCGCGATGCGCAGCCCAGCCTTCTGCAGCTCGCGAATGCGCGCCAGCTTGCCCGCCGGATCGAGCCCCGCTTCCACCTCCGTGATGCCGGCCTGCTGCGCAATGGGCGCCGCCGCCTCGGCCGAGTCGCCGGTCAGCATCAGCACCCGTAGCCCCGCTTGACGCAGCGCGGCAATCGCACTCGCCGCCTCCGGCCGCAGCGCATCGCGAGCGTCAAAATACGCCGCTGGTTTCCCGTCCAAAGCCATCCACAAGCGCGTCACGCCCGGCTCCGCAGCCTCAACATTGCTTGGAAGCGCGATCCCAGACTCCCGGAACATCGCCTCGTTGCCCAAAAGGCAATCGTGCCCTTCCACGCGCGCGGTCAGCCCGCGGCCGGGAAAAATCTGCGCATCCTCGGCCGCCCTCCACTCGATCCCCCGCCTGCGCGCGGCATCGACGATCGCATGCGCCAGCGGATGATTCGATCGCTCCTCCGCTGCCGCCGCCATGCGCAGCAACTCGCTCTCTCGTT
>JBEKXX010000085.1:0-14142 GCA_049511595.1 Occallatibacter sp. | reverse complement strand
ACCGGCAACGCCGCCGGACGCGGCCGCCGCCATCGCCGTCCCTCCGCAAAACCCCGCCATCTTCCCCCTCAGCCAGGTGCGCCCCGGCATGACCGGCGACGCCTGGACCGTCTTTCAAGGGACCGCTCCCGAGCCCATGCGGGTCGAGATCCTGGGCGTGCTGCGCAACGCGCGCGGTCCCGGCCAGGATATGATTCTGGCCCAGCTTCGCGGCGCCAGGCCCGAATACACTGGCGTCGTCGAGGGCATGAGCGGCAGCCCCGTCTACATCGGCGGCAAGCTGGCTGGCTCCATCTCCTACCGCATCGGCCAGTTCACCAAGGACCCCATCGCGGGCATCACGCCCATCGAACAAATGCTCGAAGTCCGCAACTTGCCGTCGCGCAACCCCTCCGAGGACGCCACGCAATCCGCGCCGCCCGGCTGGATCGCACCGCCTGCGTCGGCCGATTCCGCAAGCCTCGAGAATCCCCTTTCCGCCGGCCTCATGACCTTTCAACCGATGGACACGCCGCTGGTCATGAGCGGATTCCGCCCTGAGGCGATCCGCTTCTGGCAACAGCAAACCGCGGGAACCGCTTTCAGCCCGGTGGCCGCCGGCGGCGCGCTTTCTGGAGCGTCCTCTGGGCACGGCGCTTCCTCCGCTGCCGGTTCGCCCGCAGCCTCTGCCGTCTACCCCGCGCTCGAACCCGGCTCTGCGGTGAGCATGCAGCTCATTCGCGGCGACCTCGAGGTCTCCGCCACCTGTACCGTCACTTGGGTCGATCCCAGGCAGTTGCTCGCCTGCGGTCATTCCGTTCTGGGCGCGGGCCCGGTTTCGCTGCCCATGACCACGGCGGAAGTCGTCGCCACTCTCGCCTCGCCTCTGAATTCCTTCAAGATCGTCAACACAGGCGTCACCGTCGGCGCCTTCACTCAGGATCGCGAGTCGGCCATTCGCGGCGTGTTCGGCGCGCAGGCCCATATGATTCCCATGCACATCGCCGTCGATGCGCCGGAAGGGTCGCGCAAGGTCAACGTCGAAATCCTCGACGTTCCTTCTCTCACGCCCCTCGCTGCGCAGTTGGTCCTCTATCAATCGCTCCTCGAGAGCAACGACAGCAGCGAGTCCCTCAGTTACCACGTCACCGGCAACATCCAGTTGACCGGCTTCCCGCCTGTTCCGCTGGATCTTTGGGCACCCGCCGGCGATTCGCCGCCCGCGCCCATGCAGGCCGCACTTCTCACCGGCGATCGGTTCAACAGCCTCTACTCGAACGGCGCGCGCCAGGGCGTAGTCCGCGAAATCGAGCTGCACGTTCAGGCGATCCCTCGCCATGTTCTGGTCACGCTCGAACAGGCGCGTCTGGTCTCCACGGATATCGTTCACGCCGGCGACACCATTGAAGTCGAGGCGACCCTCCGCCCCTGGCAGCAGCCTGAGCGGAACGTCCGCATCGCCGTCAAACTGCCGCCGCGGCTGGCTGCGGGCAACCTGCGCCTCCTGGTTTCCGACGCCGCAACCCTCGACCGCACCCTCCTCCAGCCGCGCTTTCCCGCTCCGCCCGCCGATCTCGCCGCCGTCCTCGCCGAGGCCCGCAATCGGCACCCGGCCGACTGCATTTACGTCAGCCTCCTCGCTCCCGAAACGCAGGGTGAAATCCACGGCGTTACGCTCACCGGCCTCCCGCTTTCGGTCGCCAACGCCCTTGAGCCGCTCCGCGGCGAGCAGGGTGCCGGGCTCAACGGCGAGTCCGCCGAACTCGCTGGCGAAGCGCCCGCCGGCGGCGTCCTCACAGGCTTCCAGGTCCTCAACCTCCACATCGAGCCCGGCGGCGGTTTAAACTAGAATCGTTGCAGCATCGATCGCTTTTCAGCGGCGCCGCGGTTTTGGGGTCAACGCGCCGGACCAAAAATAAACTTCATGGAGACTTCCGGGGCAATCATGGCTCAAATTCAAGGACTTGCGGCTCATGCGGCAGGCGCTGAACTTCTTCCCTTGCGCTACGACCCAGGCAAGCTCACGGCGCATGAGGTCGAAATCGCCATCACCCACTGCGGCATCTGCCGTAGCGATCTTCATCTCATCGCCAACGATTGGGGCATCAGCCAATATCCCTTCATTCCCGGCCACGAGATCGTCGGCACCGTCGCGGCTCTCGGCGGCGATGTCCGTTCCCTCGAAGTCGGCCAGCGCGTCGGCCTCGGCTGGCAATCCAACTCCTGCGGCCAGTGCGAGTGGTGTATAAGCGGCCAGGAAAACCTTTGCCTCAATTCCGAAGGAACCTGCGTCCATCGCCACGGCGGCTACGCCGATCGCGTCCGCGCCAATGCCCGCTTCGTCATCCCCATCCCCGACGCTCTCGACAGCGAGCAGGCCGCCCCGCTGCTCTGCGCCGGCGTCACCGTCTACGGCCCGCTGCGCACGCAGGGGGTAAACCCTTCCTCTCGCGTCGGCATCGTCGGCATTGGCGGCCTCGGCCACCTCGCCATTCAGTTCGCCCGAGTCTTCGGCGCTCAGGTCACCGCCTTCTCCACCTCCATCGCCAAGGAAGCGGAAGCCCGCGCGCTCGGCGCACACCACTTCGTCAACAGCCGCGAAACCAAAGCCCTGAAAGAAGTGGCCGGCTCCCTCGACTTCATCCTCACCACCGTCAACGCCGATCAGGACTGGGGAATCCTCATCCAGGCCCTCCGCCCCAACGGAACCCTTTGGTTCGTCGGCGTTCCACCGTCTCCCGTTTGCGTGCAGGCCTTTCCGCTCATCTCCGGCCAGCGCGCCATCGGTGGCAGTCCCGTCGGCAGCCCCTCCCGCCTCCGCGAAATGCTCGATGTCGCCGCCCGCCACGGCGTCAAAGCCACCATCGAGCGCTTCCCCATGGAAAAGGCCAACGAGGCCATCGAAAAAGTCAAAAAAGGCAAAGTCCGCTACCGCGCCGTGCTGGCGAACTGAGAAGAGACGCCTGCCCTTCCGGTCAGAAAGTTAGCTGAACGCGGCTCATCAGCACCTTCTCCGCGGGCAGTGCTGCGAGATTGCTCTGCGCCATCCTGAAGCTTGTGTGCTCATAGTCGGTCGTAAGCTTCACAAAGCGATTGAGTATCCAATTCATCCCGATTCCAAGCTCCGTAGCCTGCTGAGCCGAGCTGGCCGGGTTCGCGAGCAACGGAAAGGCATCCCGATCGATCCGCACACGGCTGGAACGCGCCGCAAGCTCAAGGGCTCCTAAGTAGCGAAATCCTCGGGCGGGCTCAAATGCTCTTCGCGGGATGACCGCCTCGTAATGGTTCTTTTCCCCCGTCAACAGAATCGACCCCGTAACCTGCCAGGCCGCGTTCTTCACCGTCGCGCTCAATGTCTGACCCCGCACATCCTGCGACGAGACCACATATTCGCTCGTCAATCCCAACGGGCCGGCATAGTAGTCGGCCTGCGGCGCAATTCGGTAGTGTGGGCCATTCGCGGCTGCCGTGGAAGCATATTTGAAGAACGTATTCTGGCCCTCGGTTTTCAGCCCCGCTATGGGGCCATGTTGATGGCCGTCGGAGCCCGCCATTCCGATCCCAAAGCCGCGAAGCGCCTCCCTCCGGCTGGCGGCAAAGGGATGCAGAAACAATCGCGCGGCAGCCTCGTTGGCTTGGAGCCATTCGAAGTTGCCGTTCGACCCGTCGTTCGACCCGTTGAAATACCCGGCCGCGTATCCAATGCGGTTCGAGAACACCGATCCCTCAACCTGCGCGCCCATGTAGCGCAGCGGAAGCAGGTCCGACGCCATCGAACGTTCCGCAAACACCAGCTCGCGGTCCTGTTGCAGGATTTCCAGTCCGATCGGCTCCTTGAATTTTCCCACTCGCAGCTTCGCCGCAGGAAATCTCCTCCATTCCAGGAAAGCCTCCTGAATTTGAGGATTGTTCTGGCCGAAGTCCGGCATGAAGCGAAAATCGACAGTGCGAAAGACCGTGCCCTCAAACAACGGCCGGATGCGCCGGAAGAGAAACACATCCAACCCCTCGCCGCGAAGGTTGCTCAAGAACATCCGGTCATCGGCCTGGAGATATCCGTGAACGTGGAGAGTGTCGGCGCCATCGGCGGTCGAAAAATGCAGACCGTCCGATCCAGCCGTTATACGGTGCGCGCCCCGGGAGCCGGCCAAACCTGCTTGCCCGGCCGAGGCCCCAACATCGCCGTCTTGCGCCTGCGCATGAATCGTCGCGATCGAAGGAAGGATCGCTAGCAAGATAAAAAGCGTTCGCATGGAGGTTCTCCGCATCTGAAGCGTTTCCTGTACGGCTCGGCCGAAAGGAAATTTCAGTGCCGTTGAGTTGACGATGATGTGGAGCCGCGGAGAACGCCGATGAGACTTGAATGCCCGCGGCAGCCTGGCAGCTACGCGGGCAACGGGAAGCCATCGGAATATTGCAGGAGGCAGAGACCCAGGTCGCCCGCGCCTAGCGCGTTTTCGGGGAGCGGCGACAACAGGCCTTCATGTCCATTCGCTCATGATATTCGAAGACCGGCGCGATGGCAAATTCCTGTAGTGGGTCAGTTTGGATGTGTTTTGAAAGGGCGCGACGGGGCGCCCTCTGGGCCTCGTGCCATAAATCACGCCAAATGAATCGGGGCTTCAGCCTCTGAGGGAATACTTTTCCAAACTGGCCCAGTACCCTAATACCTCATCGCGCAGCTCTCTCGATTTCCACAGCCCATTTTCGCTACCATAGAAAGTCGCGTATGAGTCTCCCGATCAAAACCTGTGTCATTTGCCACGAGGAATTCGAGCTCCGCCCCGATAAGCCCGGCTTCGCCAATCGCTGCCCCTCGTGCAGCGAGCCGGAATCTGAAGCGGAGCCAACGCCCCGCCGCTCCACCGACTACGCCGAGCGCCGCGCCGAACTCGAAGTCAACGCCGCGCGCCGCCGCGCCATCCGCGACCTCCTCTACCGCAACGACAGTTGATCCCGCCTCGCAATTCACCCACGGAAGACCCCTAGTCCCTCGTCCCTAGTCCCTATTCCCTATTCCCTATTCCCTATTCCCTAGTCCCTATTCCCTAGTCCCTAGTCCCTAGTCCCTGCCTTTCCCCCGCTACAATAAACAAGTGAAGCAACCATCCTCGCCCGCGGCCCCTTCCGTGGGATTCGTATCTCTCGGCTGCCCCAAAAACCTCGTCGACTCTGAGGTCATGATGGGCCTCCTCGACCGCGCCGGAGCGCGCCTCACCGCCCGCCCCGAGGACGCCGAAATCCTCGTCGTCAACACCTGTTCCTTCATCGACACCGCCAAACAGGAGTCGGTCTCGACCATCCTCGAGATGGCCCGCCACAAAGCCACCGGCCGCGCTCGCAAGCTCATCGTCACCGGCTGCCTCGTCGAGCGTTACCGCGACGAGATCCGCAAGAACATCCCTGAAGTAGACGCCGTACTCGGCACCGGCGAACTCGAATCCATTCTCCAAGCCGCCGGCCTTGATACCAACGGCCTCTCAACCCCAACAGAAGGGGTGCCCCCGGTCCCTCGCCCTCGGGGACCGGGGAACGCACTCGCGCCGCCCTCGCCCTTCACCATCCTCACCACCGTCCACGCCAAAACCCGCGCCGGCCGCGAATCCCAGGCCGGAACGCACAAGTCCCGCCCCGAAGGCGAAGCCCGCGCCCTCCACGGCCGCTTCACGCGCGACGCCTGGTCCGGCGCTTCGTCCAATCTGCCCACATACCTCTACGACGACACCACCCCGCGCCTGCTCTCCACGCCCCGCGCCTCCGCCTACATCAAAATCGCCGAGGGCTGCGACCACCCCTGCACCTTCTGTGTCATCCCCAACCTCCGCGGTCGCTTCCGCTCCCGCCGCTTCGAGTCCGTCGTCGCCGAAGCCGAGCAGCTCGTTGCCCGCGGCGTCCGCGAAATCACCCTCATCGGCCAGGACACCACCTGCTACGGTGAAGACCTCGGCCTCCGCGACGGCCTCGCCGCGCTCCTCGACGCCCTCGCCCGCATCGAAGGCCTTCGCTGGCTCCGCTTCCTCTACGCCTATCCCAACCGCATCACTGGCCGCCTGCTCTCGACCATCGCCGCGCACCCCAACATCTGCAAATATCTCGACCTGCCTCTCCAGCACGCCTCGCCCGCCGTCCTCAAGCGCATGAAGCGCGGCGCCTCCGCCGAAATCTTCTTGCGTACCCTCGCCAAGGTCCGCGCCGCCGTCCCCGGCATCGCTCTCCGCACCTCGTTTATTGTTGGATTTCCCGGCGAGTCCTCTGAAGACTTCGCCCTGCTCGAAGATTTCATCAAAGAAGCCCGCTTCGACTGGCTCGGTGTCTTCAGCTACTCCGACGAAGAAGGCTCCGGCGCCCACTCGCTCGACGGCAAAGTCCCATCCCGCGCCATCGAGTCGCGTCACCGCCGCCTCATGCGCCTTCAGCAATCCATCTCCCGCAAATCCAAGCGCAATTGGATCGGACGCGACGTCACCCTCCTCGCCGAGGGCCCCAGCGCCGAAACTCCGCTCCTCTGGGAAGGCCGCTCCGAGTTCCACGCCCCCGAAATCGACGGCAAGGTATACATCAACGATTTCGGCCCTCTCGACTCCCTCGAGCCCGGCCGCTTCTACCGCGCTCAGATCACCGAGGCCCACGACTACGACCTCGTCGCCCGCATCCTCGCGGCGGAAAACTAGGTTCCTGACAGCTTCAAGCTGTACCAACTCCGGGTGCCCCAGGTCTCGATAGCGCTCCAAGTTAAATAAAAATGAGCGCGCTGAAAATTACGTTCAGATTTTTGTGGTAGTTTTGTGCTTCACTATCTGCGCAGGCAAACAATGAAGCGAACTCTGTTTTCGACTGCACTTTTACTCGTGCTGCTCACGGGCGCTAGATCGAGCCTTGGGCAGGCTCAACGAGCGCTGCTCAGTGTCGATGGCTTGAGCATCCCGACCGGCGGTGCACTTTTCGCATTCCATATCGACACCTGGGGAGTGATTCCCTTAGCTGTGTGCAAAGTTCCGCCGCTTTGGGAGATCAAAGCAGAAAAGTTCATGGACCCCGCAGGCCTTTTATCCGGTCAGTCAGACCCCTACCATCGCACGCTGACAAAGTTGGACCAACTGTACCTTGTCGACGTTTATAGCTACCAGCCCCTCCCTAAAGGCGATCCTAAAGGCGATTATCACCCCGCGTCGTTCGCGGGCTGGTTCGAGGTGTTCGACGGAAACGGCGACGTAATCAAGAAGCGTCGAGAGTTTCGTGCAGGGAATTTTCATTTGATACCGGCGGCGCGCTGCCCCGATGCACCTCCTCCGGAACCGTAAAGTCGGCTTTCGTGCTTAGCTCAGGTTCTATCTGCATCAAGATGCGCAAGGCAGAATTTGTGCTAACTTGTGCTACTGCCGGGTGCCCCAGGTCCGGATTCTCGGACCTGGGATACCTCAATCCCGCGTTCTCGCTCGCGCACTGTCCCACCAACTCTCGCGTAGCGCGGCTAACCTGTTAATTCGCTGACTTGCTAGCTCCGCCAACCCCGCTAACTCCGCTGCTCCTCGTCGCTGAAGATCTCCTCGATCGGCATCCCAAACAGCCGCGCCAGCTTGAACGCCAGCGGCAAACTGGGATCGAACTTTCCCGTCTCGATCGCGTTCACGCTCTGCCGCGACACCTCCAGCCGCTGGGCCAGATCCCCCTGCGACCAATCCCTCTCCGCGCGCAGCACCTTCAGCCGGTTTTTCATCGGTACCTCAAGAGGACGACTGGGATGGAAAGTCCCACGAACAACCAGAAGATCGGATAGATCCAGATCGTTTGCAGGTGCGGTACGTGCACGAACGCCTCCAGATTGCCCCAGACGGTGGTCGCCGCCAGAGTCCCTCCAATGCCGCCGAGCAAGGCCTGGACGAGGAGATTGCGCTGAAACTCGTCCTTCTCTTCTTCGAGGTAGACGCCGAAAGCGACAATCGCCCCGATGATCGGCAGCGCGGTAAAAACAGCTAAGAGATAGGCAGGAATGCCCCTCAGATGGCCAAAACGGATTCCCAACGCGGCTATGACCGTGAATAGGATGTTCAGCACCATGGTGCCCAACACGCGGTTCGTCAAGCGGCGTACAGCGGGACTCTTGATCGAGCAGAACATGAATTGTCTCCTTTACAAAATGACAAGTACACATTACATCGGTCTACGAAACCTGTCAAGTGCAGTTGACAATTTTCAAGAATTTTTCGCTCTGGTTCGAAACGTGTCAAGCCGTATCGCCGCAACCTGCCCGCTCACTTGTTAGCTAACTGACTGATCCAGAAAGCGATCGCAGCCTATAAATTTCTGGCCGAAGTTTGCAGATCATTTCCCCCTTTCGGAGCAGAATGGTTCCATGATCGAAGAGCGAACCAGATTCGCTCCCATTGGCTCATTGGTCCCTGCCTTTTTGTTCTCTGGCCACTGTTCCCTGTCTTTCTGAGCACTGACCACTGACCACTGACCACTGTCCTTGGCCTAACTCTTGTGAATCGGTACGTTTACTGCTAAGTCCTTTGTTATCAAATATGGAGGGTATGCCATACCGGGGAGGGGGAGATAGATACTAAAGGGTAAACAGCCGCCGTCTCCCGGCAGGCCAAGATTCGGCAACCGGTGGGCGGTTCACGCTCCACGGCCCACAGCCCACTGCCCGCTGCTACTCTCAATCCATGGGCTTCCAGCAATTTTTGGGCAACACGGCCGCCGTTACCCACCTCCGTGAGAGCGTGCGCTCCGGCCGTTTTCCCCACTCGCTCATCCTCGCCGGGCCCCGCGGAGCCGGAAAGTACACGCTCGCGCTCATGCTGGCCCAGGCGGTCAACTGCCTCAAGCCCACGGAGTCCGGCGGCCTGCCCGACTTCTGCGGCGTCTGCTCCAACTGCACCCGCATCGCCGAAGCCGCCAACCTCGACGATCTCGTTGCCGAATCCGTGGCCGCGCGCGACGACATGCGCGAGACCGACAAGCGCGAGACGCGCATCCTCATCCAGACGCACCCAGACGTGCTCATCGTCCCCCCCGACCCGCCGCAGCTTATGATCAAGCTCGGCCAGGTCCGTCAGGCGATTCACGTGGCATACTACCGGCCGCCCGTCGAAGCCCGCCGCGCCTTCACCATCTTCACTTCGTCCGCCTTCATGAAAGAAGCGGCCAACAGCCTGCTCAAGCTGCTCGAAGAGCCGCCCGATCACACCTCGCTCATCCTGCTCACCGAGAACCCCCAGGAACTGCTGCCCACCATCCGCTCCCGCGCCGTCGTGCACCGCCTCGGCGCGCTTCCCGCTTCCGAGCTTGAAACACTGCTCGCGCAGCGCCGCCCCGAGCTCAATCCCAGCGATCGCGCTCTCGCCGCGCGTCTGGCCGAAGGCGCCGTGGGCCGCGCGCTCTCTCTCGATCTCGCAACATACCTCGCCAGCCGCGGCGACGCGCTCGTCATCCTCCGCACCGCCCTGCGTGAGCCGGACTACTCCGCGCTCTTCCACGCCACTGAGAGCTACCGCGCCGGCGCCGACGGTCAGGAGAAGACCGTCAACCTCCTCCGCGCTCTCGGCAGCCTCGTCGAAGATCTGCTGCTGATCGTCGCCGGCACGCCCTCGCTCATCCGCAACCTCGATCTTGCCGCCGAACTCGCCCGTCTGTCCGATGGATTGACCGTCGACTGGATCGACGGAGCCGCCCGCGCTCTGGTTCAGGTCGAGCAGGGCATGCGCCGCAACCTGCTGCGCTCGCTCTCGCTTGACGCCATGGCCGTTGACCTGGCTGCAATGCGGCGGTAGAGCCGAATCTTGGGAATTGGGCCAAAGGCCTCGTTCCCTTGTTCCCTCGGTCACTCGCTCCCTGCTCCCGCTCTTGACGCTGCGCCGGGGTGGCCGCAGAATAGAAAGAGCAACCCACAAGCGTACCCAGGCATCTTCCGTATACGAGGATTCCCATCAAGCCTAGGGGCACGGGGATGTGCACTTCCCGCCAATGCGGGGCTGCAGGGTGTCTTCCCCTGTGTACGAAACAAGGCTGTGGGAATACTTGCCGAGCGGCGTTCCGGCCCTGTCTGGCTGAAATGTATAGGTTTTTGTTTGCTTTTTGAACTTCGACTTTATCGTTTGCGGAGGATCGTCCCCCATGAGCATTCCGCCGATTTCGCCTGGATCGCGCGTGTTTGAACCCGGCCGTTTCTCCGCTCATCCGGGGAAAAACCTCGCCTCGCCGCTCTCCTTTCGCTTTCCGGCGCAGGCCGTCGACAGGGACGCTCCGAATCGCCACGCCGAGCTCTTCTACGTGCAGAAGCAGATTCAGTCGCAGACCCCGATGGTGATTGTGCTTGAAGATGGCGAGCGCATAGACGGCTGCATCGAGTGGTACGATCGCAACTCGCTCAAGGTCCGCGGCCGCTCGAAGACGCTGATCTACAAATCCGCCATCAAGTACATGTACAAGCTCGGCGACAACGGGTAGAGACAGGGAGTAGGGACGAGGGAATGAGGTTTCGTGAGAAGGCGGCAGAGAAAAGCGCCTAAATCCAGTGAAGATTTCGACACGCCGGGGCTGTTCTCCTATTCCCTACTGCCTACTCCCTACTCCCTGCTTTTCCCACTCGGTCCCGAATGGCCGCGCCAATCCCTTCCGCCGCCGGCAGCGGACAGAGAATCACCGTACATCCAGCGGCATCGAGCGCGCGAAGTCCGGCATAAAGCCTCTGCGCAAGCTCCTCCGGCTTATCCCACCTGCCCCATGCGAAAACTCGCTCCGCCGCAATCTCGAATGGCACGGCGACACCCGCAGGCAGCATAACGCCCAGCCGCTCACCCCGCTCGGCGCTCGCAGCTTCGGCCAAACACTCACCCAACTTGCCCTCTGGCGCCTCGATCGGCACCAGCCGCGCTCGTGGCGCATAGTGCCTTAAGCCAACGCCCGGCGACGGTAGCGCCTCCTCAAGAATCTCCTTCAGCGCCTCGTCGCCCCGGTAGAATTCCACCGGCCCAGCCGTCTCCCAAATCTGCTCCATCGCCACCGCGCCCGGCCGGTAGATCGTCATCGGGCTTGTTGAGGGATCGAGCACCGTGGATTCGACGCCGCGAGGCGTCGGGCCCGCATCGATCACCGCGTCGATACGCCCGTCCAGATCGTCGAGCACGTGCTCGGCCGTCGTCGGGCTCACGTGCCCAAAGCGGTTGGCGCTGGGCGCAGCCACCGGAACACCGGCGCGCCGGATCAGCTCCAGCGCCACCGGATGCGACGGCATGCGCACTCCCACCAGAGGCCGCCCTGCAGTCACCACGTCCGGAACCGCGCGCGTCCGATCGAGCAGCAGCGTGAGCGGCCCCGGCCAGAACGCCTCCATCAGCCGCTGTGCCGTCTCCGGAACCCGGTCTACCAACCCCTCCAGCATCTCCAGCGACGCCACGTGCACAATCACCGGATCCCACCTGGGTCTCGACTTCGCGGCAAAGATCCGCTCCACCGCCGCCTGGTTCAGCGCATTCGCTCCCAATCCGTACACTGTCTCAGTCGGCATCGCCACCAGGCCCCCACCGCGCAAAATCTCCGCTGCGCGCTCCAGCGTTTCCTGAGCGCCGCCGGTATCCAAATGCGCCGGGTCCACGACCAATCGTAGTGTCTTCACTGCTTTTATTGTCGCCCCGCCGAGCCCGCCCCCGCCACCGGCCGTTATACTCGCATGTACCGATGCCCCTCGAAACCGAGATCAAATTCCGCGTCGCCGATCTCGCCCTCCTCGCGCGGCGGCTCGAGTCCGCCGGCTTTCGCCTGCAAACTCCGCGCAGCTTCGAGAGCAACGTCCTCTACGACACGCCCGACCGCCAACTGCGCTCCCGTACCGAGATTCTTCGCATCCGCAACTACGCGGGCCGCTGGACCCTCACGTATAAACGGCTCCCCGCCTCCGGCGTCTCCGCCCAGGACCGCCACAAGCATCGCATCGAAACCGAAACCTGCATCGCCGACGGCAACGCACTCGAGGAGCTCTTTCTTTCGCTCGGCCTCGTGGCCGCCTTCCGTTACGAAAAGTGGCGTACCGAGTGGACCGATGGCGACGGTCACTGCGTCATCGACGAAACCCCCATCGGCAACTACGCCGAACTCGAAGGCACTCCCGAGTGGATCGACCGCACCGCCCTCCGCCTCGGCGTCGATCCCATTGAGTACATCACGCTCAGTTACGGCCGCCTCTTCGACCTGTGGCGCGAACGGCGCCATAGCGCCGCACAGGACCTGACCTTTGCCGCCGTCGCAGGCCGTGTGCAATAAAGCCTCGCACCAGCCGCATCTTCACCTCTTCTATTCTCGAACCGGATCGCCTCCGCGGGCCGCGCTGTGCGGTTTCTCCTCGGCGCTCATTGCATGGCAGCCGCAACGCAATCGTGCTGCGCCTTCAAGGTGGGTCGGCGTCGCGCTTTTTTGTTCACCGATCGTTTGGTGTAGCCGGTTACTTGGGTCGTTTCATATGCCTTGTGCCCGGCGTCCTCCGGTTTTTCCCTGCACGATCCCGCGAAAGTTGTACCAAATCCCGTCTCTGCAACAAGGTGGAATATCATAGGCATTGGGGAGAAGTTACTGCCTTATGCCGCACATTCCGAGGGACTCTGCTGTCCCGGATGAGATTTCGTTAAACGTCGCGCTTCTCGGACCCGACGAACAACGCCGCAAGGCAGTTGCCGCCGCCCTGGCCCGCCACCCCAGCGTGCGCTGCCACGAGTTTTCCTCTTTCCCCCCTAAGCTCGAAGATCTGCCCCGGATGCTGGCGCAAGCCTACGAAGCCGTCATCATCGATGCGGACAGCGAACCAGACTACGCCTTCGCGCTCGCTGAAAGCCTTTGCGCCAGCGGCCGCACCTATGTCATGGCCTACTCCGCGAAGGCGGATATGAAATTGGCCGTCCGCTTCATGCGCGCCGGTGTACGGGAGTTTTTCACTCTGCCCCTCGATCCTGCCGAGGTCTCCGCCGCTTTCGTGCGCGCATCCACCCGCCGTGCGGCGCCGTCGCGGGAAGGAAGCACCGCCGCCAAGCTCTTTGTCTTTTTGGGCGCAAAAGGCGGCTGCGGCGTCACCACTCTGGCCTCCAACTTCGCCCTGGCGTTGGCTCAGGAGTCCGACAAAAACACGCTGCTCATCGATCTCGGCCTTCCCATCGGCGATGTTGCCATCAATCTGGGCATTGTTACTGACTACTCCGTTGCCACCGCCCTGCAGAATCCCCATCGGCTGGATGCCAATTTGCTCTCCACAATCGTGGTCAGGCATAGTTCGGGATTGTCCGTGCTTGCTGCCCCGGCAGACTTCATTGAAAATCCGCCATCCACATCCAGGGACGCCGTCGACAAGCTCCTCACGCTTACCCGCGAGTCCTACGATTTTGTCGTCGTCGATGCGGGATCCAGAGTGGATCTGATGGGCTCGACTTTGTTTGAACCATCCGCTGTCATTTTCCTGATCACGCAGGTGGGCGTCACGGAATTGCGCAATGCCAACCGCATGATTTCGAGGTTTTTTGCCGCACGGGACGAAAATTTGCAGATTGTGCTCAACCGCTTCAAATCCAGCGATTTGCTTTTTGATGAAGCGCAGATCACCAAGGCCCTCACCAGGCCCGCGCAGTGGAAGATTCCCGACGATTACGCTTCTGCGCGCAGGAAGCGCGAGACCGCGGCTCCCATGATCATGGTCGACTCAGCAATCGCGGAGAGTATTCGCTGGATGGCCAAGGATGCAGCCGGACTGCTCCCTGAGAAAAACGGAAAGAAAGGCTTCTTTAGCTTCCTGCGTTAAGAAAAGCAGGGACCAGGCGATCGAGGGAACGCGCAAGACAGAGATTTACGCCACCTGGCCGCGCTCTTGCTTCACAGCAGAGCCCCGGTCAAATCAAGCTGATACGAAATCGGGATTGAACTGTATTCCACGCTGCGTACGGTCCGGTTGCCTGTTCCCTGATCCCTGTTCTCTGTTCTCTGTTCTCTGTTCTCTGTTCTCTGTTCTCTGTTCTCTGTTCTCTGTTCTCTGTTCCCTGTTCTCTGTTACCTGTTCCCTGATCACTACTGTCCGGTTAAAAGTCGAACAGAGTCAGTTGGTTGGGATGGGGGATGGTTGCGATTGTGTAATCGGCTTGCTGAAGGGCCTGTAAAATGGGCATTTTCTCGAACAAGGTGACT
>JBEKXX010000084.1:0-14274 GCA_049511595.1 Occallatibacter sp. | reverse complement strand
ATTCGAGAAGTGCGCCGTCACTGATCCTGAAATCGCGTCAAGGTGCGTATCCCCGTGCCCGGCCGTCACGTCGATTCCCGCGCCCAGCCCCGACGCCGCCACGTCTCCCTTGCCCGCGTTCACCGTCACCTTGGCCGTCCGCGGAACCGTGACCGTCAGGTTCACTCGTCCGTGATCGTTGCCAATCGACTGCACTACGACGGCAGTTCCGCTCACCGTTACGTGCGCGGCTTCGGCGTCGAAAATCTTTTTCGCCTCGAAATCGGAGTTGGCATACGCCATCTCGTGCGCCTGCATCTCAAGGTTGGGCTGATCGGCCGCGGTAATGCTCACGTCGCCGCGCGGATTCTCAATCTCAATCGATGCATTCGCGGGGATCGGCCGGTTGTCCACCGGCTGGTCGCTGTCGTGCTCCGGCAAGCCGAACGCATTAAAGAAGTCGTCGCCGCCGAATCCTTGCCCGAACGGCCCCCAGGTGTGGTTGTGCGCGGATGCGATGGCGCCCACGATCGCCAGCACCACCAGAATCCCAATGAACCCGCCGCCGCGCCGCACCGGCGTCGCTCTTCGCATGTCCAGCGCCCACTCGCCCAGCAACCCCAGCCCTGCCCCGATCAGCAGCAACGGCCACCACCGCCCATACCACGACCAGAATGCGTCCGAGTCGATATGTCCGGTCATCATCAGCAGCGCAATCACGCCCACGCAAATCAGAATCACCGGACCCACCAAGGATGGCACGCGCGGTCCGTACGCGCCCGCATAGCCCGCCTTCCATGCGTGCCGCTGCGCCCGCCATGCATCGCGTTGCGCGCGCCACGCGGCCTTTTGCTGCTCGCGATACACGCGCCACTGCGTCTTCGGATCGTACGGCGGCGGCGCTCCGCCCGGAGGCATATTCGGAGGTACGCTGCTCATGATTGCCCTCCCTCCCCGCCGTTTTCCCACTCATGCGGCGGCTGCGACGGAACCATCGCTGTTCCCGTCGCTTGCTGCCCGGCGCCTGCGCCGGACTGCGCTGTTTCCTGCCACGCTCCGCGCTGCGCTGTGCCCTGCCACGGCCCCCCCGCATTAGGCGGATAGCCCTCGGATGCCAGAGCCGCCCGCTCCGCCAGCAGCAACAGGCCCGCCAGGATCAGGAACAGCGGCCAGCTCCGGCCCCAGCTCAGAATGTCTGTCTGCGCCAATATCGCAATCACGCCAACCAGCAGCAGAAACGCCGGCCCGCGCAAACGCCGGATCATGATGTAGCGGCTCATTGGGACCCTCCTTGCGTGTTTCCCTGCTCAGTCTTCTCGGGCGGATTACTCTGGTGACCACCCTGCGTCTCCTGCATGCGCCGCACGATGAGCCACACGCCCAGCCCGATCAGCAATAGCGGCCAAGTGTACCCAAACAAATGCCAGGAGAACCAATCCATCCGCCCCAGCAGAAACAGCAGTCCCAGCGCAATCAGGATCACCGCTCCAATCGGTTCCTTCCGCCGCCAGTGCGCCGGCGGAATAGGTGGAATCGGCGGAACGCCAGGGCCGGTATACCCAGGCGGCGCATACGGAGCCTGGTACGCAGACTGGTAGGGCGCCTGATACGGACCCCCCTGATACGAGCCCTGATACGATCCTTGATACGGGGGCTGGTTCTGCGCCTGATTTGAGCCTTCACCCGGCATCGGCCCCGGCGTCTGGTAACCGCCCGCCGGTCCCACGCCAGGTGCAACCGGCCCAGCTTGTGCGCCAGGCTGCATTCCCTGATGCATGCGCCCGCCCGGCGCGAACCAGTTGCTCACATCGTTTAGCCCCAGTGGATCGGGCAATGGCTCGCCGTCACGCCGCGCCCTTGCGGTGTGGTAGGCCTCGAACGCCTGGTAGAAGATCCACCCGGCAACAAAGAACCCAAACACGTCGTACACATTGGCCGCGCTCACCAGCACCGCGAAGATCACCACGTGCACCAGTCCCTTCAGGAACTGGCCGTTGTACATTGCGCCCACGCCCGGAATCAGCCCAAGAAAGGCCGCCAGCCCGGGACTGGGCGCTCCTGCGGGCGGCGCCACAAACGGCCGTTGCGCCCCCTGCCAAGCCATCCAGCACGGCTCGCAGAAGATCTGGCCTGCGGGTGTCTTGCGCACGCACTCCCCGCACAGCGCCTTGCCGCAGTTCTGGCAGTAGGCGGCCGCACTCACGCCGCTATGGTTTACGCAATCCATACCCTGCTCCTTTCCTTTGCTCGCATTGCAGAGATGCCGGACTGCATTCTCTTGCCTCGAAAGTGAAATGAAGTTTCCACGATGTCATTGACCCCGGCCGCCGCCGGCTCCATCGCCGGATTCTCGCGCCGTTCCCGGCCTCGGTCCCTTGTTCCCTTGGTCCCTTGGTCCCTGTCTTCCTGCCGCGGGTCCGCGCGCCATCCTCCATCGTTGTGCCGCGGCGTCTGCCCAGGGTTCTGTCTTGTTTCGCCCGGCAGGGCTGGCTGGCCCTGGTGTTGCTGCGGGTTCTCTCCCGGCCGTCCGCTGCCTTCGCCCTCGGCCTTGTTGCGCAGCTCCCGCACCCTCGATTCCACTTCGTACACAAACCGCAAATGGTCGTAGTACCGGACGATCGGCACCGAAGCCATGTTCAACTGCCGCTCCATATGCGCGCGCACCGCCCTCGGCCGCAGGTCCGCCAGCCGCAGGCTCGTCAACCGCACGCCCGTCATGTTCAGCGTCAGCGCAATCGAAAAGAACGCCATCGCCGCCGTCATCAGCAGCCGCGGCTGCATCGCGTAACGCATCCGCGCAAAGAACCCCGGCTGCTGCCACACCGGCGGTACAAATGCAGGAACCGTTCTCGACCCGGCCAATGCCGGCATCGGCACGCCTGCCGCGTGGCCCGGTCCCGTATGCGCCAGAATCTTTTCCAGCAGTCCCTCGGGCGCCTCCGGCTCAGGCGAAAGAAACTCCAGCCACTCCCGCCCCTTCCGCGCCTCTTCATACAGCGCCGCGCAGGCCGGGCAGTCGGCCTTGTGCGCCGCGAACTTCGCCTTGTCCTTGGGGCTAAGCAGCCCGTCCAGCGCGTCCGCCAGCAGCGTCTCCCACTCGCCGCACGCCGGCGAGCTCGGAATATGTGTGCGCTCTGCCATCGCTACATCACCTCCCGTTGATTACGTTCCAACAGCCGCGCCAGTTCCGCACGGCCCCGGCTGATGCGGGACTTCACCGTCCCTTCGGGGATACCTATCACCTGTGCAATCTCTTTATAATCAAGGTCTTGCAAATCCCTAAGAATCACCGCCTCGCGCAGGTCCACGCTCACTTTCGCCAGCGCCCCCTGCACCATCCGGGCCAGCTCCTTCCGCGCCGCCGACTCATGCGGACTCGGCCCCGCGGCCACCAGCCGGTCGATCGGCCTCAACTCCTCCGTTTGCTCCCACCCCTCGTCCAGAGAACCCGTTGCCCGCTGGTGCCGCGTCCGCCGGAAGTTGTCCACCAGCAGATTGCGAGTCATGGTCGTGATCCACACCTGCAGGCTGCCACGCGCAACATCGAAGCTGCCCAAATTCGAATAAATCTTCAGAAAAACGTCCTGCGTCAGGTCTTCGGCGTCCGCCGCATTCCCGGTAAAGCGGTAGCACAACCCATACACACGCCTCTGGTGCGTGCGGACCATCTCGGCCCATGCGCCGGAGTCCCCGTCCATGCAGCGGCGAACGATTTGGGACCAGTCTGGCTCCAGCCCTTTCACCTCCACGCGCGCCGCCGGCTGCGTGCGTCCACGATCTTCTTCTCCAGGGGTCCGCCGCACCGCAGGCGCCGCCAACGGATGCCCGGCATCGCGGGCGTTCACCCTCCTCGCGCCAAAGGCGCGGGCTGCCCCATTGCAGGTGGTTCCGCTCCAGCTTAATGCAATCGCGCACGGCATAGTGGGTTCATACGCGGAATCTCCTCCCCTGGTTCCATCGGGCAATCGCCCCGCTCGCGGCCTCATCCTCAGTCCCTGTGCCTCTACGTCCCTGTTTTTCCAGGAACCATCGCGCCCGCGTATTCGTATTCCCTGGCAAGATGCATCCCATCTTCAGTTGGTCCTGGGTTGAATCCCAGTCCGCGCTCGCCGCACAGGATTGGCATTCCTGCGCCAGCCGCTCCCTTCCACGCGCGCCGTTCTATGCTCCGCTCGAACAGCGCCGCCGCGAACAGGCCTTTGACGGCTGCCTCCGCGCCGTGGAGCAGGAGCTTCACGCTCCTCCCCGGACCCAGGCCGATCGCGTCGCGTTCCAGGATCGCCTCGTCGCCGCATTCGCCCGCTTCGCCGCCGCCGCTCTGGACCTCGAGCCCTCGGCGATCGAGCTCATCACCCACGGCTTCCTGCCCGCGGGCGCAGAATTTGCCTGCCGCTCGCGCCGCTTCGACTCGGCCCTCACCATGTCCGAAATTGTTCAGGCCTGCCGCAACGCCTGGACCGTCTACGGGTTGCAGCCGCTCTTGGGCGAGTCCTCATGCATCACGCCCTCAATCGTCGGCTACAGCCTTCTCTACCCCTACACCGACAACGATCTCGATCGCACGGACGTATCCGCTCAAGCCAAGCGCCGCTTTTGCGCGCGTTTCCGCCAGCGTCTGCGCGGCGAGCGCCTTCCTGCGCAGAACCATCGCGAGGCAGCCATCTGGGCTCTGGTCGCGATGATTGAGAGCCAATATCCCCGCGCCCAATATCCCCAGGTCTTCGATTCTTTGCTCGCGATTCATCAGGCGCAGGAAGAGAGCATCGCGCAACTCGGTCCCGGTCTCATCGGCGGCCGGGCCTCCATCTACGACGAAATTCTCCGCATCAGTTGCGCCAAGGGCGGCAGCTCCGTCCTCGTCGACGCCTGCCTGGCCAGTGGCTGGCTCAATCAGCAGGAGAGTCAAGCCGCCTTCGCTTGGGGAGCACTGCTCCAGCTAGGCGACGATCTGCAGGACATTCACGAAGATCTCCGCCGCGGCTCGGCCACGCTCTTCACGCTGGCCGTGGCCGAGGGCATCCCGCTCGACTCCCTCGTCGCCCAGTTGCTCCACTTCAGCCGGCACGCCGGCACGGAACTCGACCGCTTTCCCGCCGGCTTGGCCGCGCTCAAAGACCTGCTCCGCATGAGTTGGCGCTCGCTCATCGTCGCCGCCGTCGCCAACGCGCCCGAGTTCTTCTCCCCCGCATTCCTCCGCGAGCTCGAGCGCTCCTCGCCGTTCCGCTTCGCCTTCCTCCGGTCGCGCCACAGAAAACTGGCCAGCAGGCGAGGCCTCTACGCCTCCGTTTTCAGCGCCCTCATCGACGCGCTGGAGACCGGCGAAACACTGCTTCCGACAATGGATCGGTGTCTTGTGTCCCCAGTTGCGTATCCCGGCTAGTATCTCTGCCCAAACTCCGGATCCACCGGATTCTCGAACATCGACGCATCCCGCGTCACAATCGTCAGTCCCGACGGCGTCACGAAATACCGCCGCTTGTCCTCCACCGGGTCGTAGCCGATCACCGTGCCCTCCGGAATGTGCACGTCGCGGTCGATGATCGACCGCCGGATCCGGCAGTGCCGCCCGATGTTCACGTGCGAAAAGACGATGCTCGCGTCCACGTCGGAGTACGAGTTCACGCGCACGTCCTGCGACAGCACCGAGTTGTACACCGAAGCGCCCGAAATAATCACGCCCGCGGTAATGATCGAGTTCACCGCCATGCCCGACCGCCCCGGCTCGCCGAACACGAACTTCGCCGGCGGATACTGCCGCACCCGCGTGCGGATCGGCCAGCTCTTGTCGTACAGGTTGAACACCGGCGACACCGAGCACAAATCCATATTGGCTTCGTAGTACGCGTCCAGCGTGCCCACGTCGCGCCAGTAGAGCGCCTGCTGCTTGTTCTCGTCCACGAAGCTGTAAGCCATCGTCTTCTTCTTGCCCAGCAGGTTGGGCAGGATGTCGTGCCCGAAGTCGTGCTTCGAATCCGCGTCGTCCGCGTCCGCGATCAGCGCCTTCAGCAGCGTCTCGGTGTTGAAGATGTAAATCCCCATCGACGCATCCACGGCGTTGGCATTGAACGGCGAGCGCAAGCTGGTCGACGCCGGTTTCTCCTGGAAGCCCAGCACCTCGCCCGTGGCGCCCACCTCCACTGCCCCGAACCGCGAAACCTCCTCCGGCGCAATCGGCAGCGTCGCCAGCGTCACGTCGGCATTCGTCTCCTTGTGGTACTCCAGCATGCGGCTGTAGTTCATCTTGTAAATATGGTCGCCCGAAAGAATAATCACGTGCTTCGGCTGCTCGCTGCCGATCGAGTAGATGTTCTGGTACACCGCGTCCGCCGTCCCCATGTACCAGTTCGCGCCGGTCCGCTGCATGGGCGGCATCAGCTCGAAAAACTCGCCCAGCTCCTGCGACACAATCCCCGACCACCCCTCGCGGATATGCCGGTTCAGGCTCAGCGCCTTGTACTGCGTGAGCACATACACCCGGCGCAGTCCCGAATTGATGCAGTTCGAAAGCGTGATGTCGATAATCCGGTAATGCCCGCCAAACGGCACCGCCGGTTTGGCCCGGTCCCGCGTCAGCGGGAACAGCCGCTCTCCCGCTCCGCCTGCAAGCAGTACGCCAAGCGTATCTTTCATGTCCATATGGCTTCCGCCCTCGCTTCGCTGCTGGCCCGCTTTCCCCGGAGCTGATGAGGCGTGCCGCGATCCGGCACGCAGTTCTTCTTGGCGGCGCCTTTTCCGCGTCCCGCTGAACGCAGGAGAATACCACACGCCGCAATGCGTCTGGCAATCCGGCCCTTTTCCCTCAGGGATTTAGCGGGTAGAAGACCTGGCCCCCGCCGTCTGCTCAGCCGCTGTCTGCTGCTGCTTCCGCAGCGATCCGGACGCCGCGAGCCCCGCTAACGCCGCCAACCCCGCTGTTCTCGCCTACCACCCCGAGATCCAGTTTGCTTTCTTGGTCGAGCGCTTGATGGAAGTAAACTTGTACTCCACCCCCACTGAAATCGCAAAGTTCACGTCGTACTGCGCGTACTTGAGCGACGTATACGGCGCGTCGCTGAACGTGTAGTGCGTCATCACCGCATCGGGAGTGATGCGAAAAACCCAGTGCTCCGACCGGTTCAGGTCCATGTGCCCGCCGACGATCGCCGCCGGCGCAATCTGGTTGTAGTAGAAATCGAAATCCGCGGGCGGATTTCCGAGCAGGTCTTTCTGGAAGTTCCCATACACTCCGCCGAACATGGCGTGAGCGATCAGCGCCCCGTGCTTGTTGTGCGGGCCCAGCCACTCCGCTCCGCCGACGAAAAAGTACTGCTTCACCATGGGCCCCTTGATCGACCCCCCATTGGGGCCGTCGTGGTTCGTCCCGGCGCCGCTCGTGCCCACATACCCGCGCCCCGAGCCCTCGATCCCCCAATTCCTGGTCAGCCAGAAGGAGCCATCCATATCCAGTCCGCCCAGGTTCGACCCCTGCAGCAGCGTCGGCCCCGCCTTCATGTGGTCGTACGCCACCCCCAGCGACAGGTCCCAGCGGTTGTCGTAGCGCACCTTGGCCAGCGGATCGACGGAAATGTAGACCCCGTACTCGGGAGCCTGCGCTTGCTGGCCTTGCGCGGACGACGATTGCGACGACGAACTCTGCGGGCTCGACTCCTGTGCCTGCGCGCGGAGTCCCCCGCACACACTCATGGCAATCACAGCGGCTAATATGGCGGATAACTTGACTGGGAGATGCATCACCAAACAGCTTACAGGACCGCCCCAACGCTGGACAACGAGGCGTACTGGCATTTCCTTTAGACTCGTCTCCGCCCCGGCTGATAGCCGGGAACTGCCCAGTCCCTCAGTCTTGTTCTCTTGTTCCCTCGGTCCCTTGTTCCCTCGGTCCCTGCACTTCGCACTTCTCCATCTGCCGCGACCACGCCAGGTAATGCGCCGTTTTCACAATCTCCATCGTCGTGGTCATCCACCGGGTCCACGCCCCCTCCGGCTCCATCGCCGGCGCGGCGTGCGCGCGCCACGCAAGCGGCAGCCGGCTCAGGATCAGCCCCGCCCGCGGCAAATCGCTGGCGCTCGACACCACCTCCGCCGACTCCCATCCTTGCCTCCGCATCATCCGCAGCGAATCGCACGCTTGCTCCATCGTGTTCCGCGCCTCCGGCTCCTCTTCGATCGCCGCCGCCGGAATCCCCTGCGCCTCCGCGGTCCGCGCCATCACCCGCGCCTCCACAAACCCGTTGCCCGCGGCCCCGCCGGTAAAGATCATCCGCGGCGCTACGCCCCGCTCGTACTCGTGCGCCGCCTCGGTCACGCGCTCCAGCTCCGCCGGCGTCGGATTCCCGTCGCCGTCGGCCGGGCTGCCCAGCACCATCAGCACGTCAAAATGATCCTGGGTTGTATTCCCTGTCGGAGCCAGCGCGCGCTCTATCGCCGCCCACGCCGCCAGCCCCGCCACAATCGCCGCGCACGCCGCAACGCCGCGCCCCACCCAACCCAGCCGCCTTTGTCCCCGCCGCCTCTGCCGCTGGAGCTTCCGGCCTCCGCGCGCAACTGCGCCGCCAGCCCTCCGCGCCCCTGCCGGCTTCTCTGTCCCGGCCTTCCGCTGTGTCTTCGCCGCGCTCAACGATGGATCGCCCTCAACCTTCACTCTATCGCGCAGACGATGAATACATGGGTGCCCCAGGTCTCGACAGCGCTCCAAGTTCAATAAGATGAGCGCGCTAGAAATCATGCTTTAGCTTTTGTGGCAATTCTGCGCTTAACGCAAAGTGACTTCAGAGTAGCCGACCAACCACTCAGAACTCGAGAAAGGAACGGCATTCGGTCCTGCGGCAAGATACCATTGGAAGAGAAAACATGGCACAGCGACAGAGAGTTCTTGCGGGCGCGTTATTCGCCCTTTGTTTTAGTTCGTGCTTCATCAGCCCCGGTTACGGCGCTCAACGAGGCGCTTCCACACAGGCAGTTGGCTCCAGTGAAGCGGATCGAAGCAGTTGCCTGAAAGCCGCGCATCTCTTCCTTGGGCCGCGAGCTGAAATGGTGAAATGCGGCAGCATTCATGATTCGGCCCTCGAAGTTGTGGCGATTGTCAGGGTTCAAGGACTTCGGGAGGACAGCGATGGAATCCCGATTTCGAGACTAGCTATCTTGAAGCGCCAATCCGGCCGATGGGTGTCAGAACTAAACGTCAACGAAGAAATAACTAACGAAGCAGGGTACGTTGGAATTGATTTCATCGATGACTCGCACTCAGCCCCCTACTACCGTCTGAAGACCAGCGATAAGGGAGCAAGGTGGGGAGATCGCCAACCTTCGCAGTTCACGCTCGTGTTTCTGTCGATGTCCCGAGCGGGTAAGGTGGACCCGGAAGATCTCGGGACCGGCATCGGATGGAACCCCGCGGTCTCTCGATTTCAGGAGATTGGCCCAAGCGGAGACGAATTTGTCACGGAGGTTAAAAATCCGAAGCATTTTCGCGCGCACTAAGAAGAAATCAGGGTTCTGGGCGGACGACCGGCTATGCTTCAGTAACAACTTGGTCAACAACCTGCGGAGCCTGTACAAGAGGGGATCATGTTGGTCAAATCGCGAGAAGAACTTGTGCTGATTTGTGCTTCTACTTCGCATTTGTTTTCGGCTATGTGAGCGCAGCGGCCAAAATTTTTGTGGCAAATTGAGGCAGAGCCTCCCATTTGTGCGCTATCTCCTACTTTTTCTCCATTGTAGAATCAATAAGTTATGCGTTTTCAACCTGTCCAATAGTCGGTGCCCCATATCTCGCTTCTGAGACCTGGGATACTGCTAACCCTGCTAGCTCTGCTAACCCTGCTAACTCCGCTGTCTTCACACCCCTCCCGCTGGATCGCGCACCACGGTCCTCTGACCACTGACCACTGACCACTGACCCCTGCTTTACAGTCCCGCCTCGCCCCACGCGCTGAACACAATCTCGCTCAGCGGCTTCCTCGTCCGCGCCGCGGTCTCTCGCTGAATCAGCTCCTCGTTGCCCAGCGCCGCCGGCTCGCCCTGGTATCCCAGCGCAATCACCGACCCAATCGCGTACTCCGCCGGAACCCCCAGCGACTTCCGCGCCGCCTCCTGATCGAACCCCGCCATCTGGTGCGCCGCCAGCCCCAGCGCCGCGGCCCCCAGCGTCAGATACGAGCTCGCCGCTCCCAGGTCGTAGAGCGCAAACCGGTTCTCCGCGCCTCGGGCATTCACCCGGAGCGACGTCCCCAGAATCAGCACCGGCGCCAGATGCGCCCACTTCCGGTTCCCCTCCACGAGCGACGCGAAAATCTTGTCGTAAGTCTCCGATCCCCGCATCCCGTACACGAACCGCCACGGCTGCCCGTTGCCCGACGAGGCCGCCCATCGCGCCGCCTCGAATACCTTCTTCAGCGTCTCCGCGCTCACCTCGCGCCCGTCAAACGACCGCGGACTCCACCGCTCCAGGATCGCCGGCAACACTCCATCCACCGCCGGAGCCTTCTTCAGCTTGTTCACCTCGCTTGCAGACAAAGTTGCGGAGTTGGTAGCAGAGTTGCTCATCGACAGGTCCCCTCAATCATCAAATCGGAATCAAACTTCTTCCATTGTTTTGATTCCCCAATCGACCGTGAAGATTCGCCCCTCGCCTGAATGGTTGTTAGGTTGTATCGATATATAGGGGTGTGCGGCGCTGGGAGCCGATTTTTTCGGGACCGATCCCGCCACAGTGACCTTAGCTGAATCTGGCGGCAGGAGCTGGCGTGGACACTGAGCACTGATCTATCATTTAGGGTCTCTCGGAAGGCTGCCGGGTAAGACCCGCTAGGTTTTTGTTTCGCGGTCAACAGTGGCAGGCGGCCGCGGCAGCAAGATGAGTTTAGAAACGTCGGATGATTCCACGCTGTCGGCCAAACTGTAACGGCAAGCCGCAAGAAATTGTCGGGAAGGTGGAACGTGGTTGACATCAAAACGGGGTTCGCGTTATTTGCTGGATTCATCTTTTGTTCGTATCTTGCAGCGGTAGGACAAGAAGCAACAGCCGGAAAACCCTCCGCGACAGAGGCGCCCGCAACAGCAGAGAAACTGAAGGTCTCCGCTGAAGGTCAGAGTTGTCTGGACTGCCATACAGGAACCACTCCGGTGCTGGTGCAACAATGGCAGACCAGCGAACACGCCCGGCAGGGCGTCGACTGCTACACCTGCCATAAGGCGAACGCCGGCGACCCAGCCGCCTTCGATCATTATGGCCAGAAGATTGCGGTGATCGTGACGCCAAAATACTGCGCGCGCTGCCACGGGGCAGAAGTGGATCAGTATGAGCACAGCCGCCACTCCAAAGCTACGCAGTTCATCGGTTCCCTTGACAATGTTCTTGGCGAGGTCGTCGAGGGCGCCCCTGCCGTCCAAAGCGAATGCCGCCAATGCCACGGCAGCGAGGTCAGGTATCTGGGCGAGGGAAAGTTCAGCTCCACCACTTGGCCCAACAGTGGCGTGGGCCGCGTCAATCCCGATGGCAGCACCGGTTCCTGTTCAGCCTGCCATGGACGGCACGCCTTCAGCGTGGCGCAGGCTCGGCAGCCGGAAACCTGCGGCAAATGTCACATGGGTCCCGATCATCCCCAGATCGGGATCTACAACGAATCCATGCATGGCGTCATCTACAACGCCAATGTCGACAAGATGAACCTCAACTCCAGGTCCTGGATTGTCGGCCAGGACTACAGCGCCGCGCCTACCTGTGTCACCTGCCACATGGGTGGTACGCCAAACCATCCGGCAAGCACGCATGATGCGGGCACTCATCTGAGCTGGACCTTGCGGCCTGCCATCAGCATTCGCCAGCCCAACGGGGAGCAAAATCGCGCCGCCATGCAGGACGTCTGCCTCAATTGCCATGCCACGGGTCTCGTCGAAAACTTCTACAAGCAGTATGACGATACGGTGAACCTGTACAACAGCAAGTATGGTGAACCGGCAGCGGCGATTATGAAGAAGCTCGCGGACGCACACAAGATCACCTCCACGCCCTTCGATACTCAGGTCAAATGGGACTACTTCGAGCTTTGGCACCATGAAGGCCGAAGCGCCCGCATGGGAACGGCCATGATGGGAGCGGACTACACGCAGTGGCACGGCTTCTATGAAGTGGCTCAGGATTTCTACATGCATTTCATCCCCGACGCCGAACGGCTGATGCCCGGCGTCACAAAAGACGTCATGGATTCTCCGGACAACCTGTGGATGAAGGGATTGACCAAAGAGCAGATTCAGCAACAAATCGAGTACTACAAAAAGCGGTATAACCAGTAGCCCACCGAAGAAGCTAGGCCGTATCGATATATAGATGAGCGCTAAGTTTCTGTTAAACCAATAAGCGCTCTGTCATCCTGAGCGAAGCAGGTGCGGCTTTTTGCACCTGCGGAGTCGAAGGATCTGTGGTTGCTTTTCGTCAGCGACCTACATTCAGCGCCCATTCCCGGAATCTTCGCCGAAATCTATATGTCGATACCTGGTTGTACCCGCGTTCAAAGAGATCGAATCCGGAATCCGCCCTGAACAAGCGGGCTTACGGAGAGAACCACGCAAACGCCCCACCCTCTCCGCGGAAAAAGCGGATACGGATGCGGCGCCTGACTCGTTGGCTCATTGCGCCTGCAGCACCAGCACGGCGTCTGTGCTGCCTGCGGGCGCGGAAAACTGTTCGATGCTGTCGTGGGAAAACACGCCTGCCGAGGTTTCCTCTCCGGTTTCCGGGTTCACCAGAGTAGCCCGCACCGTCTTCGCGGCGCTAATTGTGTGCAGATCGACGGATACCGGCGCAGGACTGGCTAAGTATGCGATGACAAGATCGCCATCCGTCGAACGTGCCGCCACATTTTGCGTCTCGTCGCTGCCGGCGCCGCGCGCGAACACCGATTGGTCCGGCACGAGCTTCCACCATTCGTGAGCAGCGAGCAGCCGCTCTAGAATGCCCAGCTGCCGCGCGCCGGGCGAATCGAGGGACTCTCTCCAGTCAGGGTTCTTACGCCATATATCGTTGTGCCCGTACGTGTGAAAGCCGCCGCCGAGATACGACCAATAGGCCTCCTTACGCACGATAAGCGGCGTAATCGGGCCCGACGCATACTCGGTGCCCGCTTCGTATGCGCCCTCCGCCATCACCACGGGCTTCACCGGCAGACGGCAATAGTCGGCAACCACGAAGGAATACGCCCGCCAATAATCGTTCCAGACCTGGATGTGATCGAAGCTGAGCCACGGCTCATTTTGGAAGTAACTGGACGAGAACCCCCCGCCCGGAGCGTAACTGATCAGGTGAGCGCCGCGGTCTCCAGCCTGCAAGCCTGCGACGAACTCATCCGCGATATCCCGATAGCGCCACGGCTCCAAATCGAAACCGTCCATCCAGACGATATTGGGCTTGTCCCTGTATCGCCGTCCAAGCCACTCTCCGTATGCCCGCGCATTCTGCTTCGTGAACACGTGCAGTTTGTCCACGAACGAGCCGCCGGAGCCGCCCAGCGGGAGAATGTAGAGAATCAGGCCGTCCTTCTGCGCGGCATCCACCAAAGCATCCATGTTTTTGAAATAGGCTTCGTTAGGTTTTAGCGGATTCCAGTCATGAAACGGCAGCTCGCCGTTTGGATTGCGGCCGGAGGTCTTCAATCCGGGGCCTCCGTCGAACGGAATCATAATGTGAATCACAGTGAAGCCCTGGCGGCTTCGATGGTCGAGATACTCCCTGGCCTCCGCCGGCGTGTAAAGCGACAACAGCGACCAAGCGGAATCGCCCAGCCAGAAGAACGGTTTGCCATCGCGCACAAAATACCGCCCGTTCTCGCTCGTTTCCAGCCGTCCAGCGACTGCGCTGCGATTCTGCGCGGCGTTCGCGCGATTGGGAGCTGCAAACAGGAGAAACGGCAAGACCGTCCCCAGCAAAATCAGCAGAATCGAGCACTTCTTCATTTCCAAGTCTCCAATCGGATGGTTCCGGAATTTTCCCGGCTGCCAACCAATATACGTCCAGCTCCCTCCGCTTCGGCCGTTTCCTGCATCCGTTCCCATCCCCAAGCCCCGGCCGTGCCCGGGGTCGCGCAGCGGGGGCGACAGGTATTTGTCGCTGGGGTGGCTTCAGTCGTGCCGCCAAAGGCTCCATTTCTCTGAATGAGCTAAGAGCTTATCCGTAAATTGCGCATTCGAGTAGCGCCGGTCTCCAGACCGGCTGTACTGGCGGCGTCCACGCCGCCAGGGCCCGTGTGCGGGCCAGGAGGCCCACACGACAGCCGACCTGGAGGTCGGCGCTACCTATAT
>JBEKXX010000083.1:0-14389 GCA_049511595.1 Occallatibacter sp. | reverse complement strand
CTGCCCGTGCAGTTTACGCTGAGCCATCCGCTTCCCTGGCTGTAGTTGATCTGGGTTGTCGGAGACGCCAGCGTGCCGCCGCCGGAGTTGCTCACGGTGACATTCTGCGCGGATGGATTCCCTCCGCCCACCGTTGCGCTGAAGTTGAGGCTGGTGGGAGACAGCGAGATAGTCGGGCTGCCCGAAGAAACATTGTGGAGGATCGTGAGGTTGTTGACCGTGAAGGTCTCTTGCGTCGACGTGGTGGTGTAGATCATGAAGCCGTATCTCATGTCGTTGAGCGTGCTGCTGGTCGGCAGGTACCCGTTGGTCTCCAGGTACTTGATCATGGAGACGAGCTCCATGCTGCCGCTGGTGAAGCCCCAGGAACTGCCGCTGCCGACGATCTGCCAGTAGTACATCGATCCGGTGTAGCACAGGTCCCAAGAATTGGTGGGGACGCCGTACGACCCGCCAAATTGAATGCTTGTCTTTACCGGGGTGGTGCCGTTGCAGGTCGACTCGTTCTCTACGTAGTGCTGGATCTCGATCTGTTTGCCCCAACTGTCGAGATAGATCAGTAAGCCCGCCTCTACCCCGGTGCCGGAGTTGCTGGGAATGGTATCGTTGGCGGTCGCGACGATGTTGGTGAAGTTGTCCACCGTCTCGGCGTTGTAGGCTTGCTCGGTGAGGGGGAAAGCCAACTGGTGCGTGCTGGCCCCAAAATCGGACAACACGGACCAGCTCGAGCCGCTGTTGGCGGTCAGCGTCTGAGTTTCAGGGGAGATGCCATACCCGCCCGTTACGCCATTGTCGACGTAGGTGTTAGAGCCATTGCTCTCGGTGAAACTCGAGCTCTGGGGGTACGCCCCGCTTGCTGGACAGGTGCCTGTAGCGACGGTTGTGACGCATGAGCCCATGGCGAACGGGCTCCACGCAAGAATCGTCAACGTGACGAGTAGCGAAAAGATACGGGTGATTCTCATTTGCGAATTCTCCTTGTTTCGGTTCGACTTTTCTTGTTTTCTTGCATTCCGTATTCCTGTTTGCATCAACAGGGCCACCGGGCTGCACAGCCGGAGGGCGGGTGATACGCGCCTGCCAGCCGGCGGCTCGCCCCACCCAGCCCGGGGGCGCCTGGGTGAAGTGAGCGATGCTGTTACGGTTCAGTTCATTGGGCTACCCCCCGCCCTGCTCCCAAATCGCGATGTTGTTGTAAACAGGAGCGTTGAGGTATGCGAGGTTGGAGTTAATCTGCGCCGCGGCCGGTATTGCGGTGTATTTCGAGTTAAGGATGGGTTGACCGCACACTGCACCTTAGGCACTCATTTCCCGGGCACTTGTCAGAATGCCGAGCAAGGCCGGAGCAGTGAGCATCAACACGAACAGGGGAGGCTTCGGAGACGTTATAGAGAAAAGCCAGATTTGTTTCTTACTCAGCGAAGCCCTCGCTGGCCCCTGTTATCGGAGAACTTTCACTGCCGATGGATTAAACCAAGAGATGCGGATCAATTCAATATATCCAGGGCCGATCAGTCAAATTACGATAGGCCAGTGTACTTTAGTAACCGAGATAGCCTTTGGGAGCCTCTGCCCAGCCCGGCACTTTGCGGCGCGATGGAGTGCTGAAGCGGTTTCTGCCGGAGATGCAGGAAATACCGCAGGAGCGCGCGTATTTTCTGGGATAGTTATAGCGGCTCTTGTCGAAGGCAAGAGCGGGTGGGCGGTAGCCCGGAAGTTGGGGATGGCGCGGAAGACGAGATCACGGGCCGATTCCGTTGTGAAGTGGATGGGGGTCTGATTCCTATCCGATTGCGGAAATGGGCGGGTGAGCCCGGTATTGCGTGGTACTTAGCAAGACGCGCCTCGTTGCGTTAGCATCGAAGAGAGCAAGTTGTACCCAGCCAAGGCCCATGATGGAGAGCGCCCGGGGAGGAGCCTCCTATCGGGTGTGGCTCCTCACCGAGCGATGTCCCGCGGACACAGCACAAGGGACTTCCACATGTTGAACTTGGAGGCTTTCACAGCTACAAAATCGTCTACAGTGTTTTTTGAGGGCGGAAAATCCCTGCAAGTTATTGAAAATAATGGTCGGGGAGAGAGGATTTGAACCTCCGACCCCCTGGTCCCGAACCAGGTGCTCTACCAGGCTGAGCCACTCCCCGACGACTTGACTGATCTTAACTTCATTTCATTTTACCGTGCCGATTGCGATGGCGCAAACCCGGCCTGATGGGGACCATGCGTCTTCCACTACACTGGGGTGGCGAGAACCGGGAGAACCCATGAGCGAAGTGATCCTTGAAGCGCGCCGCACCGCCGTTGTCGTGATCGATCTGCAGAAGGGGATTACCGGGATGCCCGGGACGCCGCATTCAACCCCCAGCGTCATTGCGAACTGCGTCGAGCTGCTCACCGCTGCCCGGAGCGCGGGAGCGCAGCCGATCCTCGTCCATGTGGGCCGCTCTCCGGACTTTGGAGACGCCCTGAAAGTGACGGCCGATGAGCCCATGCGCGCTTCCGGCGCGGTGCCGCCGGATTGGAGCGACCTGATTCCCGAACTCAACCGGCAGCCCAACGACATTGTGATCCTGAAGCGCCAATGGGGCGCATTCTACGGCACCGGTCTAGACCTGCAACTGCGCCGCAGAGGGCTGAACACCATCGTCCTGTGCGGAATCGCCACGGAGTTTGGCGTGGAAAGCACGGCGCGTGACGCCTATGAGCGCGGCTACGAACAGGTATTTGCCGAAGACGCCATGACGGGACGCAGCGCGGAGAGCCACGAGAATGCCATCACGCGGATCTTTCCTCGCATGGGACGCATACGCAGCACCACGGAGATCGTTGCCGCGCTGCGCGCAGGCAAATGCGCCTCTTAGAGAATGTACCGGGACAGATCCTGGTCCTTCACAATCGAAGCCACCATCTGTTTGACATATGCGTCATCGACGAGGAAGACCTTCTCGGGGCCGGAGGCGGTCATCCGCTCCTGATAGGGTAGCGGCGTGCTCGCTTCCTTCGCGATGGCCTCAGCAAGCGTCGGGGCGGCCTTTTCGTCGGGCGCGCGGCGGGCCACGTCGGGCGCCAGAAAGCTGATGTCTTCGAGCACGCGCTCCATGATGGTGTGCAGGCGGCGCGCGCCGATGATTTCGGTCTGCTCGTTCACCTTGAAGGCGAACTCGGCCATCTCGCGCAGGGCTTCGGGTGCAAATTCCAACCGTACGCCCTCGGTTTCAAGCAGGGCTGAGTATTGCTTCGTCAGCGAGGCCTTGGGTTCGGTCAAGATGCGCAGAAAATCGTCGACAGTGAGCGAATGCAGTTCAACGCGAATGGGAAAGCGCCCCTGCAGCTCGGGAATCAGGTCGCTGGGCTTGGAAACATGGAACGCGCCCGCAGCGATGAAGAGAATGTGGTCGGTGCGCACCATGCCGTAGCGCGTGTTGACGGTGGTGCCTTCTACGATGGGCAGAATGTCGCGCTGCACGCCTTCGCGCGAGACGTCGGGGCCGTGTCCGCTCTCGCGCCCGGCGATCTTGTCAATCTCGTCGAGGAAGATGATTCCGTTAGACTCGACGCGCTCGACTGCGGTACGGTTCACGGCGTCCATATCGATCAGGCGGCCCTCTTCCTCCTGCACCAGGTAATCGAAAGCATCGGCGACCTTCATCTTGCGCTTCTTGGTGCCGCCCCCGAAAATGTTGGGCAGCATGTCCTTGAGGTTCATCTCCATGTCTTCGAGGTTCTGGTTGGAGATGATGCCGAATTGGGGTAGATTGCGCTCGCGCGCGTCGATTTCGACGATGCGCTCGTCGAGCTTGCCTTCGCGGAAATGCTGGCGAAGTTTCTCGCGCGAGCGTTGATGGCTCTCGGCGCCTGGCAGCGAGAGCTGGCCCTCCTGGCCATGCGGCGCTGGGGGTGGAGGAGGCAGCAGCACGTCGAGCAGGCGCTCCTCGGCGTTCATCTCGGCGCGGTCTTCCACTTCCTCCAGGCGCTCCTCGCGCACCATGTCGATGGCGATCTCGACCAGGTCGCGAATCATCGACTCGACATCGCGGCCCACGTAGCCCACCTCAGTGAATTTGGAGGCCTCCACCTTGAGAAACGGCGAGTTGGTGAGCTTGGCCAGGCGGCGCGCAATCTCGGTTTTGCCCACGCCCGTGGGGCCGATCATGATGATGTTCTTGGGCATGATATCGTCGGCCATGTCGGGCGGCAGCTTCTGGCGGCGCTGGCGGTTTCGCAGCGCGATGGCCACGGCGCGCTTAGCGGCCTTCTGGCCTACGACGTGCTTGTCGAGTTCGGCGACGATCTCGCGCGGCGTCAACTCGTCAAGCGCGAGCTCCTGTTCTTCGGCGGATGCGGGAAGGTAGATAGCCATGGACCGCTAGCTTGTTAACTCCTCGAAGGTGACGTGGTCATTTGTGTAAATGCAGATTTCGCCTGCGATCTTCATGGCTTTTTCGGCGACCTCGCGGGCGCTCAAGTCGGTGTTCTCCAGCAGCGCGCGTGCAGCGGCGGTAGCGTAGCTGCCTCCGGAGCCGATGGCCGCCAGCGGCTCGTCGGGGTCGATCACATCGCCCGAGCCGGAGATGAGGAACGTCTGCGCTTTGTCCGCGACCAGAAGCAAAGCCTCGAGGTTGCGCAGCATCTTGTCTGTGCGCCAGTCTTTGGCCAGTTCTACGGCGGCGCGGTTCAGATTGCCCGCGTGCTGCTCGAGTTTGGTCTCGAATCGTGCAAAGAGGTTGAAAGCGTCGGCCGTGGAACCGGCGAACCCGGCGAGAATCTTGTCCTGAAAGAGCCGTCGGATCTTCTTCGCCGAGTGCTTGAGCACATGATCGCCGAAGGTCACCTGGCCGTCGGCGGCCATCACAACTTGGCCGTTGCGCCGCACGCAGATGACGGTGGTGGAGCGAATTTGGGAATGATCTTTCATTTTGAACCTTCCGGCCAAACCCGATGGGAAAACCGGGGGAAAACGGCTCTGGCAGCGTCAAACCCCGCGCCAGATGCAACCTAGAGTATAGGTCATTGGCGCCGATTTGGCGCTGTTTCCGGACCATGCGCGACATTTGCGGCAGAACCCGGCCCGTCCCGGCGCAAGGTGCATTTCGCCTGCGGTATCCTCAAATTGGGACTCTCCGAGTGAAGTCCCGCCCTGGAATGATCCTCCTCGACGAAAGCGAATGGCAGATCGCCGCCGGGCTGGCCGCCACTGCCGCTGTGGCTGCGATTGCCTTGTGGCTGGTGCTGCGCAAGCGGCCGAGCGAGGAGGAGATCGAGCGCGCGCGGCGCCAGTTCCTGGTGCAATCGGGACGGCTCGTCGACGGCATGCTGCTCGATGTCTACCACGTAGACGCAAAAGACGGACGCACGCTGACCATGCTCCTGTTCAATTACCGAATCGCCGGCGTGGACTACGAATGTTCGCAGGATATTTCTGCGTTGCGGGAAGTGGTGGCGGTGGCTGAAGTGCGAGCCGGATTTCCGTGCACGGTGCGCTACCAGCCGGGCAATCCGCACAACAGCATTGTGGTGGCAGAGAACTGGTCAGGGCTGCGCGAAGGGTTGCCGCAGTTGCCTTCCTTTGGCGACCCCGACCCTTTGGATACGAGCCATCTGCGGTCCGGCCACGACTAGCCGCGCGTTGGCGCGCGATACCCAGCCCCGGTTAGACTATCGATATGCATTTCCACGCGGTGCCGGCAGGCATGGGAGCAAACCGGACTACGCTGGTTCTGCGCATCTCGCTGGCAGCTACGCTGGCGTACGTCGTGGTCACGTTTGTGGCCGGGCTGCGCGCCCACTCGCTGGCGCTGCTGTCGGAATCAGGGCACAACGTCTCGGATTTCCTGGCTCTTTCGCTCAGTTTTGCGGCAGTCTACTTCCAGTCGCGGCCGGCCGACCATACGAGAACGTTCGGCTACCAACGGGCCAGCGTGCTTGCGGCGTTCATCAACGCAGCAACACTCATCGCCATCTCGCTTTGGATCGGCGCGGAGGCCGTGCACAGGCTCAACTCCCCCGTAACCGTGGAGCCCAGGATCATGATGATCGTGGCCGCGGCCGGCGTGGCGATGAACGGCGCGATTGCCGCGCTGTTGTGGGGAGTGGCCCGCGACGTGAACCTGCGCAGTGCCTTTCTGCATATGGCCGGCGACACGTTCTCCACGGCGGCGGTGATCGCCGGAGGCATAGGCATTCTGCTCACCGGCAGGGGTTGGATCGACCCGGCTCTCTCACTGCTGATCGCCGCGATGATCTTCTGGTCGAGCGTGGGCATTGTGCGCGAGACACTGAACATTCTGCTGGAAGGCGCTCCGCGCGGCATTTCACTTGACCGGATCCGCTCTGACATGGAAGCGGTGGAGGGAGTTGTGAATGTCCACGATCTGCACGTCTGGAGCCTGGGATCGCATTCACGCGCTCTGGCCTGCCACGTGACCATAGCCGACATTCCGCCGTCGGAAAGTGCCTGTATCCTGATCAAGCTCAACGGACTGCTTCGGGAACAGTTTCAAATCAGCCACACAACCTTCCAATTCGAACACACCGGCTGCGAGGAGTTGGAGGGTTGCGTGACGCCGCCGGAAGAGCTGGCAGGCAGGCACGAACATCCTCACAGCCACATGAATTGAGGCAAGGGCGGCGCCGGTGTGGAGCGGCCGCGGCAACCCATTTGCGGCAATTCGGCGTGCGCCGATTCGCGGGGATTGCTGTTGGAGGACCAGGATTTGATTTTTCGCCGCATGTTTCTTCCGGCCTTTTGTCTTGCGCTGGTTTGCATCTCGCCGGCTTTGGTGTGGCCAGCGGTGCAATCCGCGCAACAGACCAGCACAGCTGATCTCAAGGCGTTTGCCGGGGAGTATACCAATCTGGCGGACCCCGCCAGCCCATTCAGTTTCTACGTGCAGGACGGCAAGCTGACGATCGAATCCGACCGCCTTGTTCCCACCGAGCTCAGGCCAATCTCCGCGGCCGTCTTCGCCTTTGCGGGCTCGGATGCGACGGCCACATTTGTCCTCGACGCGTCGGGCCGGGCGGCCAGTGTCTCGTTTTCCGAGGAACCGAGAACGTTTTACACGCTCACGGGCGAGGCAGTGCATCACATCTTCCACGAGTATGTGCGTAGCGAGGCGATGATTCCCATGCGCGACGGGGTCAAGCTCCATGCGGTGATACTTCAACCTGCGGACATCAAAACGCCGTTGCCCATCCTGATGCAGCGCACGCCCTACGGCGTGGATGGGACTACTCGAGCGTCCTTTTTTGCGCAGCGTCCGGAACTGGCTCGAGACGGCTACATCTACGTCGCCGAGGACATTCGCGGGCGATACAACAGCCAGGGCAAATTCACGATGATGCGGCCGCTGGCCGATCACCACGATCCGAGCGCAACGGACGAGAGCACCGATGCCTATGACACAGTGGCGTGGCTCATCAAGAATGTGCCGGGCAACAACGGCCGCGTGGGCGTGGTGGGGACCAGCTACCCGGGATTTTTGGCCATGATGGCGGGCATCGATCCGCACCCGGCGGTGAAGGCGATCTCGCCGCAGGCGCCGATGATCGACGTGTGGGTTGGCGATGACTTTTTTCACAACGGCGCCTTCCGCCAGAGTTACGGCTACGATTACGTGCTAGGGATTGAATCGAGCAAGGAAGAAAGCAATGTGGACTACGGCAACGACAAGAACGGTGAACCCGTAGACGGCTTCGATTATTTTCTCGACCGCGGCGGCTTCGCCCTGGATGTAAAGCAGTCTGGGCAAGAAACGCTGCCCACTTGGAAGCTTTTTCTCGACCACCCTGCCTACGATTCTGTTTGGGTTTCGCGCGCCGTGGAATATGCGCTCAACTCGGTCACCGTGCCCACGCTCACCGTGGGTGGCTACTACGACCAGGAAGATATGTACGGCCCGCAGGAGGAGTACGCCCGGCTCGAGACGTACGATGCGCACCATCAGAACTTCCTGGTGCTCGGGCCGTGGCGGCACGGCTATTGGTCTTCGTCTTCGCAGCGGCTGGGCAACCTGAACTACGGCGAGCCGATTGGCGGTGAGTTCCGGGCACGCATCGAGACGAAATTTTTTGCGCACTATCTCAAGAATGAACCCGGATTCGATCTTGAAGATACGGCGAGCTTCCAGACCGGCTCGAACACATGGCAGTACTACTCTCACTTCCCTCCCAGAGAATCGCGGCCCACGAGCTTGCACCTCGAAGGCGCGGGGTTGCTGAGTTGGAGCGCACCCACACGGCAAGCCACAACTTCGTACGTGAGTGATCCAGCCGACCCGGTTCCCTACCGGCGCCGGCCCATCCAGCCCACCTACTCGAACGGCTCCGAGTGGTACAACTGGCTCACCGAAGACCAGCGCTTCGTGACGGGCCGCAAAGACGTGGCCGTATGGAAGCTGCCCGCGCTCACTCGGGATCTGACGCTCACGGGCGAGGTTGTGGCCGACATCTTCGCCTCCACTTCCGGCACGGACAACGACCTGGTTGTGAAGCTGATCGACCAATACCCGGAGGACGATCCGGACCCGAAGATGCGCGGCTACCAATTGATGACGAACGCCGAAATCTTCCGCGGGCGGTACCTCTCGGGATACGACCAACCAACTGCGCTCGCGCCGGACTCGATTCACGAGTACAAGTTCAGCCTGCACGACGTGGACCACGTCTTCAAGGCCGGCCACACGGTCATGGTTGAGATCCAGAGCACTTGGTTCCCGCTCTACGACCGCAACCCGCAGACGTTTGTGCCCAACATCATGAAGGCCAAGCCCGGCGACTACAAGGCCGCGACGATAACGATTTACTCGGGGCCAGAGCACGATTCCGCGATCGAAGCGCCGGTGATCGGCGCGCCATAAGCGCCGTGGACGGGGCCGGCTGCCGATTCCGGGCGCTCCAGACGTGGCGGCGGCAGAGCCCGGCGACCTATAATTGCGGTAGGTCGAGTACCTATACCTACTTCCCGGCAAAGCGAGAAAAACCTTGGCACGTGAGCTTTTTACAGCGCGTCTCCTGCGCAAAGACTGCATCTCGGAAGTTGCCCAGTGCTATCACTTCCTGTTTGAAGTCGAAGGACGTGACAGTTTCAACTACCTTCCCGGCCAGTTCATTTCGGCCGTGGCCATGGACGGGAATGGAAAGCCGCAGACGCGCGCGTACTCGATTGCGTCGGCAGCGAGAGCCAACAAGTTCGACCTGTGCGTGAACCGCGTGGAGGACGGGTTTTTCTCCAACCACCTCGCTGACCTGCCCGATCTGCCTGTGGGAGCGACGATAGATTTTCACGGACCGCACGGGCACTTCACGCTGCAGGAACCCATCACGGACTCGATCCTGGTGGCCACAGGAACCGGCGTAGCGCCGATGCGCGCCTACCTGCAGTGGCTGTTTCCGGCTGACGGCGCCGACCGCAGCCAGGGCACGGAGATCTGGCTGGTCTACGGAACGCGCCACGAAACGGACATTTATTACAAGGACGAGTTCGAGGCGCTTGAACAACGAATACCGAACTTCCATTACCTGCCCACACTGAGCCGCGCCCTGGATAGCTGGACAGGCCTGCGCGGCCACGTGCAGGTGCATGTCTCGAAGATTATCGAAGAGCGCGCGGCGCGGACGGGCCAGCCGTTGCCCGCCGTGCCCGTCGATCCCGCGATCCCGGCGGCAGACCTGCGCTTCGACATTTACACCTATATCTGCGGGCTGAACTTCATGGTCTCCGGTGTCCGCGAGCTTCTTGACGGCTATGGCTGGCACAAGAAGCAGATCGTCTTCGAGCGCTACGACTAACGCATACCCAGGGCAAAGAATGAGCCGCATTCCTCGCACACGACAGGATGCAGGCTTCGAGGTGAATTGGTAGCAAGTCGTGCGTCAAACCAGCCGAAAAGCCAAAAGAACCTAGAGGTTGAATAGCTCGCGCAGGCGCTTGGTTTGGGCGCGGCTGACGGGGATCTCGGTGTGCTGGCGGTCGTTCATACGGAGCTGGTAGCTGGATTTGAACCAGGGCATTACTTCGCCGATCTGGTCGATGTTGACCACGTAGCCGCGATGGGCGCGCCAGAAGCGGGCCGGATCGAGGAGTTCGAGAAGTTCCTCCAGGGTGCGGCATTTGGATTGGCCTTCGAAGGCGCGGGTGACGACGCGGATGACGCCTTCGTCGATGGCGGCGAAACAGATGTCCGCCTGATCGACGAGCAGAAGGCGGCTCTGGGTCTGGACAATGAGCTTGGCGGGCAGGCGACCTTGCTCGGCGCCCAGAGGACGATTGAGCAAGCGCAGCAAATGATCGAGCTGGGACTCAATAGCGTCGCCGGACAAGCCAGCGCCCGTGGGACCGGCAGCCATGCGGGCCTTGGCGCGTTCGACGGCCGCTGAGACGCGGGCAAGGTCGAAGGGCTTGAGCAGGTAATCCACGGCGTTCACGTCGAAGGCGCGCACCGCGTACTGGTCGTAAGCAGTGGCAAAGACGAACTGCGGCAGGGGCGTGCTGCCATTTTCCGCGCCGGAGCTCTTGGCCCTGGCCGATTGGGTGCGGTTGCGCTCCATGAGGCGCTGAATCACGGCAAAACCGTCCTGCCCCGGCATCTGCACATCGAGAAAAACGAGATCGGGACGGTGTTTCTCGATCAGATCGACGGCCTCGATACCGTTGTCGCACTGTGCAAGCACATCCACGCCGCCCACCGAGTCAAGAAGATATTTGAGCTCGTCGCGGGCCAGTTTCTCGTCGTCGATAATGAGCGCGGAAATGGACATGGAGACCGAAAACTCGATTCTAATGCAAGTGAGTTGACGCTGGCGCGGCGATTGCGATGAAGCGACTTGCCCATTCTGCAGGTTGGCCCACGAGGGCTCATGGTGCTAGTCGCTCATCACGCGCAGGCGCGCAGGGGTATGATCGGTGGCCAGTTCGTGGCCGCAATTTGTGCAATAAATATCCGTGGCGCGAACGGTACGGAAGCAGTTGCCGCAATTGGCGGCGAGCTGGTAGTTGCACTGGGGGCAGAAGTGAAAGTCGCCCTGCACGTGGGTGCCGCAGGCCGGGCAGCGCGAAACCAGAGGCTGGCGCAGCAGGAAGTAAAGCACAGCGCCGATGCCCGCCGGCATAACGAAGCAGATGAACATCCAGAAGCGGGTGCTCATGGCGCGGCGCGGGGAGTCTTTGCTGATGTAGCCGACCATGAGGAAGTAGAGCGAGGCGAGGACACCCCAGGAGAGGTTGAAGTAGACACGCAGGCCGAGAGGCTGCGGCCCATGATGGCGCTGCTCTGGCGCGACCACCCAGAAGTAGTATTCGACGAGGAGAAACGCCAGGCTGGCTGCGACGATCGACCAGACTGGAATCAGCCGCTCTTCTTCCTTGACGCCGATGGATTGCAAATCCGACATGCGACTTCCCTCCCCCGGAGGGCCTTTCCCAGGCGCCCGGAGACACGTATGCTCCTTTTTGAATGGACGGAGCAGAAGCCTCGGAAGTTGCCGCCCTATGCAAGCCAGGCGGATTTTCGGGCGCCCATTGGGCGATTACGGCTTGTTGCGCGGCCACCCCACCACCAGAACGGCAGCCAGGATCGCCGGGTAAAGGATACAAGCCCAGAGGCTGGTTTGGGTGGCAATGTCGCCGAAGCGCTCGCCGCCAAGGATGTCTTCCGCCACGCGCCAGACGAAGGGCCCAAGGGCAAGGAGGGCCAGCACCAGGGAGGCCAGGGCCAGAGACCGCGTGCGGCGGCGGCCGGCCTTCTGATCCTGCATGACGCCGAGGGAGGCCATGACGACGCGGCGGGTGTTTTCGGCCACAGCGCGGTCGCGGCCGGCCTGCTTGCCGGTAAGAGCGGACAGCAGATCGGGGCTGGCAGCCTTATCGGCCGCGGGTGGGCTCGGAGCCGGGTTGCCGGCAGGGTGGCCGGCCAGTTCAGCCGTTCTCACACTGCCTCCTGGAAGCGCGAAGCCGCGAATTCGAGCTTGGGCCGGAGCATCGCCATGCCGCGGTAAAGCCGCGATTTCACCGTGGAAAGCGGGGCGCGGGTAACCCGGGCGATCTCCTCAAGCGACAACTCCTCATGAAAGCGGAGAACCAGCACCTCGCGGTGCAGTGCATCCAGTTCAAGCAGCGCCGCTGCAATCCTCTCGCGGTCTTCGAGGCCCGCCACCCGGTCAAAGGGTGTCGGGTCGTCCGCGACCACCTCAAAGGTCATCGCCCGGTCGTCCTCGGTCGCGCCGTCGATCAACTCGTCGAGGCTGTTCATGGTGCGCTTGCGGCTCTGGTCGATGACCAGATTGCGGGCGATGGTGAAGAGCCAGGTCTCGAAGCGCGCATGGCCGTTGAACTGGCTGCCATGGACCAGGATGCGCATCCAGACCTCCTGAAAGAGGTCTTCGGCGGTGTCGCGGTTGCCGGTGAGGAAGAGCAGATAGCGCAGGAGCCGGTGCTGGTAGCGGACAATCAGCTCCTCGATCAGGCCGGCCCTCCGGCGTTTCAGGCCTTCTGCGATGGCCAGGCTTTCCGCCCGCGCCTGTTCATCGGCTGCGGCGGCAGTGGCTTTGGGGAAGAATGTCCGAACCGAAGCGATCGTCATCTCAGTCTGATTAGACGATAAATCCGCGCGCCAGGACAGGCAAGCGCCGGAATGCGGCCTATCGTCCCCCTCCTGTTATCACTCTCCAACCCTGGATCGCAGGTAAAAGTTGTGAAGCGAGCGGCGGGAGGTTCAGGCAGGGACTAACGGAGCCGGCAAGTCCGTCGTAAGCAGATTGCAGTTCGGAGCGCCTGGGCGGGGTGATCTTAAATTGCGGGGGGCGGGTTCAGTTGTGCAGCATCCCGGGTCCCGGAATCGAGGCCCGCGGCATTACTTTTCAAAAGCTGTTGCCGGATTGGTAACCCCGCCACCCTCCCCCGGTACGGCATACCTCCATATTTGATAACAAAGGGTTTACGGGGCGATCCATACCACCAAACGTACCTCCGCATACCTCCATATTTGATAACAATGAACTTACGAGACGCCGATACCCGCGGCAGAAACCAGGGAACAGAGAATAAGGAAACAAGGGACTAAGCTTCCCCCATCGACGTGGGTCCACGGTCATCTGGCACCGGCGAAGTTCCTTTTTGGTGATGCTGAGATCAGATTAGCGAAACGCGCGAATTAATCGGCAAAGCCGGCGTTTTTATTTGGGCCGCGTTTTCAGTGGGTTGCGCGGGTTCCGGCAGAGAAGGCACTTGACGGCAGGAGAAGGGAGACAGCAGGCAGGGGCTAGGGAACAGAGTTGAGTGGACAGTGCACTGTGGACAACCGGAAGCTGGGACTTATGATGGGCTGCAAGGAGGCGGTATGGCGGCGGAGCGAGACGTGACGAAGGGGAACGAGGTGTGGCCGGCGCTGCCGCAGAGCGCGTGGAGCGATACGTGCGCCACCCTGCAACTGTGGCTGCAGATGGTGGGCAAGGTGAGGATGGCGCTGACGCCGGCGATCAATCACAGTTGGAATGTGACGCTCTATCCGACGATTCGCGGGCTGACCACGACGCCGATGGCGCACGGGACGCGGATGGTCGAGATCGATTTCGATTTTGTGGCGCACGAGCTGGTGGTCGAGACGAGCGACGGCGGACGGGAAACCATCGCTCTCGCCCCGATGACGGTGGCCGAGTTTTACAGCCGGCTGATGGCGGCGCTCGGAAGCCTCGATGTGCTGTGCCACGTGTGGCCGGTGCCGTGCGAAGTCGCGGAACCGATTCCGTTCAAGAAAGACGACGTACACCGGGCCTACGATCCGGAGTATGCGCAGCGGTTCTGGCGCATTCTGTTGCAATCGACGCGGGTGATCACGGTGTTTCGCGCGCGATTCATTGGCAAGGTGAGCCCGATCCATTTGTTCTGGGGCGCGATGGATCTGGCGTGCACGAGATTCTCGGGGCGCACAGCGCCGGTGCATCCGAGCATGCCGGGGCTACCGGATAGCGTGACGCGCGATGCGTACTCGCACGAGGTGAGCAGCTGCGGATTCTGGCCGGGAGCGCCGGGACCGCCGGGAGCTCCAAGTATCGAGCCGTTTTTCTATAGCTACGCCTATCCGGAGCCAGCGGGCTACCGGGAGTATGCGATTGCGCCCGTGGAGGCGAGGTTCGACAAGAATTTCGGGGAGTTCATTTTTCCCTATGAGGCGATGCGGCAGTCGGCGGACCCGGACGGGGCGCTGCTCCAGTTTTTGCAGAGCACGTATGAGGCGGCGGCGAATTGCGCGAAGTGGGATAGGGAAGCGCTTGAGCCAGGGACTAAGTGTGCAGTGTCAATAGGTTGTTCCGATCGAGGCCGGCTCTGCTGATCGGGGTGTTGTGGTTGAGGCTGGCATGAGGTCTGTGCCAGTTGTATTCGTGGAGCCAAGGC
>JBEKXX010000082.1:0-14482 GCA_049511595.1 Occallatibacter sp. | reverse complement strand
GGCTCTGCCATCATAGGCGCGACCGCATCGCGCCACTTCGCGTAGTGAGCGGTCTCTTTATGCGCGGCTGCTGCTTCCGGCGTACGGTAGACCTCGATCAGCACGAACCGCGTCGCATCGTCCTGCTGCTCGATCACGTCGAAGCGCGCAATACCGGGTTCCTGAACGCTGCAGCGGGCATTTTCAATGGTAGCCTGCCTGAAGTCGGCAACTGACTCGGGTTTGACCCGCACATGCACGTGAACGACAAGCATCGGACCTACTCCCCGTTCCTTATCCTAACGCTACGCCGTCTCTCAACAGTCGCCCACTCGGGATAAGTGTTAGCGTAAAAGAGGTCATTTTGGTAGCTTTTTGGGCTCTGTCTTGAAGGTGCTTGTATGTCGGCCCTGAACGAAGTTCTCGATCGGTGCGGCTGATGACACAGGTTCGGGGAGTCCTGAATCGCAAGGTGCAGGATGGAAATCGGCGGACTCGCGGGCGCAGTTGCCACGGGAGACAATGCGCGGCGCAACGACTAGGCGACAGAAGAGGGACAGACGGGCTGCGCCGATTCCGCTACCCAGCAAGCGGCTGCCAAAACTGCCTGCACTGACAAGCCCAAGGTCAAACTCGACAAATCGGCGCGACTCGGTGAGAGCCCACAGCCTGGCACGGTCCCGTGGGGGTTCCTGAGCACTCAGAGTCTGAACCAGTTTGCCGAGAACGTGTCCAGGGCGGACGCCTTATGTGCCGAAATCGCTTGCATCCACTGAAACTTAGGAGGTAATGCTCCCTATGCAGTTCCGGTGAGGGCGGACTCGATGGTCCAGAACCCACCTGTTGGCAAGGCCTGGAAAAGGCTGCATTTATATACCCCCGTCAGAATATGAACCTAGAAAAGTGGAGAGCTGTCGTCCCTCTCACCTGATCGTGTATAACGCTGGCCCTGACAATCTGGAGCCGCTGCGCACAAATGTGCTGACAGTATGCTGATAGCTAGTGGAAAAAAGAGCGCCGAGCAAAGCTCTCGGCGTAATGAGTAGATTTTACATTACTTGCGTGGCTAGGCCGGAAGTGACTTGAACACCTAGCCTACCGATTCGTGGTCACATAGCTAGCTTATTTTGCTGATCGCAAGAGAACTGTAATCGCGCTTGGCTGGAGAAACGGTGCGCTCAGAATGGCTAATAAAACTTTAGTAATACATATAGATGGTTATCTAAGTTCCGTATCTGGCTAAAAATGGTTACCATCGTCCCACGGCAACTTGTTTGGCATGCAGTCATAAATTGGCGTTCGCATTGGAGGTTCCTCCCAGAATTGCACCACATTTGTTCGTTATGGGCAGAAGAAGCCCGTGAGTTCGGCTCCCCGGCAAGATGTCGATTTGAGATTTGAGCGGAAAGGGAGCAGGTACCTCAAGGAGCACTTCATACCGTGAATTCAGCAGAAGTGTCACCAAATTTTGGCGCCAAATATGCTGACATCGTTGAGGCCGAGTTCTTGTCGGCTGCCGTGATCGGCCCAGACGAGGAGCGGCGCTCGGCAGTGGCCAAGGCTCTTGATGAAACTCGTCGGGTCAATGTCCGCGAGTTCGATTCCTACCCCCCGGAACTTGGTCACTTGCAAAGATTGCTGGCTTCGTTCGACGTTGTCATCCTCGACCTGGACAGTGACCCAGATGCCGCTCTGGAACTAGTGGAAAGAGCGAGTGCCGCCAGCGCGGGGACGATCATGGTCTATTCGGAGAATGCCGATCCGAAATTTGCGGTTCGCTTCATGCATGCAGGCGCTTGTGAGTACCTCCTTCTACCCCTAGAGCAAGGCGCTATGGCCGAGGCTCTTGTTCGGACCAATACCACCCTTCGTGAGAAAGGTCTCCCAGCAGAGAATACTATGGGAAAGTTGCTCGTCTTTGCCGGCTCCAAAGGAGGATCCGGCGTTACGACGGTCGCCTGCAATGTTGCCATCGCTCTGGCCCAGAAATCCGGCCAAAAGATCCTGCTGATCGACCTCGCTCTTCCCATTGGAGACGCGGCACTGTGCCTGGGGATTTCTGCAGGTTACTCGACTGTGGACGCCCTCCGGAATATCGATCGGCTGGATGCGAGTCTTCTTCAAAACCTCCTGGTCAAGCATCGGTCAGGAGTATTCGTACTGGCAGCTCCCACCAAAGTTCCCGAGGGTGAGGTTTCCAAAGGCGCCATCGACAAGTTGATCGCAATTGCACGGCACGAATTCGATCATGTGATCGTAGATGTGGGATCGAGGATCGATGTGGCGGCTAAGGTTCTCTTCGAAGATGCCTCTACCGTTTACCTGGTCAGCCAGACCGGCATCTCCGAGCTGCGCAATTCAAATCGCCTTATCTCACAGTTCTTCGCCGAAGGAAGTCCAAACCTGGAAATCGTGATCAACCGGTTCGAGCCTCGCTTCCTGGAACCGGTGAACGAAGATGTCATCGCCAAGGCTCTCGGCAGGCCGGTACGGTGGAAGATTCCCGACGATCAGGACGCTGCGCGAGCGCTGCAGCATGGCGACACCGGGCTTGCAGAAACAAGCATTTCGCGCATAAGCCTGGAGATGGCCAGCTCGATTACCGGACCCCCTATTCCACAAGAAAAGAAGATGGATTTTCGGCTTATAAGCCACGGTAGAAATACTGCGCAGGTGGATTCTGGCAATGGGGAACTCTCGAGCACTACGATTTTGACTTCGGCCGATGCGCGCACCACTCCGGCCATCGCATGGCCGGCACCCGACCCGATTACATACGGGGACAAGCTCACCTTTGCCCAGCTCAATGCCACGCCATCGGTCGAGGGGACTTTGGTCTACACACCTGGCCCAGGCTATGTACTGCCAGTCGGAACGCACTCGCTATGGGTGACATTCACTCCGGCAGACTCCGGCGGCTGCGCCCCGCAGCAGGCCGCGGTTTCAATTGTTGTGGCCAAGGCAACGCCGGCCCTCTCTTGGCCAACACCTGCCGGGATCATCTACGGCGCCGCATTGGACAATGCTCAACTCAATGCCTCGACGCCGGTACCTGGAAGATTCGATTACTCTCCCGCGCCGGGCGAGGTGCTCCCCCCGGGAATGCATAGGCTCTCGGTAACCTTCACGCCCGCGGACGGCGCGAACTACAACACGGCACATGCCACCGTGTCGCTCACTGTGGCCAAAGCTGCGTCTGTCATCCAGTGGCCGAAACCCGATCCAATCACATACGGCACACAGCTGAGCACCAAGCAACTGTGTGCCGCGGCGTCGGTTCCGGGAACATTCAAATACAACCCTGGGTTAGGGGCTGTGCTTGCGGCTGGGGAGCATAAACTCTCGGTCGCTTTTACTCCCGCAGATACTGTGGGCTACTCAACCTCGCAGACTGCCACGACGCTGAGTGTGGCCAAGGCAACTCCTGCCATTACTTGGCCGGCGCCGGATCCGATTGCCTACGGCGCGGCCATCGGCGCTACTCAGCTCAACGCCACAGCGACAGTGCCGGGATCTTTTGCCTATACACCTGCCGCGGGCGAGATACTTACGCCGGGAGTGCATGAGCTCTCAGTAACCTTCACTCCGGCCGACACTCTGAATTACACAACGGCGCCTGCCGTCGTGCCGCTCACGATTACCGAGAAGTTACCAACCCTAATCATCTGGCCGGCCCCCTCTGCTATTTCCTACGGCGCCGCGTTGAGCGCCGCTCAGTTGAACGCTACGGCATCGGTTCCGGGAACATTTGTCTACACTCCTTCCGCGGGCCACGTACTCGCGCCGGGGACATATAACCTCTCCGTATCGTTCACTCCGTCGGACACTGAAAAACACGCCACGGCGCAAGCTGCGGTCGTGCTTGAGGTGAAAGGATCGCCTGACATTGCTTCGCAACCAACCGCAGCCGTTGATACGCCGTTCACGCGGACCTTCGCAGCAACCAACTCTGCCCCTGCAGATTCGTCGCCGGCGGAAGTAGCAGGCGAGCGCGCGGTCGCCAAGACAAACCCGCGCGAAACGCGTACGTACAAAGGCGCTGTCTATCTGAAAGGTGAGGACGATCAATGGCATCTCCAGAAAAAATAGCTCCGCCGCTACCTGAAACGCTTCCCGCGGATTTCAGCGAATGGGATAGCGAAGGTTCTCCTACGGCTAAGCCTGTCAACCCTCGTGAAGAATGGGAAGCATGGCTAGACTCTCATTCCTTCACCGAGACTCCGAAGGGGCTTGGGCAATCCGTTGACCGCGATGCAACCCTGGCATCTTCGGTGGACAGGCCGCGTGTTTCGGGTTCAACTTCGTCTGCACCAGTCTTTGTTAAGCAGCAACAAGATTTCAGCGATGGGGATAGCGAAGCATCTCCTACGGCTAAGCCTGTCAACTCTCGTGACGAATGGGGAGCGTGGATAGCCGCTCATTCCTTCGGCAAGACTCCAAAGCCGCTAGGGCAATCCGCTGAGCGCAAAGCAACCTTGCTGCCTGAGGTGGAGAAACCGCGTGTTTCGGGTTCAGCCTCGTCCGGACCAGTCCTTGTTAAGCAGCAAGAGTTGACCAGCGAGCCGGCGGATGGATCGTCCAGCCGCGCTTCGCAAGGGCTGGAGGCTAGCTATACCACGAATGAGGTTCCCGTGGCGCCGGGTTTGCCAAACGTCGCCATGGTGGATGGAATGAGTAACTCACCCGAACCCACGGCGACATTGAAACGCAAAGCTCACGGGGCTCTCATCCAGTTGTTTCCATCGATGAATATCGAAGTTAAGGGAGTGCAGAAGACGGCGAAAAAGAAGTGGATGACTGTTGCTGCCGTAAGCACCTGTTCGATTCTGCTTTCGCTCATACTCATGATCCTGCTGTTCCATCATGGAACGAAGTCCGTGGCGAAACGATCTGTTCAGCCGCTTCCGGAAGCAACCGGTACTCAGCTGGAGACGCACACTCCGAATCCGCTGGCTAGTGAACCGCTAACTCAGGAAAAGCCGTCGGCAACGGCCGAAAAGCAACAGGCAACGGATAACCAGCCGGCCAATGCAGGGGACAGAGTGAAGCCGCCACAGGTGCCGACGAAAACGCAGACGAAAATGATGGACGATCAACTCACTGCGCCAACGCAGATTCCGCAAGGCATTGAGAAGCAAGTCGCGGAAAATGCGCCTCCCCCCGTGAGCTTTGGCACGAACGGTGCGGATGGTCTGGGCGGTAGCAGCGCGAATGTCGGCGCCTTCAGCGGGCGCGCACAGCCCGCCGTTAAAGTTGTACCTTCCAAACCGCTTTCCATTTCATCTGGCGTAGCGGCCGGAATGCTGATTTACGAGACGCAGCCCGTTTATCCGTCCATTGCTAAAGCAGCCCAGGTGTCTGGCACAGTGGTGCTGCACGCTACGATTTCAAAGGACGGAACGATTAAGGATTTACACGTTGTGAGCGGACCGGCCATGTTGCAGCAGGCCGCCATCGATGCCGTGCGGAGCTGGCGCTACAAGCCGTATCGGCTCAGCAACGAGCCATTAGAAGTTGAAACAACGATCAACGTAGTTTTCAACTTTAAGTAGATGACCTATCAAAGCGCAAGCGCTGCTCGATCCCTGAATGTTTCCACCGGGAATCCCTGGCGACGATCCACGCAAACTCCGCCGGGAAGGCCCTCCATCGCATCGATAAACTCGTAAATTCGCAGCCACGCTCACATCTTCTGGCAAAGAAACCAAAATCGGAGAGTCGATCGATTTCGTGGTGGACGTGTCAGGCATTTGCCAATGCTGGCCAGACGGGAATCGAAAAAGCCGTCTATTTCCTATAACTTACGAATGGAATGTACGGGATATGGAGAAACATGGCGGAGAGAGTGGGATTCGAACCCACGGTACTCGTTAAAGTACACACGCTTTCCAAGCGTGCGCCTTAAACCGCTCGGCCATCTCTCCGCGGAGCGACGTGACAGTTTGAATGTAGCACACTTGCATGTTGTCAAATCCGGTGGCGGCGTGGCCGGAACCTGGGCCGAGGGGCATGCCGGGAAGGACTTGAAAGCGTATACAGCCGGGCGCGGGCTGATTTATAGTGCCTTGTTGCCGCTGCTTTACGATGGGCTTTGATCCGGGACGAATCTTCCATGCGAAAGAGGTCTTCTATGTCTCCAATCACACGCCGCGATCTGCTTTGTTCCGGTGTGGCGCTTTCCGCATCTTCACTCATCGCCCGGTCGGCATGGGCGCGCACCGCCGCTCTGCTCGCTGCCTCTCCTCGGGCTGCAAGTGCTGGTGCATTGGCAGCCGTGGCACCGCGCGAGCAACTCCTTTTCGACTTTGGCTGGAAGTTCCAATTCGGCAACGGATGCGACCCGTCCAAGGATCTGGATTTCGCAGTCAACCAGGATGCCTTCGCCAAGACGGGCGACTTCAAGTTCGCACGCGTCGGCTACGACGACTCGAAATGGCGCTCGCTGAACCTGCCCAACGACTGGGTCGTGGAGCTGCCCTTCGTTCGCGACGACGAGCTGCAATCGCATGGTTACAAGCCGCTGGGCCGGCGCTACCCGGAGACCAGCATCGGCTGGTACCGCCGCGAGTTCTTGATCCCTGCCGCCGACGCCGGCCGCCGCATCGCCGTCGAGTTCGACGGCGCCTTTCGCGACATCCTCCTCTTTGTCAACGGCTGCTTCATCGGACGCAACGACAACGCCTATGCCCCCTTCCGCTTCGATATCACCGACTTCCTCGCCGTTGGCGCCAAAAACTGCATCGTGGTCCGCGCGGACGCGAGCTATGGCGACGGATGGTTCTATGAGGGCGCCGGGATCTACCGCCACGTGTGGCTTACGAAGACCGATCCTCTGCACCTGGGCAAGTGGGAGAGCTACGTCCGCGCCGAGGTCAACGGCAGTGCCGCAGCGCTTTCGCTCGGCGCCGGCGTTGTGAATGACGGCAAGTCCGCCGAAGCAGCCGCGGTGAGCTGGCAGATCCTGGATGCTGCCGGGAAGATTGTAGCCGCGGCCGATGCGCCTGCGCAGCAGATCGCAGTGGACGGGGCTGCAACCTTCCAGGCAACCGCTACGATCAACCAGCCGGTCCTCTGGTCGGTCGACACTCCCAATCTCTACACCGCCATCGTCACCGTCAAGACCGGCGATAAGGTCCGCGATGCCGAGCGTGTCAGCTTCGGCGTGCGCACTGCCCGCTTCGACGCCGACAAGGGCTTCTTCCTCAATGGCCAGCCGCTCAAGATCCAGGGCACGTGCAACCACCACGACCACGCCGGAGTCGGCGTGGCGCTGCCCGACCGCCTGCAGGCCTTTCGCGTCGCCGTGCTCCAGGGCATGGGCTGCAACGCCGTGCGCACTTCGCACAACATGCCCACGCCGGAACTGGTTCAGGCCTGCGACCGCATGGGCATGATGATGATGTGCGAGACGCGCCAGATGAGCTCCAGCCCGGAGAGCATGGCGCAGCTAGAAGTCATGGTCAAGCGCTACCGCAACTCGCCGTCGATTATTCTCTGGTCCATCGGAAACGAGGAGGATCGACTGCAAGGCCCGATGGCCGAAGAGGGCGCGAAGATCGCCGCCACCATGGTGCGCCGCTGCCACGAGCTTGACCCAACGCGTGTCGTCTCCGCCGCCGTCGACGGCGACAACGAAACAGGCGACTCCACTGCGCTCGACATCATCGGCTTCAACTACCACCTGCAATTTCCCGACGGCTTCCACCTGAAACATCCCGGCAAGCCGATCTACGGTTCTGAAACCGCCAGCGCGCTTTCGACGCGCGGCTGCTATCAAACCGATCCGCTGCGCAACACGCTGAGTGCATACGACGTGAATCAGCCGGGCTGGGGCGAGCTCGCCGAGGAGTGGTGGACGTTCTACGCCACGCGCGAGTGGGAGGCGGGCGGCTTTGCCTGGACCGGCTTCGACTATCGCGGCGAACCCACGCCCTACGGATGGCCCTCGATCAGCTCGCAGTTCGGCATCGTGGACACCTGCGGATTGCCCAAGGACAGCTTCTTCTACTACAAGGCGTGGTGGACCAGGGAGCCCGTGCTGCATCTCTTCCCGCACTGGACGTGGGAAGGAAGGGAAGGCGACGAGATTCCCGTGTGGGTGCACTCAAACGTCGACGAAGTGGAGCTGTTCGTCAACGGCAAGAGCGCGGGCCGGCAAAAGGTTCCGCGCTTCGGGCATGTGGAGTGGAAGGTGCGCTACGAGCCGGGCGCCATCGAGGCGCGCGGGTGGAAGAACGGCTGGCTCGTGCTCACGGAGAAACGCGAGACGACGGGACCGATTGCCTCGCTGCGCCTCACCGCCGATCGCACGGCCATCGACGCCGACGGCGAAGATGTCGCCGTTCTCACCGTCGAGGCGCTCGACGGCGCTGGCCGCGCCCTGCCCACGGCGTCGAATCCCATTCACTTCAAGGTTACCGGCGAGGGCGCGCTCATCGGCGTGGGCAACGGCGATCCCAACTGCCAGGAGAGCGACAAGGCGCCGCGCCGCTCGCTCTTCAACGGCCTCGCGCAGGCGATCGTGCAATCCACTAAAACGGCGGGCACGATTGAAATTGAAGCGAGCACCATCGTGCGCGGCGGCACCGTCGCTCCGGCAAAAATCAAAATCACGACGAAGCAGGTGGAGCTGCGGCCGGCAGTGGCTTAAAAGCCAGTGGTCAGTAGTCAGTGATCAGTGGTCAGAGCCAGCCAGCGAGTCAGCAGGCCAGCGGAGCTTGCGGAGTAAGCGGCGCCTAAAAACGACGGCCATCGGGCTGGTTCCGGCGGCTGTTTACCCTTTAGTATCTATCCCTCCCTCCCCCGGTATGGCATACCTCCATATTTGATAGCAAAGGACTTATGGGTTGGCCCATACCTTGCCCATACCTTGCATACCAAATGCCAATCCAGGGATCAGGGGACCGTGAGCAGTGGATAGCCAGTAGCCAGTAGCCAGTAGCCAATAGCCAGTAGCCAATAGCCAGTAGCCAGGAGCCAGTGGCCAGTAGCCAATAACCAGTAGCCAGGAGCCAATAGCCAGTAGCCGGGAGCAGACGGCAGACAGCGAACGGCTGGCCGCCGGCGCGGAAGACCTGGTTGAACACTTATGGAATGAGTATGCCCTGAATGAGCATAATTCCCTGCAAATGGAAGGTTAGTAGGATGAACGATTTAGAGAATTTGTGGCTTGACTTGGAGCAGGCTCGGCAGTGGCCAAGATTCGTTGGCGACCGCGCTACCCTGAGAAGTAGCTCACCCGAGGTGGACAGGAGGAGGCAGTGTGGGCTATGCTATACGTGTATAGCGGAGTGGAAATATGCTTGCCATCAGGCTTCCTGAAAATGTCGAGAAGCGCCTTGACCGGCTGGCGAAACGGACCGGGCGAACCAAGACCTACTACGCCAGAGAGGCGGTTCTCCGGCACCTCGCCGACCTCGAAGACATTTATCTGGCCGAGGCGGCGCTTGAAGAGATTCGCGCCGGCCGCAGCAGGACCGTTCCCCTGGAAAGCGCGATGAAGAAGCATGGCCTGGAAGGTTGAACTGTCCCAGGAGGCTGACCGGCAGCTCGACAAGCTGGATCCGCAGATCGCGCGGCGCATTCTGAAATTTCTAAACGACCGCGTCGCTACGCTGGACAATCCGCGGAGCATCGGAGAGGCTCTACACGGCTCCAAGCTGGGCGAGTTCTGGAAGTATCGCGTCGGCGACTACCGGCTCATCTGCTCCATTGAGGACAAGCTGGTACTCATTCTCGTGTTGCGCATCGGACACCGGCGCGAAGTGTATGAGCGGTGATTAAGGGTGAAGTCTCAAAATCGAAACCTAGGGCACCCGGTTAGATGACGAATGCCGACTGATTCAACTACGACTTCAGGAGAATTGCTGCCTGGTGGCTGACGTTAGTTGCTAGGGCCTTCTCGCCTACCCCTGAGAGAATCCCAAAGAGCAGTGCGGCCCACCCATTGCCTGCGATTTGGTCAGTGCTCAATGCTCCGAGCGTTACATCGACTACATGCAAAAAGAAGAGCAGTGCGACCGTACCGGCCAGAACACCTGTGAACACAAGACGCACCACAGGTTCGAGCCGGTCCTCTTCTAGGATGTGAAGGTCTTCAAATTTTAGGACTGGCTTTCTCGTTCCAAACGAAAGCCAGACTCCTAGCATTGTGCCGATTTCAAATTTCACCAACTCTTGCGGCCAGAGTCCCACACTGCACCAAGCCAATCCGCCCCACGCCACCACCAGCGCTGCAACACCGATCAGGGCGCAATAGCCAAGTTTCTTCATGTATCCGTTCTTTATCCGGCCTGCTTCACGGGCAGTAATATCTTGCTTAAGTCCTTCTAAGGCGCGGTCAGCTAGTTCGGGATTTGCGGTTTGGCCGACCAGCCCGGCTTGGGCAAGAGAAACAAGGTGGTTAAAATACTCCCTGAAATTCCGCTCGTCAGGGCAGATGATGCGGATGACCGTTAGCGCCGCTTGACATTCATCTCGCAATCCAAGCTGGTCTGTTGGGATGTCCTCTGTTGAATCCTCGCAGACCTCAAACCGGATGTCCCGCGGATCGTTTGGTTCTTGATAGACTCGGAATCGCCCTTTCACAATAATTACCTACCGCAGCATGGGCAGCGACCAGTTGGGCCACTTGTCATTCGCGTCTCTGAAAATGAATCTTTCGCGATTTTGCGCATGTCCGGGCTCGACTCAAGTAATTTTTCGAGGGTTTGTAGCTCTTCCAAGAGCTCGTCTTCCATCACGGTGCGTGCGTTGTATGTTTTCGCTTCCAAGTTTGCCTTCACTTCGGATAATCGTTTCGGTAGCACTTGCTATTCCTTTCTTGTGGAGTAATGAAGGATAACCCCAAGCCGAAATGGAGTCAAATCGGGCGATAGTCGCCCTCAAATAAGCCGCTGCGCGATTGTTTCGTCGAGAATCTCCCGCACGGTTAGCGGAACCATCGCTATGTGCTCACGGCGGAAGAACTGATCGATCTCGCGGAGGGCGTCGCTGCTGAAGTCGAAGCCGACGAAGAAGCCTTTCTTGCGTTTCGTGCGCATCATGGCCGCTTCAAACTTGTCGATGTCGGGACGGCCTACCTTGTCCATCTGTTTCACCTGGATTGGGTACCAGTCGTCCATGAAGTCGAGCTGCCCGGCTTCCTTTCCGGCGGCGGTGGGCTCGGAACCGATGGGATAAATGCGCCCGTCGATTCCCATGTCACCGACCTGCGTCTTGTTGGGAATGCCTCCCAGCGCAATGACCGCCCAGTTCTCGAACTCAAACGGCGGAATGGTACGGAGCTGCTTTTCGGTCCATGGCAGGTCGCGTACGACGAAGCCTTTGCCGTTAAGCCAATAGTTCTCATCCTCGCGCATTTTGCAGACATCCCGCAGCCGCTTCGCCATTACCCGGCAGGCAGTTGGAGAGATGTCGATTCCGATCCATTGGCGGTTGAGCTTCTGTGCTGCGACCAAGGCTGTTCCGCAACCGCAGAAGGCATCTAGAACAATGTCGTTCTCGTTGCTGCTGACGCTGATTATCCGGTCAAGAAGCGCGAGTGGCTTCTGAGTTGGGTACCCAAGTCGCTCTTTGGCCTGAGAGTTGATCGGCGGAATATCCATCCAAACCGTATCAATCGGGCGCCCCTCCTGTTCATCGAGATACCGCTTCATTTGAGGTATCTTACTGGGGTCCGCCTGGAAGATAATTCCGGATTCATAGGCCTCCTGCATCCTCTGCTTCGTCCATCGCCAAACTTTTGTGTGCCCTAGAAATTCGTAAGTCAGATTGGGCCGATCCGGATTTGGGTTCGTGAGGTCACTGAGCCGATAAACTCTCCCATCGGGGTCGCGGTGGCAGTACTTTCCTGAGGTCTTTTCATCTAGATTTTCTGGATCGTATGGATCGTAGGGCCTGTTGAAAGTAGTTTTGCCGCCACCACTGTAAAGAAAGATCGTGTCGTGATTGTTTGGAAACCCATTGAAGGCCAATCCTTTTGAAAGTGTCCGATGCCAGATAATCTCACTTTGAAAGTTGTTTTCTGCGAGAATCTGGTCCAGCATCACCTTGACGTAATGGCTGGCGTGCCAGTCGCAGTGGTAGTAAAAGCTGCCGGTCTTCTTCAGCACGCGCGCCAGTTCCACACATCGGGGCCGCATGAACTCGATGTATGCCTGCGTGGACTCGTGACGGTCCTCAAAAGCGCGCTTCTCTTTGGTCTCGCCCCAGAAGACCTCGTAGTTCCGATTGGAATTGAACGGCGGATCGATATAGATGAGGTCGATGCAGGCGTCGGGCAGCTTACGCAACTGCTCCAGATTGTCGCCGCAGTAGATTACCCGCGTATCGAGGAGTGATGAGGGCCTGGTCATTGTTAGCAACAGCTTACAACGTGCCGATGCGTTGGGGGGGTGTCATTCGCGATTCGAGGCAAAGATTTGAGCGCGGCTTCGCCGCGTACTTTTCTTCTTCAAGAATAGTGGATGATATTGCGCGGGTTGAAACCCGCGCCTCCCTCCGTTGCTGTTCCTCCGAAGTGAGGAAAAAAGCAACCGCAGATCCTTCGACTCCGCGGGCCGCCCGAAAAAGCGCGGCCCGCTCACAGGATGACAACGTTTGTTTGAGTGTTCAGGATGGCGATGATGTGAGTTGGGCTGGCGGACTGCGGCGGGGTCACGGATACATTGGAGAGATGGGTCGAGAACAGAGGGAGGGGCGGGCGGAGTGGCGGCGGGAGCTGGGCGCGATGGCGGCGCTGGCCCTTCCGGTGGTGTTGAGCGAGCTGGGCTGGATGCTGATGGGCGTGGTGGACACCATCATGGTGGGGCGGCTGGGTCCGGCGGCGATTGGGGCCGTGGCGCTGGGCAATGCCGTTTGCTATACGCCGAGCTTGTTTGGCGTGGGGCTGATGCTGGGGCTGGATACGCTGGTGGCGCAGGCCTACGGACGCAGGGATCATGACGAGTGCCATCGGTGGCTGGCGCAGGGCGTGTATCTGGCGGCGATTGCGGCCGTGCCGATCATGGCGGGGATTTGGCTGGCTAGCGTGGGCTTTCCGCACTTTGGGATTGCGGCGGAGGTAGCCGAACCGGCGAGCGGATATCTGCGGCTGTTGAACTGGGGCACTCTGCCGCTGCTGCTCTACAGCGCGTCGCGGCGGTATTTGCAGGGCGTGGGCCAGGTGCGCGTGATTACCGTGACCTATGTGGCGGCGAACCTGGTGAACTGGTTCGGTAACTGGGTGCTGATCTACGGCAAGCTGGGAATGCCGGCGCTGGGCGTGAACGGGTCGGCAATTTCGACGGTGCTGGCGCGCGTGACGATGGCGCTGGCGCTGATGGGATTTGCGTGGAGGTACGAGCGCAGGCGCGGTCATCCGCTGTTCCGGCACTGGGCGGGGCCGCAGGCGGCGCGGCTGAAGCGGCTGTGGCGGCTGGGCGCTCCGGCGGCGGGGCAGATTCTGCTGGAGGTGGGCGCGTGGAACCTGGCGACGTTTTCCGCCGGGTACCTGACGCCGGTGGCGCTGGCCACGCACCAGATTGTGCTGAACTACGCGAGCGTGACGTACATGGTGCCGCTGGGAATTTCCGCGGCGGCGGCGGTGAGCGTGGGGCACGCGGTGGGCGCGGGAGACGCGGCGCGGGCACGGCGGGCGGGATGGCTGGCGCTGGGTTTGGGCACGAGCTTCATGCTGCTGGCGGCGGTGGCGTTTCTGGCGTGGCCGAGGCCGCTGATCGAGTTGTATACGAGCGATGCGCGCGTGCTGGCGGTGGGGCCGGGGCTGCTGGCGATTGTGGCGGCGTTTGAGGTGTTCGACGGGATTCAGACGGTGAGTACGGGCGCGCTGCGCGGGCTGGGAGAGACGCAAGCTCCGATGTGGGCGAACCTGGTGGGGTATTGGGTGCTGGGATTGCCGCTGGGATTCTTTCTTTGTTTTGGACTGCGCTGGGGGATTTACGGATTGTGGATTGGGTTGACGCTGGCGCTGATTGTGATTGCGCTGGCGCTGATTGCGCGGTGGAAGAGGGATGCGGAAAGACAGCCAGTAGCCAGTAGCCAGTAGCCAGTAGAAAATAGCCAGTAGCCAGTAATAGCCAGTAGCCGGTAGTTTTCTTCGTGGCAGGGCCAAGTGAGTGCGATCCCACCCTTGCGGCAGAAGGCGCCACAAGGATGGGGCACCCACGCGGGGCACGCTGACGCGATGAAAACAAAGCGGTTGCGGGAGAGATGGCCGGTCGTGGGGCTGTTTGCTGGAGCGGAGAAGCGGGGAGGTTACCTTTGTGGCGCGGAAAGAGACGGTCGAGGCAAGAAGTGACTATAATCACATTGGGGCGCAAAGAGCCGCGAACCTGGAGAAGTGAGCCGGCGCCTGTAGAACGGCAGAATTCATCGGAAGGGAATCCCGCCACATGGCGACTGGAAACCTGGCCCTGGGACAAGAACAGGGTGAAAGCAGTGCGCGCCCGCGCGTCGTCAACGACTTCAGCATCATCGTAGCCACGGTCAACGGATCGGGATC
>JBEKXX010000081.1:0-14490 GCA_049511595.1 Occallatibacter sp. | reverse complement strand
GTACATCACTTCGGCCAGGCTCAGGCCCTGCTGCGCTTCCAGGTGACCGATGTCGGCGTAGCTGCCGTCGTCCTGGATGAGAAAGATTCGCCCGCGATTTCCGCTTAGCGCGAGGAGGCCGTCGCGGCGGACGGCCAATGCGTAAACGATCTCGTCTTTGCCGGACCAGAGCTTGCGCGGCGCTTGGCCCTCCGCCAAAGCATAAATCTCCGTCCCCTCGGGCACTGAGGCGCTGGCGTTGGCTGCCTGCAGCGATTGGGGTTGAACCACTGTAATGGTGACCGCAGCTACCCCCTGCACCGGAAGCGGAGGCAACGGATTGCGGCTCTTGTCGCCCACGCAGGCTGCGTAAACGGTTCCGTTGGCGTCGACGGCAAGAGACGTGATCTCTCGGCGTGGAGACTCGAAGAGCACGTAGCCTTTGCCGTGCGGGTCAATGCGATAGACCAGCCCTGAGCCATCGGAACCGGCGATCAAATTGCCCATTCGGTCCCACGCAAGCGCCCGGATGTGCGCCTCGTCGCTCTTGAAGAACAGTTCCGGCGCCGCGCCGGGCTTGTTGGGGTCGACGCGGTAGACGGCGCCGGGATTGCCCGTGGCGATGTAGAGCCGCCCGGAAGAATCGAAGGTTAGATCCCAGATGTAGCGCGATTGTGCGCTTGAGTACGAGGCGGGTTTGCTGTTGCCGGCGGCGCCGTCCGCTTCCGAAGCGTCGAACGCCACTGGCGCATTGGATTCATCCAGCTTGGTTGTGGCGTCGGGATTGAGCTTGTAGACTCTGCCGCCCGGCACTGTGGCGGCATAGAGCGCGCCATCGGGACCAATGGCGAGAGCCTGCACACTGAGGTCTCTGGTCTCGAAGAGCGTGAACGGCTTTTCCCCCGGCTTCTCGCCGAGGCGCAGCACGGTTGCAGGAGAGCCGGTGCCGACGAAGATGCGGCCATTCTTGTCGGCGGCAATCGACCACACGAACGTCGAGGGGGTGGTCGACAGTTCGGTGAGACCCGGCCCCTGGCGCAGGTGACCGTCACTCTCGATGGAAACCCCGGCGGGAGTGCCCTTTTCAAACTCCTCCATCTGCGATTGAGTCCAAAGATGGGTTCCCTGGGCGGCGGCAGATGCGGAAATGAAGAGGACGGCGAGCGGAAGGGTGGCCAGTAGCGAGACTGGACCCAGAAGGAATAAGCACCGGCGAACGAAGCTGGAAGAGGCACGCATTCTTCCGTTGAGTCTACTAGAGTTCGCCAACTCGCTTCGACTACAGAAAAGGACAGGCGCAGTCTGGGCGCAGCGAGCGGATGGCCAGGCACAAATTCTGTGGAAAACGGGCACGAAACTCTGCTCTTTTGAACGGCGCTTGGAGACTTCCCGGGTAGCGGCTGAGCGACCGATAGAGCATAGGGGGAAGTCTTCTGGATGCGCCTCAAAAACCTTAAATTCCGTAATATCAACAATACTTTGTCTTCTATCAACACGATTTTGCGCAAATCGCAACGCCTTGTTAACTTTTTCCAGCGGACTGTTGCCAGTCGTATTTTCGAAAGACTATAGTCCGGTTAGTTTAAGAGGCCGTGAACACGGTCCTTCCATACGATCCACTATGCATGCAGTTGTTCTCAAGTTCACAGAGCTTTATCAACCAGCGACGCCTGGGATTTACGGTGCGCGCGGACGGAGTGTCTCGTCATGGCATGGTATGCCTACTGCATCGGTGAAAAACAAGCATTTCCGGCATTAGCTCGTCATCGTAAACCGGTTCCTATGGAGTCGGTCTTTGGGGTCAGTGGCAATCAGGTTTTTCTTTACCCGGCAAGCGATCTCGCGGTCATCGTTAGCGAGCACAGCCCCCAGGAAATCTTCAATCACAAGTCAGGCGTGGACCACGCGCGCGTGATCGCCGATTGTTTTCAACACTCTACGGTGCTTCCCTTCCGCTTTGGCACCGTCTTCAATGACGACGTGACGCTGCGCAAGTCCGTCCGCTCCAATCAGCGCCAGTTCCTTGGCAACATCGATAAGCTGCGCGGTAAGACGGAGATGCATCTGAAGATCTTCGTCGACGACTGTTGCGGGCGCGAGATGGAGAAGCATCTGAACGCCGAGCGCCAGGGCCGCGAATACCTGAGTAATCTGCGGGAGAACGCTTCGCGGGCCCGGGAGCGGCAGACGCGGGCTCGCGCGGTTAGCTTCCAGATGCACAAGCTTTTCATCCCTCTCGACGAGGAAGTGAGCTGCCGGTTGATGGAAAACGGCAAGATGATGCTGGACATCGCTCATCTGATCGACCGCAAGTGCGTGGAGCGCTACCAGAACAAATTCGCCACCACCATCACGGTGATGCGGGAGTGTCAGATGCAGCTCTCGGGTCCTTGGCCGCCCTACCATTTTGTCCATAGGTTGACGCGCACAGCCCATGCGCCGTCCCAGCTGGCAACTACGGCAGCGCAGCCGCCTGCGGTTGTTTCGGCTGAGCCGATCCCGATTCCCATGATGGAACCGTCGCCGGCGCTCGCGTGAGCAGGCACAATCTCCGAAAACGGGCAGTACGGGGTGTAGCGAAAGCCGGAGCTATTTTTGTTTCAATGAACCCCTTCCCCTGCCAGCAGGTCTGCGTATGGCCTAATCTAGAAGCATGAGCGACCAGCCGTTGGATTTGAAATCGGCGCAGGATCCGGTCTTCGATCTCCTTGTGGTGGGCGCGGGGCCGACGGGGCTGGCATGCGCCATTGAGGCGCAAAAAGCGGGCTTCCGTGTGGTGCTGGTGGACAAGGGCTGCGTCTGCAACTCCATCTTTCATTATCCCGCGCACATGACGTTCTTCACCACCTCGGAGCGCCTGGAGATCGGCGGCATCCCCTTTCCCAGCCCGAATGCCAAGCCCACGCGCAGCGAGGCGCTCGAGTACTACCGCCAGGTGGCGGCCTACTACCGCCTGGACGTGCGCCAGTACCACCGCGTGGAGAGCGTGACGGGCAGCGATGGCTCTTTTACGGTGCACACCGTGGACCGTTTCGGCCGGCCGGGAGCCATCGAAGCTCGCAAACTGGCAATCTCGACCGGCTACTATGACCTGCCCAATTGGATGGGAATTCCCGGCGAGACTCTGAGTAAGGTTCATCATTACTATCACGATCCGCATCCGTATTACGAAACGGACGTTGTGGTCATTGGCGGCAAGAACTCTGCTGCCATCGCGGCCCTCGAACTGTGGCGGAGCGGTGCGCGCGTCACGCTCGTCTACCGCGGCCCCGGGATTCCGCCGCACGTAAAGTACTGGATCAAGCCGGACATCGAAAACCGCATCAAAGACGGCGAAATCAAGGCATACTTTTCGTCGCAGGTTGTGGAAATTACTCCAGATACGGTCGTGGTGGACACTCCTGCGGGCCGAGAGACGCTGCACAACGATTTTGTCTTCGCCATGACGGGATACCATCCCGATTTCACTTTTCTGGAGCGGCTGGGTGTGCGTTTCGAAGGCGAGGGTCGCCGTCCTGTTTGCAATTCGGAGACTTTGGAAAGCAACGTACCCGGCATCTACTTGGCGGGGGTGATCGTAGCCGGCTCGCGCACCAACGAAATCTTCATTGAAAACGGGCGTTTTCACGGAGGACAGATCGCGGCGTCGCTGGCGGCGAAGGCAAAGCCAACGGCCGAGGCGCGCGACACGGTTGCCGTCAGCAATCCGATAGACTAACGCTACCGATCTTCCTACGGGGGGGTGGATCATTGCGCATACGCTGGTGGCCTCGGTCCATTCGCTGGCAAATGCTGGCCGGCCTGCTGCTTCTGGAAGTGCTTTCCCTCGGTCTCTTCGCCGCGCTGCTGGCGCAACAACAGAACCGCAGGACCAACCAACGCGCGCAGTTCTGGCTGAAGTACGAATCCACTGCCCTGGCCAATCAATCCGCTGAGGCGCTTGAACAGCAGAGGCACAGTTGGGTGGACTTGGCCGTGCGCACGATCGTCGACTCGCCCATTGTGGAGTCGGCGAAAATTGTCAGCCCCTCCGGGGACGTGCTCTTTGCCAGGAGCGTAAAGCAAGAGTCGACGGAACTCAGCGCGGCCGAGCGCGCACAGATTCCTCTGGTTAAGCGCGGGGAGTCAAGAATTTTCAAAACGGCAGCCGGCGGATTGGAGGCAGTCCGGCCTATCTATACCGGAGACGAACTGCGCGGCTATGCCTTGGTGAGGTTCGACCGAAGTGCTGCCCGCCAGCAACTGGATTCTCTTTTGCGTGACACGGCCATCTTTGGCATCATCTGGGTGGTGGCCTCGGCGCTGCTGGTGCTTCTGATGTGGCGCGCCATTACGCGGCCTCTGGCGTTGCTGCACCATGGCGCTACGGCACTGATGACTTCACCGGAAGACAGCAGCCGTTTCCCCCTGCCGGTCCCGGTTCACAATGAGATCGGCGACCTGATCGAGACCTTCAACCGCATGGTTGCCTCGCTGGCAGAGCAGCAGGCGGGGCTGAATGACACGCTTTCCCTGCTCGACTCCATGCTGGCCAACGCGCCCATTGGGCTGGCATTCGTCGACCGCAATGGCCGCTTCGTGCGCGTCAACCAGGTCTTCGGGGACTTGACCGGAGCTGGCGTGAGCCGTCATCTCGGGCGCACCCTTCCAGAATTGCTGCCGCCGGACATGGCCGGGGAGATCGGGCGCACAGTGCAGCGCGTCTTTTCGGGCGAAGAGCCAGTGCGCAACATGGAATTAAGCGGCGAAGGAGGCATACCCCGCCGGACCTGGACCTGGCTGATCAGCGCCTACCCGGTGCGGACCACGCCGAAGCAAGTGCGCTGGGTGGGGATTATTGCGCTGGACGCCAGCGACCGTAAGCGCAGCGAAGAGGCTCTGCGCCGGAGTGAAAAGCTCGCGGTCACCGGGCGGCTGGCCGCCTCCATCGCGCATGAAATCAACAATCCGCTTGAAGCCATCACCAATCTGCTTTTCCTGCTGCGCAACTCCGGGGATCTTCCAGAGGCGGCGCAGAAGTACGTGGCCATGGCCGAGGACGAGGTGCGCCGCATCTCGGGGATCACGCAGCAGACGCTACGCTTCTACAGGCAGCCAACGCAGCCTGCGCACGCCACGCTGGCGGAACTGCTGGACTCGGTCCTCAACCTCTATCAAAGCCGCATTCATGCACTCGACCTTCATGTCGAGCGGGACTACGACGCTGGGCTTACTCTCTTCTGCTTTGCCGGCGAGATCCGTCAGGTCTTTGCAAATTTAGTGGGCAACTCGATCGACGCCAGTAGCAATGGCGGCCGGCTGGTGATGCGGGCACAACGCTCTCGCGACTGGAAGAACCCCGCGCAAACAGGGATACGGTTTGCCATTGCCGATACCGGGGTCGGCATGGAGCCGGATGTGCGCGAGCACATCTTCGAAGCCTTCTTCACCACCAAGGAAGCGACAGGAACAGGCTTGGGGCTGTGGGTGAGCCACGAGATCATCCTGAAGCATCGCGGTTCGGTGCGCGTACGCAGCCGTTGTGCGGCGGCCTCGGGTGCGCCCGGTCGGAAGGGTTCAGGAACGGTCGTTGAAGTTTTTGTGCCCGACGATCCGGCGCTTGCCACTGCAGCGGGTCAGGGAGCGGAGGATCGCGTCTCGACCGCAAGATCGAAATAGCGCAGCAAAGTTAGTTGCGAAATGGAGATTCTCTGCTTGTTGCGCTTCAGAATAAGTTCAGGCCACGCAGGGAGTGGGTACCGAGCGGATCGAAGTCACTCAGTTTACGCATGACCGGATTCGCCACGCAATGACTCTGCCGCCGGATTGGCCCATTTAAATAAGACCGCGTCACGTGCAGCCGGTCCATGACGATGTAGCGCGTGCGCAATCCGTCGATAGTGGCGGGGAGCGATGCGGGGACCTCGCGGCGATCGACATAGATGACGAGGGCGGCTTCTTTGGGGTTATCGTAGCTCTGTCCCACGCCCACGCCAAAGAAGGCCGGGTTCTGCTGCATCAGGCTCTGCGCGATCTGCTCCTTGGCGGCGATGGCTTGATTGAGCACATTGGACGCCAGCGGCAGAGGCGCGTTGGACTCGACCGCGGATTGCGGCGCGGCGCCTGCGGCCACAGACTTAGCTGTAGTGGGAATCGCTTCAGTGCGAACGCCATTCACCGTTTGCGGCACGGTGACGTTCATGCCCTGGTCAACGTAGAGGATCACAGTGGCCTTGCCGGCGTGGTCGCTGCTCTTGCCCACAGCGGCGCCAAGGATGCCGAGGGAAGGATTGATCAGCATCCGCGCCTGTGTCAACGCTTGCTGGGCAAGAGCAGTCTGCGCATCGGTGAGCGCGATCGCCTGCGCCGCAGTTGCCGTGGCGTTCCCGTAGTTCAGGCAGCTGACCTGGTGATCCGTTGTGCCCACAAAGGTGTAGGTGGCTCCCTGCTGTGCGCCAAGCTCCGCGAGCACGGTCGGCGCAGGGTTGGCGACGCCCTCGCTTACACCCGTGATGGTCGCGCCGCCGGCAAAGAACAGCCCCACGGGCTCGGCATTGCCGGCATCCACCACCAGCGATCCGGAGTCGCCCGCATCGCTGAATTCGTTGCCTTCGATTGCGATCTGGCTGGTGTAAGTCTTGCTTAGGTAGGGCTCGGTTTCAGCGCAGTTCTTGTAGTAGCTCACGTGAATGTCGAGGTCGATTGCAGCGATGCTGGCGCACGTAAGACCCGTGGTACGCCCGCTCTTGGCGACGGTCATATTGATCACGCCGTTTTCACCTTTACCTGCGGTGCAGGTAACTCCGGCAGATACATTGGTGCAGGAAGTGCCGGGAGGCGCTGCGGCCAGTGTGCCGTTTCCCTGCTTTGTGCCCAATTCCTGAATTGCTCCGCTAGTATTCACCGCGCCGGAGTTCACCTGCGCGATGGCTGCGTCGGCATTGGTCGAACTGGAGTTGAGCGGGAGCGATGCGGTGAGGATGCCGACGGGCGTCTCTGTACCGCCGTCGGCGGTTGGATAACAACCCGCATCGATCAACCCCGGCTGGATGATTGTTTCGCCGGGGGCGGCCTGATCGCTGCGCGCCAACACGTGGTTGCAGCTCAGAAGATACTGCGTGCCGCTGCTGTTTTGGACCAAAGCTCCCAGCGTACCTCCGCAACAATCCGTGATATAGGTCGTCCCGTTCTGAACCGTTGTGTCGTAGTCGTTGTTGTTACCGCCTGTGGTGCCCAGCAGAATCGGGGTCGAAAGTGCCGTTTGGTGCGTAGAAGGATTACTGGAAATCCCCTCGGTATCCAACAAGACTTCAGCCGCGGTTTTTGAGGACGACGTGCCCACGGTGGCCACTACGTAAGTGGCGACAGTGGATGCAACTGTCGCTGGCGCCGTGTAGGTGACAGTGCAGTACGTGAACGCGTTCGAGCTGCGCACACAGCTTGGCGTGTTCACCGAGCCTTGCCCGCCACTCGACCCCGTCGCCGAATTTGAGACCGCGTAGTTGATGCCGGTGCTGCCGCCGGCTTCGGCAATATAGCCTGTGATGGTCACCGTCCCGCCGCTGCCAAGGGCTGCATTCTCGGGCGTGAGCGGTTGCAGGAATCCGGGCGTGATGGTTACGGCTGCGCTTGATTGCAATCCAACGCCCGCGCCGGAGTTGATCGTGGCCGTCACCGTCACCTGTACGCTGTTTGCAGTGAGATAGGATGGCGGCATGTATTGGCCGCTGTTCGTAATGGATCCTGCGCCGGCGTTCGCGTCGCCGCCGCTCACCGTCCACGTTACAGAAGCCGAGCCGCCACCGTTCAGCATGGCCGTAAATTGCTCCAAGGCAGTGCCTGATGAGTTTGTGGTGTTGCAGCCGGTGCAATTGGTGTCGATGGTTGCCGTGCCAGGCGAGATTGAGAACGTGCTGCCGGTTGTGCCGCCAGACACCGACCCGCCGCAGCCCGCCAGCACAAACAGGGCCGGAACAGCAGCGGCAGCCAGCAGCCGTACCGGCCGCTGCCGCCGCAAATGGGACTGCAAGCGCCGGCCCGTGGGATGCGAGGGGTGCTTTCGCTGTTCCAACACTGCTGTAGTGCTCTGGGTCAATTCGTCCGGCGCCTTTCTTGCGGCTCGCCTCGCATACTAGTCATTAGACACACCATATTGTTCCCCGTAAGCGCCGGAACCTGCGTGAGACGTCGAACACGCACACTTCCCCTGCCCCTTGCAATATTAGATCTAGGCGCGCAACAGAAGTTGTCTGACGAGGTTCACACTATAGGAATCCAATCACTTTTGTCGTCGGGATGCAAGGCACGAAAGTGCTAGGACCGATAGTATTAGGAGTCTTTGTAAGGCGGCGCCGCTTTCCTCAGGCCGGCTCGGCCAACAGGGAGCGGCGGCCTTGCGTAGCGCCCAAGACCTCACGCTATTTCCTAAAATGCCGTAAAGCCCCAGGCAATTCTTACAGCCAATGCGATTCACCCGTGATTGTGCGAAATTGCGATGCATTTCATGGGAACGCGCCCGATCATTCGCATTCAAATCGCGCGGCGCACTAAACTCAAAGCAGGAGAGACCATGGAATACATGAATCTGGGCCGTACAGGACTGAAGGTCTCGCGCATTTGTCTTGGCTGCATGACCTACGGAAGCCCGGCTACGGGCAGACTGCTGCCCGGACGGCAGGCCTGGGCGCTGAACGAGGCCGAAAGCCAGCCCTTTCTACGCAAGGCTCTCGATTTAGGCATCAATTTCTTCGATACAGCCAATGTCTACTCCGGTGGCGAGAGCGAAGTCGTGCTGGGCCGCTTCCTGAAGGCCAATGCGCGGCGTGAAGCGGTAGTGGTTGCCACCAAGGTGCAGGGCCTGATGCGCGAAGAGCCCAACGGCCGAGGCCTCTCGCGCAAGGCGATCCTTTTTGAGCTCGACCAGAGCCTCAAGCGCCTGCATACCGACTACGTGGACCTCTACCAGATTCACCGCTGGGACTACGAAACACCCATCGAGGAGACGCTGGAAGCGCTGCATGACGCGGTGAAGGCGGGAAAGGTACGGTATATCGGCGCCTCGTCGATGTATGCGTGGCAGTTCGCAAAGGCGCTGTATCTGGCCGACCGGCACGGATGGACGCGCTTCGTCTCCATGCAGAATCACTACAACCTGCTCTACCGCGAGGAGGAGCGCGAAATGATCGGGTTGTGCCAGGCGGAAGGCGTTGCCGTGATTCCCTGGAGCCCGTTGGCGCGCGGACGGCTGACACGAGCCTGGAAGGCCGAAAGCACTGCGCGCTCGGAGACCGACCAGTTTGGCAACGGAATGTATGCGCCCAGTGAAGAGGCCGACCGCAGAGTCGTCAATCGGCTGGGCGAGATCGCGGAAAAACGAGGAGTTTCCCGCGCGCAAGTGGCGTTGGCGTGGCTGCTGGCGAAGCCGTGCGTGACGGCGCCCATTGTCGGCGCGACGAAGCCGCATCATCTCGAGGATGCTGTTGCGGCGCTTTCCGTCCGCCTCACGCACGAAGAGATGGCTGCGCTGGAGGAGCCTTACGTGCCGCATCCAGTGCTGGGGTTCAACTAAGGTCTGTTTGGAACCGCCTGCGGCCGGGCGCCCCATCCTGTCGTTCGCGGTGACTAACGATAGGGTGGGAGACCATGGCCACCGGATTCAAGTTTTCGTGAGCTGTCCTAAACCAGCTTCATCGCATCGGGATCCCAGCTCACAATGGCGCCGCGGTCCATGCTGAGGTTGCTAAGCAACGCGGCGCCTGCTGCACGGTAGCCGAAGGCTGCATCTTCAACGGGCTGTTGGCGTGTACGCGCAAAGTGAAAGAAGTTCTTGAAGTGGTCGTAGCTCTCGTTATAGCCGGTGGGCGCGACGTATTTCTCATAGCCTGCGGCCGGCTCGCCCTCGGGATGCGTGCGCGGATACTTACGCGCATAGTCCTCGAGAATGGCCCTCTGTGTTGCTTCGGCGAAGCTGCCGATTTGGAGGCCCGGCTCCTTTTCGCGCGGCACGCGATTGACGCTGACCGTGTTGCCGGAAATTTCCATCGTGCCCTCGGAACCGGTAAAGACTAGGCCTTCGCTCTCCTCGCCGCCATCGACGAAGTTGACGCGCACATTCAGATTGAAGCCCTCGCGATAGTCGAAGAGACCCAGGACGACGTCGGCGACGTCGCGGCCATCCTTCCAAAAGCGCAGGCCGCCTGTCGCCATGCCGCGCGTCGGCCCGTTGCTGCCGGTGATGAAATGCGTTCCGCTGAAGAGATGGACAAAGAGATCGCCGGCCACGCCGCTGCCGTAGGCCTTCCACTTGCGCCATTGGAAGAACTGCTCGGCGTTGAAGGGGATTCGCGGCGCCGTGCCGAGAAAACGCGGCCAATCGCAGGTTTCGGGCGAGGCATCGGGTGGAATGGTGTAGTCCCACGCGCCCATGGCGGAGTTGCGATCCCAGTGCGCGGTGACCATGTTGAGCTGGCCGATGGCGCCGGAGGCCAGCAGATCCTTGGCCTTGGCATAGACGATTGAGCTCACGCGCTGGCTCCCAATCTGCAGGATCCGGCCTGTAGCCTTCGCGGTTTCGATCATCTCCGGCCCATCGGCATACAGGTGGATCATGGGCTTTTCGCAGTAGACATCTTTGCCGGCTTTCATGGCGTCGACTGCGGCCTGTTTGTGCCAGTGGTCGGGCGTGGCGACGATAACGGCGTCAATATCGTTGCGGGCGAGGATCTCGTTGTAGTCGCGGGTCGTGAAGATGTCGCTGCCCCAGATCTCTTTCGCGTGTTCGAGGCGGCCGTTGTAACAGTCCGCGACGGCAACGAGCTTGACGCCGGGAACCTGAACGGCCGTGCGCGTGTCGCCCTGGCCCTGACCGCCGGCGCCTATGAGCGCAATCTGGATATTGTCGTTGGCGGCGACGGACCGTGCGGGCGCGGCTTGCGCGGCAGCCAATGCGTGGACGCGCGGGCCGAGAAGGGTGGTCGCCGAAGCGGCGCCGGCCGCCTTCAAAAACGATCTGCGGTTGAATTCGTGCATTGAGTGCCTCCCGGCGAGATATTCGCCGCATACCACCATACACGCCCCTGCCCGGCGCTGAATAGCAGTGCGCTGCGCCGCGTTTGTCGCCGTGCAGACACGCCATGTAGCATTCCGATTGTGCCTGCCCTCGACACTCCGGTGAAATTTGTGCGCGGCGTGGGGCCGCGCGTGGCGGAGCTTCTTGCCGCTAAAGGCATCCAGACGGCCGAGGACCTGCTCTACCACCTGCCCTTCCGCTATGAGGACCGGCAGAACCCGCGCAGCCTGGACGAATTGAAGCCGGGCGAGGTGGCCAGCGTGATCGGCGAGGTGCGCGGGGCGATGCTGATGCGGACGCGGCGCGGGCCGATCTACGAGATCACCCTCGGCCAGGGCCGGTTCGCCATGAAGTGCCTCTGGTTTCACGCGGCCTACCTGGACGGGAAATTCCAGCCTGGGCAAACCGTTGCCGTCTACGGCAAGGTCGAGCCGTCGCGCTCCACCAGCAACTTCAAGATGATCCAGCCGCAGTTCGAAATCCTTCCCGATGCAAGTGACGATGCGGAAACGCGGCTGCTCGAGGTGGGCCGCATCACGCCCGTGTACGAATCCCTGGGAGGCAGCCGCCTGGCCTCGCGCTGGCAGCGCAAGGTGATTTTCAATCTGCTCGAAGGCATGCGCGGGGCCGTGCCGGAGTGTTTGCCCCGAGCCATGCTGGAGCGGCTGCAATTACCCGACCGCGAAACAGCGCTGCGCGAAGTGCACTATCCGCCGGAGGGAACGCCCTTTGCCCAATTGCAGAGCGCTTCGGCCCCCTCCCACCGGCGATTGATCTTCGAAGAACTGTTTTTCCTGGAACTGGGACTGGAGCTGAAGCGGCGGCGCATGAAGGAGCGCAAAGGCATTTCGTTTGCTGCCAACGACAAGGTGCGGGAGGCAATCCGCGAGGTGCTTCCCTTCCATCCCACCGCGGCGCAGAAGCGGGCGCTGGGCGAGATTGTGGCAGACATGCGCGCCCCCAATCCGATGCGGCGGCTGCTGCAGGGCGATGTGGGCTCGGGCAAGACGATCGTCGCCTTTCAGGCCATGATCGTCGCCATGGAAAACGGCTACCAGACTGCTCTGATGGCGCCCACTGAGATTCTGGCTACGCAGCATTACCTGGCGGCGCGCAAGCTGCTGGAGCGGTCCAGCCGCAAGCCGCGCATCGTGCTGCTGACCGGATCGCTCGACGAGGATCGCAAGCGAACCAACCGCGGTCTGATCAACCGTGGCGAGGCAAACCTGGTCATCGGAACGCACGCGCTGATCGAAGAGAAGGTGGAGTTCGACCGTCTCGGACTGGTCGTCGTCGACGAGCAGCACCGTTTCGGCGTTCTGCAGCGCTTCAAGATGATGAAGAAACCGAATCAGCCCGAACCCGACGTGCTGGTCATGACGGCCACGCCGATTCCCCGCACCCTGGCGCTTTCACTCTATGGCGATCTGGACTTGAGCGTGCTGGACGAAATGCCGCCGGGGCGAATGCCAATCGTTACTCGTCGCGTTCCGAACGAACAGGCTGAAGAGGTATGGGGCTTCGTGCGCAAACAGGTGGCGCAAGGCAGGCAGGTATACATCGTCTACCCTGTCATCGAAGGGACGAAGGACGACCAGCCGGAGCTGGATTTCTCCCGCGACGAGCCGGAGGCCGGAACCACCGCAGCGCCAGTGGCCGCGCGTAAAAAAATCAGGAGAAGAAAGACGGCGGAGCTGTTTCCTGCTTCGGCGCAGGAGGCCAACCCCACGGCCAGATCGGGTCTCCGCTCAGCCGTCGAGATGCACGAAAAATTGCGCTCGGGACCGTTTGCCGGCCTGCGCGTCGGGTTACTGCACGGGCGTCTCGACGCGGACGAAAAAGACGTCATCATGCGCCGTTTCCAGCGCGGCGAGATCGATGTGCTGGTGTCGACGACGGTGATCGAAGTGGGCGTCGACGTTGCCAACGCCACGGTGATGGTGGTGGAACATGCGGAGCGGTTCGGACTGGCGCAGTTGCATCAATTGCGCGGGCGCGTGGGGCGCGGCTCGGCCAAGAGCTACTGCATTTTGATGACCGGCGAGCGGGTCACCGAACTGGGCGAAGAACGGCTGAACGCGATGGTGCGAACGCAGGACGGATTTGAACTGGCTGAACTCGACCTTTCGCAGCGCGGCCCGGGAGAGTTTTTTGGCACGCGGCAGGCCGGTCTGCCGGAGTTTCGTGTGGCGAATCTCTTGCGCGACCGGCAGTTGCTGGAGCTGGCCAAACAGGAGGCGGCGCGTTTTGTCGACCATCCTGACGAGGCAGTTACTGAAAGCGAGCGCGCGCGCGTACGGATGCAACTCAAGCAAGCGTGGCAGCGAAAATATGGACTGGTCGAGGCCGGCTGAGACGAGAACTGTTACCCGCCGTTTGAAGGGCCGCACCCGCCGGCCTGACGCATTTCTCCCCATTGTGTATAGGGGTTCAAGACCGCAGAGTTGGCGCGAACCCCAGTGAGCGGAAACCTTCGAACCATTGAGCACTCTTGAGGATTGGGAGAAATGCCTTAAACCGGGCCTGACGCCTGCATGACGTTGACAATATCGAAAGGAAAAGTCTGAATCTCCAGATCGACGCTCGCGATCTCCGCGCCGCAATCCCTTGGCTGGCTGCGAGTGCACTGGCAAAGCTCGGTGAAGCGGATATGCCCGGTCTGGCTCAGTTCGAGGCCCGCGGCGATCAGCACGGTGTAGATGTCGACGCACGCCTCGCGTTCGAACTCGAACAACATGTTCACCATGCCGGTATCGTTGGCGCCGCGGCTCAGTACCCACCCGCCACAGGCAAGAATAGCGCCGGTGAGAGACTGGACCAGCCGTGAAGGCTCCTCGGTCGAGACTGCCTTCATCTGCATAGCCCACGGTGCACTTGCAGCCCGCCTTCGCGCCTGATTCAACATGCTCAGCTTCACATGCACTTTATCGGAGAGATGCTGTTCTGGATGAAAGCTGTTGCGGAGTCGAACGCCTTCTGACCGCCTTTGAAACAACCCGATGTTGAGAGGTGTGTGGACGGACGTGCAGCAGTAATTGAACACCCGTGGCCGGCGCGGGACAGGCGGACAGCTGACCTTCACGGCCGGCCGCAAGCGTGAAAAGCGCTAATATTGTAGTTTGATAGTCAGGATGATTGCGGGCTCCGGAATCGACGTTGTGGAGATTGGACGTATCCAGCGCGCCATCGACCGCTTTGGCCGGCGTTTCCTCGACCGCGTCTATCTCGAATCGGAGCAGGCTTATTGCCTGCGCAAGCGCAGATCGGCCGAGAGCTTTGCCGCGCGTTTTGCCGCCAAGGAAGCGGCGGCCAAGGCGCTGGGCACCGGCATCAGCTCCGGCGTGAACTGGCTGGAGATTGAAGTGGTGCGGGAGCTGAGCGGAAGGCCCAGTCTGCGTTTTCATGGTCGCGCCGCGCAAATTGCAGGCCGCCTTGGCGTGGTCCGCTCTGCGCTGTCGCTGACT
>JBEKXX010000080.1:0-14738 GCA_049511595.1 Occallatibacter sp. | reverse complement strand
GACCAAGGGCAAGGGCTTCAATCCCAGCAGTCCCGATTTCGGCCCCATGATCTCCTCCGTTAAGCGCGACAACGGGATTCTGTCCATGGACTACGATCTGTTCGCCGTGGCCAAGAGGAACCTCCAGGGCGCTGTCGAGGAGCGGCCCGACGATCCATACGCCCAGTTCTATCTGGCCAAGCTGGAACGGCTCACGGCGCGCACGCCCGAGGAACGGCAGGATGCACTCAACCATCTGACCGCGGCCCTGCGTCTGGATGCGGACCGCGGCGCCATCCCGTCGGCTCACCTGGAGTATGCGGTCGCCCTGATGGAGGCGGAAGATCCGTCGAATCGCGATCAGATTTCGAGCGAACTCAAGGCGTATGTCGCCCTCTCGGAGCGCGATCACACCGGGTTGCCGTCGAATATGCCCCTGATCTACGACTATTTGACTTCGTCCGGCGATTCCAAGTGGTATCTGCCTCCGCAGTGGTATGCGGCGCAGTTAACCAACAATCCCGGCTTTACCACTACCGCGCCGGATGCAGTGATTCGCAAAGCCACTATGCTGGAAGCGCCGCCTCCGCCGTCCACACCTTCACTGGCGTCGGTGGCTACACCGCCATCGCACGCGAAAGCCAGGCCAGCCGCGGCGCACGGAAAACCGGCAACAAGCAAATAAGCCCGCGCCGCCGGCGCGGAGCTTCTCTTCGGGTCTGGCCCATCCGCTTGCGTTACCCTGAGTTCTGATGGGCCAGATCCGCATCCTTCCCGATCAGGTTGCCAACCAGATCGCCGCCGGCGAGGTGGTCGACCGCCCTGCGTCCGTCGTCAAGGAGCTGCTTGAAAACGCGCTCGACGCCGGAGCTGCGCGTATTCGCGTCGAGGTGGAAGGCGGCGGGCGCAAGCTGATCCGCGTCTCCGACGACGGTCAGGGCATGAACCGCGACGATGCGCTGCTGGCCTTCGAGCGTCATGCGACCTCGAAACTGCGCACGGTGGCCGATCTGCTCTCGATCGCCACGCTGGGCTTCCGCGGCGAGGCGCTGCCGTCCATCGCGTCGGTGGCGCGCGTCACGCTGGAGACGGCGGCGGGCGAAGAAGCCGCGGGTACCCGCATGGAGATTGCGGGCGGCAAGATTCTTCGCGTGGAAGACGCTGCGCTGCCCCGCGGCGCAACGCTCGCCGTCAGAGACCTGTTCTTCAACGTTCCCGCACGGCGCAAATTCCTGCGCGCCGAATCCACCGAACTGGCCCACGTGACGGCGCTGGTTACCCATTACGCCCTGGCCCATCCCGATATGCAGTTCGAACTGGTTTCGGCCAGCCACACGATCCTGTCTGCTCCGCCTGTCACTAGCACCGCGGAACGCATTTATCAGGTCTTCGGTAAGGAGACACTGGGCCAACTGCTGCCTGTGGCCGCCGAGACGCAGTTGGAGCACGCAGGCCTGCCGGAGCCTCCGCCCTGGAGGAGAGATCCGGATCAGCCTCCGCGCAAGCCCGGCTCTTTGCGGCTCAGCGGCTTCTACTCCAAGCCCGAGCTGCAAAAGCTGAATCGCAATTCCATCTACATCTTCGTGAATAAACGGCTCATCCGCGACCGGCTGCTGCTGCACGCCATCACGGAGGCTTATCGCAACGTGATTCCGCCTACAAGCTTTCCCGTAGTGCTTTTGTTCCTGGAGATGCCGCCCGAGGAGGTGGACGTGAACGTGCATCCGGCCAAGACCGAGGTGCGCTTTCGCCAGCAAAGCCCGATTCACGACTTTGTCCGCGATAGCCTGCGGACGGCGCTCATCAAGGCGCGGCCGGCTGCGGGTTTTCTCCAGGCGCTTGACTCGCAGCCTTCAGCCAGCCCGTCGCTCATCCCGCCCGCCGCCTCACCGCTCCCAGGTCCGCCAGATGGCAGGCCGGCTTCGCTGCTGCCAGGCGGTGTCCCACTCCCCGACTCCGATCCGGAAGCATTCGCCGCCGTCCGGACCGATGCAGAGCCTTTCCAGTTGACCTCGAGGGCGCCGTCGCCGGTTCCCGGTAAGCTGCCCTTCGATGGCCGCAACATCGCGGAAGGCCAGAGCCACGAGGCCCAATACTTCGACCCCCGCCGTTTCGATCTTGACGCGTGGGGCGAAGCCGCCAAGGCGCTCTTCACGCCGGCGGCCGTTCCCGGCGCCGAGCAATGCGGATCAAATCGTTATAGTTCAGTAGATTACGAAAATAACACGGCGGCGGCGACGGCTCTGGTGGAAGCCGAACAAGCCGCCACCAGCCTGAACCGACTGGGCTCATTGAAACCGCTTGGGCAGTTGCGGGAGTCCTTCATTCTGGCCGCCGGGGACGATGGCTTGTGGATCATCGATCAGCATGTTGCACACGAACGGGTGCTTTTTGAAAAGATCCTGCGCGACCGCCAGGTGGAGCAGGTGCAGCGACAGCGCCTGTTGATGCCTATGCTGGTAGAGCTGAAGCCTGAAGAGATGGTGGTCTTTGCCCGCATCTCAAGGGAGCTGGAAAACAACGGATTCGAGGTGGAACCCTTTGGTCCTCATACGCTTGCGGTAAAGGCCGCACCCGTAGGGCTGGAAGGCGCGGAGCTGGAGCGCACCCTGGGCGAGGTGATCGAGCAATCCGCCTCAGACTCGGACGAATCCGTTCAAAATGAAGAACTTACAAAGCTGCGCACGCGCATTGCCGCCTCCATCGCCTGCCATGCGGCGATCAAGGTGAATACCATTCTTGATCCAAACCGTATACAATGGTTATTGTTAGAGCTTGCGAAGACCAGCCACCCAACCAGCTGCCCGCATGGACGTCCAATCGCTTTGCTGTATTCTTGGAAGGAGATCCAGCGGGCCTTCCACCGGATTTAGGACCTTTGAACTGGGATCCCTGGAAGGTGGCCGCCGCGCTCTCAGGAGCGCGGGTTGCGGGTGCGTAACTGGCGACCTGGAAGCGAGGTTTTTTCTTTGACAGCGGAACAACTGGAAGCATCGCGCGCCGAAAGGATGCGCCAGAACGGACTTGGGGCACTCACGCTCGACGATGCCCGTACCTGGTTGGAGGAGACGGGTTTGTGCCTCTTCTTGCCGCGGCGCCAATTCTCTTCCTACATTGCCCCTTCCTTCGTTGAAGCTGTAGCCGGTGAGCGGAACTCATCCCCCGGCGCCAAGATTGTCGCCCTGGCGGAGGATCTGCTGATTCGCCTCGAATCGGATGGCGTGGCAGTTCGCCTGAATCTGCTCGGACAGCCGGGAGAGCAGCCGGACTTTGTTGTAGCAGGTTGGGTTTTGCCCTATGTCTACGCCCTTCGCGGTGACCGCGACTGGCGCCGCAGCCCGCAATTGACCGGATCGCGCCAGGTTTCTCCGCTGGCGATTCAAACCTACAAGCTGCTTGAGGCGGGCGACGCCACCATCCCGCAGTTGAAGCATGCGTTGGGCCGCGAGGTAAGCGAATCCGCTGTCCTGCGCGCTATCACCGAACTCTGGCAGCAACTGCGCATCATTCCCGTCGTCTCCGCTCCCGGCAAGACGGCGCAATGGCAACTGCTGAAGCTGCGCTTCCAGAAGGCCATCGCCGAGGGCGCGTCCACATCTCAGGTTACGGCCATTTCCGTGCTCGCCTCCATTTACCTGCAAGCCGTGATCGCCGCCGGCATGGAAGAGGTGGAGCTGTTCCTGGCGCCGCTGACTGCGCGCAGCAAGGTGCGCGAGGTGCTCCGCGGCCTGGTAGCTACCCGGCAGGTGCACACGATTTCTCTGGGACACGCCCCGCAATACTACGTCGCCGGAACGCTGCCGGACTTTACGGCGCCTCCCACGATCTATGCCAGCTCGTCCATGCCGGCTTCATCGCGCTTCCTGCATTCCTTCGAGCACGAGGAGGAGGTGCGCGAAGCGAAGACGTCAACGTCTGTTCCCGCAACATCTTTCACTCTGGCTGAACTCCGGAGACCGGCGGAGATCCCGGCGCCCCGGATCGCGGCCGAGGCTCCGTCATTATCCGCGGAAAAGAGGCCCGAGGCGAAGCCGCATTTCAGCCGCCAGATTGTCCGCTCCCGCGACCGCAAGCCGGCGAAAGGCCGCGCCAGCCGGGAAGTGCGCGGTGCGGCAACGGGAACCGGCAGAGAGCGCGCCAATGGCGGCTCACGCCATGGTCATGCGGCGCGCTGGGCGCGAGGAGCGGCGAAGAACGGTCACGGCAAGCATAATGCGAGGCAGGCGGACAAAGGTTCCTCCAACGGGAGCCGGTTCCATGCCAACGGTAACGCCGGGAAAGGCCGCTCGGCGAATGGCGCCTCGGCCTTGCGCGCGGCAGCGCCTTCCGCGGCCAAGAGTATGCGTAACGGCCGCACCGCCGCCGGCAAATCCGCCGCGAAGACCGGGGCAAGGCGCGCCACTGCGGCGCGGAAGGATGCGCGCAAAGATGTACGCGCCGCTCGCGGTAGCCGCAAGCCGGCCTTGGCGGCCTCGGCGAAAGCGGGCAACCGGGCGCGGTACGGCTTTACCGCATCCTACAGGCAGCGGTCGAAGAAACGCGCATGAGCGCGGAAGAAAACGGCATCGCGGCTCCCGGCGCGGGCCGGAAGAGGATCGTCGCCATCGACGGGCCCGCGGGAGCGGGAAAAAGCACCATCGCCCGCCATCTGGCGCGGCGCTTTGGCCTGCTGAATCTTGAGACCGGCGCCATGTATCGGGCCTTCGCCCTGAAGGCTCTCCGCAAAGAGATCCCTTTGGATGACGGCAAGGCGCTCGACCAACTCGCCCGCGAGACTTCCATCCGCCTTGAGCCCGGCGAAGAAGAGAACCGCGTTCTGCTCGACGGCGAGGACGTGAGCGGTTTCATCCGCAACCCTGCTGTGACTGACGCTGCATCGCGCGTGAGCGTCTTCCCGGCAGTGCGCGCATGGATGGTCCGTCTGCAACAGCAGGTGGGCGTGCAGGGCGGAGTCGTCATGGAAGGCCGCGACATCGGCACCGTCGTTTTTCCCCACGCCGAGGTCAAGATATTTCTCGATGCGGCTCCTGAAGTCCGCGGGCAACGCCGCTACGAGCAGATTGGCCAGCAGGCTTCCTCGCCCGCGCCGCCGCCTGAAGAGATCGTCCGCGACCTGCGGGCACGGGATGAGCGCGACCGCAATCGGGCTGATTCGCCCCTCAAGCCCGCGCCCGACGCTGTCATTCTGGATTCCACCCGCATGACGCTGGAACAGGTTCTCGCCGAGGCTGAAGCCATCGTCGTCGAGAAGCTGGGTCCGGCCAAGCAGGTTTGCTGAACCGCCGCCGGCTCTCTCGATCCAACTCTGACACCGAATGCGATAGGCTCTTAAGTATGGAGTTGACCTGCAGCCGTTGCCACCAGACTGTGCAGGCCCGGGATTGTTACTGCCCGGTTTGCGGTCTGCCGCAACTTGTTTACACGGCGGACAGCTCCGCTGCAGCGGGCCAGCCCGAACGCTGGGGCGAGGCGGTTCGGGATGCAGGCACAGTCGAGTGGAAACCGGCCTTGCTGTCGGCCATCGCGCTGGCTGTGCCGGCAGGGATGCTTTGTGCTTTTCTTACCCGCATCGGACTGGTGGGGCCGCTATTGATGCCCATCGCCGCGGCCTGGGCGGTTGCGCTCTACATGCGCAATCGGCGGCCGGCGTGGATCACGATTGGAGCGGGCGCTCGAATCGGCCTGGTCACAGGCATTCTGGGCGGCTGGGCGGCCGCTTTCACCACGGGCGTCACGCTGTTTGCCGCGCGCTTTTGGCTGCACCAGGGCAAGGCCTTCGATGATTTGTGGCAGAACCAGATCAACCAGGTGAGCCAACAGCTCTCGTCCATGGGGTTCGATGCACAGACCATCGCGGCCAACCGGGCGCTGATGCTCTCGCCGGAAGGGCGCGCGGGATCTATGCTTTTCAATGCCGGTTTGCTGGCCATGATCCTTCTTGCCTTTGCCGTTGCCGGCGGCGCTCTGGGCGCGCGTTTCCTGGGCCGTCCGCGCCGGCCGCAGCAGTAGGGCCCAGGGCGAAAGAGCCTTTTTCTGCGCGGCGATCGCCGTGCCCTTTCAAAACGCAATTGCTGTAACCGAGGCCCTAGGTCTCCCCCTCGACATCGGAGCCATCCGGCATGGTCTGGCAGCGCGGACACCAGAACGTGACGCGGGCATCCGCGCCCTGCAAGCGCCTGCGAATCAATTCTCCGCAGCGCCGGCACGGCATGCCGGCTCGCCCATACACCCACAGGCTTGCTCCGGGATCGGACGCATGGGTCGTGCGCCGCTGCTGCCCGCGATAGGTCACGATCGTGTCGCGGGAGTCCTCGAGCACATTCGCCTTCAGCAGCTTTTGCGCGCTGGCAATCGTCTTCGCCGCCTCCTCGCGCGTGAGCGTGTCAATTGCGCGGAATGGATGGAGTCCGTCCACAAAGCAGATCTCCGATTTGAAGACGTTGCCGATGCCGGCCAGCACCGTTTGATCCAGCAGCGCCTCGGCCAGCGTTTGCCGCGGGCGTGCCAACAGGCGCTCCAGCGCGGACGCGGTGTCGAATTCCGCATTGAGCAGGTCGTTTGCCGCGCGGGCAATGTGCGGATCGCGAGCCAATGATTGCTTCGTGTGCATGCGCGCTACCGGCACGCGAAAGCCCACCGCCTGGTACTCGCTGTTTTCGACCACGATGCGCATGTGCATGCGTGCAAGCTGCCAGCGTTCGCCTTGCCGATAGATGTGCCAGCGGCCATTCATCAACAGGTGCGAAGCGAGAATCCCCCCGCCGGAGAAATAGATCAGCAGCCACTTGCCGCGCGCCTCCACGCTGTCAACCGTCTGGCCAACGAGCGGAGTGTCGTCGTTGAATCGCATCAGCCACGGGTACGTGGAGCGAAAGCCGGTGACCGGTTTGCCCATGAGCGCGCGGCCGAGCGTGCGCGCGGTGCGAAAAACGGTGTCGCCCTCAGGCATCTTTTATTGAACCTCGGGCCTGGCCGGAATGCTCTGTGCAATCGGCAGCGGAATGCGCCGCAGATGCATCCCCAGCGGCCCGGGATGAAATCCCGCGTCCATGAGGAAGCGCGCCATTGGATGCGCCGCCACCGGCTGCCCGTTGATTGTGGTGATGAGTACGCCCTCGTGGCTGCTGGCGCGCATTCGTTCCTGCCCGCGCGCGCACAGGAAGTGCGCCAGCCCAGCGGCCGCCTGTGAACGCTCCGGCTCCTCGGCGGGCAGAAAAACCAGGAGGTTGGGATTGCCGCGCTTGAGCCAAGCGACCAATTGGCCATTACGCAGAATGACCTCAGCATAAACAGCGCGGGTGAGCACACGCGGGGCAGATTCGGAATCTTCTTCCGCGACGGGAAGATCGGGCCAGCGCAATACCGATCCATACGGGTTCGCCGGATCGGTCGCCGCCAGTTGTACGAACTCCGGCTTTTCGGCTGGCGGTTCTGTGCGCAACTGCCGCAGCAGGTCAACGGCGGCCGGCAGCGCGAACTGCGTTGCGCCCAACCCGCCCACAAAGTACCCGCGCCGAATTCTCCCGCTCTCTTCCAGCACCTTCAGCACGTCATATACCGCGCTGAATCCGCCGGGCACGTTCTCCGCCGCCACATGCTCGCGCAAAAGCACCCCGTAGCGATGCAGCAGTTGCATCGCAAGCGCGTGGCTGCGCTCCGTTGCTGTTGGTTCGCCGCTGCCGCTCGAGGGGGCCGCTGCATGCAATGCCCAGCGCCCCTGCGCCGTGGGTGGCGTGGTGCGTCGCGAGCGGAAGACAGCCCCGGTTTGATAGCGCCGCGGCGTACGGGCGCTCTCGGGCCGTGCGATGTAGGCGCGAAGCGCGTGCAGCGAGTCGTTGGTGATCAGCCCGCGCCACACCAGGCTCCAAAGCGCGTCGATCGTCTCGCCGGGATAGCCGCCGCCTGCGGCCTGGTGCAGCGCATCGAAAAAGCTCGCGCCCGTCGACTCGAGCACAGCGAGCAACTTCTCCTCACGCTCGGTCAGCGGCTCTGCAAGCGGCCGTTGCTGCACGAGCAGCGGCAGTTTATCGGCGAGAAATAGTGCGATACGGCCATCGCGTTCGCCAATCGGCTCGACTCCCGCCCACGCCACTTCGCCCGCGGCAATCAGCGTATCCAGCCCGGCCGGCGCATAGTCCGCGATGCGCGCGGGCAGAATCGAAGTTTCAAGCAAAGAAGCTGGCAGCGGCGCGCCCTGCAGGCTCTCGATAGCATCGAGCAGCGCGTCGAGATGTGCCGTGCCTGTCCGCCGCGGCGCCAGCAGGCCCTGCCAGTGCGTAAGGAAGCGCGCCAGGGTGTGCTGCTCCACCGGCTCCACTTCACGCCGCAGCCTGGCCAGAGACTTTCTGCGGATCTGCCGCAGGATCTCCGCATCGCACCACTCGCGGTGTAATCCTCCTGGACGAAAACCGCCTTCTAGCACGCGGCCCTCCTGCGCCAGTTGCCGCAGCGCATTCTCGACGGCCTCCGAATCCAACGCAAAGCGGTCAGCAGCCTCGCGCAGAGTGAACGGCCCATGCGTCCGAGCATAGCGCCGCACCAGTTCCAGCACCGGATGCGCCACCGGCTCGAGCAACGAGGCCGCCAATCCCGGCGGCAGGGGGATGCCCAATCCGTCGCGGTAGCGCCCCGCGTCTTCGGCGGCGATCAACCGCTTCTCGCCGGCGATGCGCAGCTCCAGCAGCCTTTGCGAACGAATGAGCCGGTCGACATGCGTCATCAGCTCGGGGGCAGCCACCCGCCGGCCCAACTCCTCACGCGTCAGATCGCCCAGCCGCAAACACAAGTCATGAATTCCGTCAGCCGACCGCGCGCGATAATTCTCCGCCAGGCGCTGCGCAGCTTCTTCAACCTCCGCGATCGCGTCTGCATCGAGCAGTTCTCGCAGATCGGCCTCGCCCAGCAGCTCGCGTAGCTGTTCCTGATCGATGGTCAGGGCCTGAGCGCGTCGCTCGGCCAGCGGCGCGTCGCCTTCGTAAACGAAGTTCGCCACGTAGCTGAAGAGCAGGGAACTGGCAAAGGGCGAGGGCTTGCGCGTCTCCACTACGTGCACGCGCACCTGCCGCTGCTCGATGGCGCGCAGCGTTTCGATGAGCGCCGGCATATCGAATACGTCGCGCAGGCACTCGCGATAAGCCTCCAGAAGCAGCGGGAATTTGGGATAGCGCGAAGCCACGCTGAGCAAATCGTAGGACCGCTTGCGCAGTTGCCATAGCGGCGAGCGCTGGTCGGCGCGTCGGCGCGGCAGCAGCAGCGCGCGGCCCGCGGCTTCGCGAAAGCGCCCGGCAAACAGAGCCGTCGATCCCAACTGGCGCAGCACAAGCTGCATGGCTTCGGCTGACTCCACCAGAATCCAATCCGCATCGGGCGGTTCATCGGTGTCAGGAAAGCGCAGCACGAACCCGTCGTCACCCCACAGCGTTTCCACTTCGGGTCCGCCGGCGGCGCGAATACGCGCGCTCACCGCCATCGCCCATGGAATGTGGATGCGGCTCCCAAACGGCGTCAGCACGCAGACGCGCCAGTCGCCCAGTTCGTCGCGGCAACGTTCCACGACAATCGTCCGGTCGTCGGGAACCTGCCCGGTCGCCTCGGCTTGGTCGGCGAGAAAGCGCAGCAGGTTTTCCGCGGCGCCGGGATCGAGATCGTGCTCGGCGACGAGCCGTGTCAGCGCGGCCGGCTGCGGCAGAGCGCGCAGCTCGCGCACCATGGCGCCGATGCGCCTGCCGAATTCAAGCGGCCGCCCCGGTCCGTCGCCCTTCCAGAACGGCATTTTGCCCGGCTCGCCTGGCGCTGGCGTCACCAGCACGCGGTCGTGCGTGATGTCCGTAATGCGCCACGTGGACGCGCCGAGAATGAACGTCTCGTTGGGATGCGACTCGAAGACCATCTCTTCGTCGAGCTCGCCCACGCGCACCGGTTTGCCCTCGGTGAATGCGAGAAAGACGCCGTAGAGACCGCGGTCGGGGATGGTTCCGGCGTTCAGGATCGCCAGTCGCGCCGCGCCGTCGCGCGCCGTCACCACGTTGCGCACGCGGTCCCACGTCAGCCGCGGGCGCAACTCGGCAAATTCATCCGAGGGGTAGCGGCCGCTGAGCAGATCGAGCACGCCCTCGAAGGACGAGCGGCTGAGGTTGCCGAACGGCGCAGCTCCGCGAACAAGGTTGAAGAGAAAATCGACGGAAACTTCGGCAGAAGCGGAGTCAGCGAGGCTAGCGGAGTCAGCGGAGTTGGCGGTGTTAGCGGAGTTCGTGTGACCCCATTCCTGCGGCGTCTCTTTGTCGAAGAGATTTGCGTCACCCTTCGATCTCTGATCTCCGTTCTCTGATCTCTTATTTCCGATCCCTGCTTTCCGCGCCGGCCGTGCGGACGCGACAATCGCCACCAATTGCTGGCAGAGCACGTCCAGCGGGTTGCGTGGGAATCGTGTTGACTCGATCTGCCCCTCGTGCATGGCGCGCGTTACCGCGGCGCAAGCCACCAGGTCGGCCCGGTATTTCGGAAAAATCACGCCCTCGCTCACAGCGTCCACGTGGTGGCCGGCGCGGCCGATGCGTTGCATGCCGCTGGCCACCGACGGAGGCGACTGAATCTGAACGACGAGATCCACCGCGCCCATGTCGATACCCAGCTCCAGCGTCGAGGTCGCGCACAGCGCGCGAATCTGCCCGGCCTTAAGCTGCTCTTCGATCACCGCGCGCTGCGCCGCCGCTAGCGAACCATGATGCGCGCGCGCGATGGGCTCGCCAGCCAGATCGTTCAACGCGCCGGCCAGCCGCTCGGCGGTCTGGCGCGCATTCACAAACAGAATCGTCGAGTTGCGTTCGCGGATCAGCTCCAGCAGCCGCGGATGGATCGCGTTCCAAATAGAAACCCGCCGCGGCGTTTGAGAAGCCGGTCCCGAAGGAATCTCCTCCATCTCGCCCAGCCGCGCCATGTCTTCCACCGGAACCTCGATGCGCAGTTTGAGCTGCTTCGGCGCAGCCGCATTGACGATGGTGACGGGCCGGTAGCGGAGTGGCGTAGCATCCGCCACGCCAGGGACATGGGGACTAGGGACTAGGGACTCGCCGGCGGTCGTGGCGAGATCATTATCCACTAGGCCAAACGCATCGCCATTCATCAAATTCGATTTTGTGTCGTGCGGGTTTTCTAGTGCCTTGTCCCTAGTCCCTAGTCCCTCAGTCCCTGGTCCCTCAACTTCCACTCCGCCCAGAAACCGCGCCACCTCTTCCAGCGGCCGCTGCGTGGCCGAGAGCCCGATGCGCTGCAGCGGCTTCGCCGTCAGCGCCTGCAGCCGTTCCAGCGTCAGCGCCAGGTGCGCGCCGCGCTTGGTCGGCACCAGCGCGTGAATCTCGTCCACAATCACGGTGTCAACCGTGCGCAGAGCTTCGGCCGCCTGCGAGGTCAGCAGCAGATACAACGACTCGGGAGTAGTGATGAGAATCTCGGCGGGATGGCGCGCAAAGCGTGCCCGCTCCCGCTGCGGTGTGTCGCCCGTACGCACGCTGACAGTGGGCTCGTGGAAGGCGACGCCCATGCGCCTCGCCATGTTAGCCATTCCGGCGAGCGGCGAGCGCAGGTTCCGCTCCACGTCCACCGCCAGCGCCTTCAGCGGCGACACATAAACGATGCAGCAGCCTCTTCGTCCCGCATCGGCGTCTTTCTGATCCCTGACCCCTGCCGGGGCCCCCGACGAGCGGTCGTTGCTCGTTGGGGTGGCTGATCCCTGATCCCTGTTTCCCAGCATCAGCCGGTCCAGGCACCACAAGAACGCGGCCAGCGTCTTGCCTGTGCCGGTGGGCGCAAGAATCAGCGCATTCTCGCCGCGCGCGATCACCGGCCATCCCATCCGCTGCGGCGCGGTGGGCGCGTCGAAGACGGCCCGGAACCACTCCGCCGTCACCGGGTGAAAGCAGGCAAACGGGTCGGAGCTCGAATCGGTCTTGGGATCGGAATGGGGCTGCTCGCGAGACACGCTCCTCTGAGAGTAGCGCAACCGCCTCGGCGAATACAAAGCGAAACTGCAGAGATCAGAGATCAGGGGTAAGAGATCAGAAAATAGCCGGAAATCCAGGAGACTCCCGTTTCCTTTCCATCTACCCGGCGCCTTTCTCGGCCGGCGGGCGCTACTTCTTCACGTCTCCCAGCCGCGCCACGCTGAACTGCGCCCCGGCGAACAGAATCAGGCCCGAGATGTAGGCCCAGAACAGCAGCCCGACCGAAACATAAAAGGGGCCATATAGGGACTGTAAGTCGAGGTGGGGAAGTACGGCGACAAAGATGAAGCGCGAGATGAGCCACACGATTCCAGTGACGACGGCGGTGCGCAGCACCGGGCGCCACGGTACCTTGCGATTCGGCAGGATGTAGTACACCGAAAAGAAGAACAGAATCGACGCCACGCCCGTGGTGATCGCCAGCCAGATGTAGCTGACTCCCCCGGAAACGAACTTGAACACAACATTGTCCGTGTGGTGAAAGAAAGCCACCGGCAATGCCTCGTCCACGGCCACGTTGGCCACCATGCTGGCCACCGCCAGCCCCACCATCAGCAGCGCCAGCCCAAAGGCGATAGCCTGGTTGAAAAGATAATTGCGGCTCTTTTTCACGCCCCACGCCTGGTTCAGGGCTACCTCCAAAGGCAGGAAGATACCCGTGCACGAAATCAGAATCACGACCAGCGACAGAGCCTGCACGCCGTGCCGTGTCGAGAGCGCGGCTACGGCCTCGATGCTGTTGGCCAGCCAATTCGGCGTCCGGGTCACGGAAGGCAAAAAGTAGTTCACCATGGCGTCCACAACATCCACCATGGATTGCGAATGAAAGACCCTGAGGGCCAGTGTGTACAGCAGCATCACGAACGGAATGAAGGAGAGAATCGCGTTGGCCGCCACGCTGAAGGCGAACGTGTGCACCTCGCTATCGAGCAGATACGCGATCAAAGCCGTGCCGTCTTTGCGCCAGCGGTACCACTTGGAGTGCGTGACTGGCTGTGACGGCCCCTTTGCGGCCTCGGCCAGAGCCGCCCCGGCACTCTCAATGTCGGCGGCGACATCGGATGCGACGTCAGATGCGGATTTGAGTGCATCAGCCACGTGTCAATCCTTTTTACGGACAAATGTTCTCCGCAGTTCCAGCGCAGGTTGCGGATGCAGGATGGTGCTCCTTCAAGAATAGCTCTTTGCGGGACCCGTATGATGAGCGCGATCGGCGTGGCGCCCCGTTCATGGCCGTTGGACGCGCGAACCATTCCGATGCAGCTTCTTGAGCGCCCACCGCGCCGCCGCGCGCAAACCCTCGTCGGCTGCCGCCGCCCACGCTTCCAGCCAGGGCGCAAACCGCGCCTGTCCGCTGTTGCCCATTGCGACGGCCGCGTTGCGGCGCAGCCCCGCAAACCCCGCTCTTCGCACCGGCGATCCGTTGAATCGCCGCTCGAATTCCGCCTCGTCCATTTCCGCCAGCCACTCCAGCGCGGGGTTGATGAGTTCCTTGCGCGGCTCCAACTCCGCGTCCACTGCCGCCGGCCCGTTTCGCAGCGCCTTTCCATTCCACGGGCACACATCCTGGCAGATGTCGCAGCCGAAGACCTGCCGCCCCATGCCCTCCATGAGTTCTTCCGCAATCGGCCCCTTATGCTCGATAGTCAGGTAGGAGATGCAGCGCGCCGCATCCATCTGGTAGGGCGTCATCAACGCATTCGTCGGACAGGCCTCGATGCACCGCGTGCAACTCCCGCAGCGATCCGGAACGAGCTCTGCTTTCTTGCCTTCCGGACTCACTTCCAGCGAAGTCAGCAGCACCGCCAGAAATCCGAACGACCCCAGCTCGGGATGAATCACGCACGTATTCTTGCCGATCCACCCTACCCCGGCCGCCGCCGCAAGCGCGCGCTCCACCACCGGCCCGGTGTCGACATACGCGCGCGCCTCGAACTCGCCAAGCTGCGCGTGCAGCTCCGCCTCAACTTTGCGTATCCGCTTCAGCAGCACCTTGTGATAATCGCTCGGCCGCCGCTCGCCGCTCACGCCGGTCCGGCTGGGCGGCAAACGGCTGCTCCACGCGTAGCGCGCAATCCACGCGCTCCCGCGCTCTTGCGTTTCGGTTGAGAGTGGCGCGTCGGGATAAAGGTAATTCGCAAAGCACACCAGCGCCGACCGCGCCCACGGGAAGGGAACTGCGGCGCGTTCCCGCGCCAACTGTCCATCCTCAGCTTTTCGTTCCAGGTAGCGCATCGTTCCCGCGCGGCCCGCGTCCACCCACTCGCGAAATCGCCCCGCGTCGCGAGCTTCCGCCGCATAGGGCAGCGCCGCCAGGCCTGCCTCGACAAATCCCGCCCCAAGCGCCAGCTTCCGCGCCTGTTCCTGCGTCAGGTAGAGTGCCGCGCTGGTTCGGAAATTCACCATGGAACTTTGCCGCGCTTCTTTGCGTATGGACGAGTGACTGCTTAACTCCCGCGTAAATACAGGATATTCCCCACGCGGTTGAATGTGGATGCGTCGTATGACGTTTCGTTGTGCAGCGCGGCAGGGAGGTTCCATGGTCGACACAAATCTTCACAAAGGTGCAACACGCACGGTAGCGTGCGGGTTTGCGGAACTGGTGCGGGGCAACGACGAATTGCTGCTCAAAGAACTTATGCCGGTGGTCCGCTGCCACCACGTCGAGCTCGACATCGGGTCCGTCAAGCGCATTGACGCCGGAGGGCTTTCTGCATTGATTGCTTTGTACTGCGAGGCGCGCAAAGCCGGGAACAGCCT
>JBEKXX010000079.1:0-14755 GCA_049511595.1 Occallatibacter sp. | reverse complement strand
GTCCGGCGGCTGTGTCTCCATTGCGCCCAGGTCCAGCTCCAGCGGCACATGGCAATCGATCGTGACCAGCTCCTTTGACAGCAAAACCGCGTCCCGGTTCTGCTCGAGCGATTCGCGATACGCTTTGCGCTTGACCTCGGCCGCGCGGTCCAGCACGGCCTCCACCGTGCCGAATTCCTTGATCAGATCTACGCTGCCTTTGTCGCCGATGCCCGGCGCTCCGGGAATGTTGTCTACGGAATCGCCGCGCAGCGCCATCACGTCGATCACTTTTTCCGGCGGGACGCCCAGCGTCTCTGTAACCTTGACCGGATCGAGAATCAGGTTGTCCTTTTGAGGATTCAGAATCTTCACCCGCGGCGTCACCAACTGCATCATGTCCTTGTCGCCGGAGACGATGAGGACCTCGTGCTCCTGTTCGGCCGCTTCGCGCGCCAGAGTGCCGATCACATCGTCAGCCTCAAAACCCTCGGCCTGCAGAATGGGAATGCGCAGCGCTTCCAGCGCGCGGCGGATGTAGGGAATCTGGCGCCGCAGATCCTCAGGCATGGCTTCGCGCTTGGCCTTGTAGCCTTCGTAGCTCACGTCTTCGAAGCTCTGCGTCTTGCCGTTCCAGCGGCGCAGGGTCCCAATGGCGCGGGCGCGCTCGTCGCGGAATACTTCGCCGCTCACGTCAAAGACCGCCGCGAAATACTTTGGCGCAAAATCCTGGCGCAGCTTCTTGATCATGTTCACGAAGACGTAGGTCGCCGCCGTCGGCAATCCCGAGCGCGTAGACATGGGCCGGCTGCGCTGCATGGCGTGATAGGCACGAAAGATGAACGACATCGCGTCAAGCAGGAAGACGGGCGGTTTGGCTTGGCCGGTCACGCTACAGAGTCTAACAGGGAGCAGAGATGGCTCGTCAGGATTGAAAATCATGCGATGAACATGCAGTCGCCGTAGCTGTAAAACCTGTATCTTCCCTGTATCGCGCGCCCGTAGGCGGCCAGAATGCGCTCGCGCCCCGCAAAGGCGCTCACGAGCATCAGCAGGCTCGACTGGGGCAGATGAAAGTTGGTGAGTAGCGCGCCGACGAGGCGGAATGAGAAGCCGGGCGCGATGAAGATCCCGGTCGCTCCGGAATGAGGTTTGAGCCGGCCCACGCCGCCAGCCTCAAGCGCAGCGGCTTCCAGCGTGCGCACCACCGTAGTGCCGACGGCTACGATGCGGCGGCCCTCCGCGACTGCGCGATTCACCGCGCTGGCAGCCTCTTCGCCGATCGTGTAACGCTCGCGATGCAGGCGAACCTCGTCCACGCGCTCGACTCGCAGCGGCGCGAATGTGCCCAGCCCCACGTGCAGCGTAACGCGCGCGATCTCCACTCCGTTTCCGGCCAGCGCATCCAGCATCCGCGGCGTAAAGTGCAGCCCGGCGGTGGGCGCGGCCACCGAACCACGCTCACGCGCGAAAACCGTTTGGTAGCGCTCGCGATCCGCATCCGCGTCATCACGGTGGATGTACGGCGGCAGCGGCGTGTGGCCAATGCGCTCCAGCACAGTAAAAAAATCGTCCACTGGAGCGAATTCAAGCAGCCGCTCGCCGTACAAACCGCGCTCCACGACCTCGGCTTCGAGGAGGATTTCGCCGTTCGCCGCCGGAAAGACCAGCCGCTCGCCGATGGCGATCTTGCGCCCCGGCCGGACGAGCGCGCGCCACTGGTTTTCGCCCGCCGGCTCGGTGAGCATCACCTCAATGCGGCCGGTTGGCTTCTCGCGGTCGCGGCGTAAGGTGTGTCGCGCGAACAGGCGCGCCGGAATCACGCGGCTATCGTTCAGGACCAACAGGTCGCCGGGCCGCAGATACGTTGGTAAATTGGCGAAGGAGCCGTCCACCAAAGCGCCGGTTGCACGGTCCATTGCCAACATGCGGCTTGCGCCGCGCTCCGCGTGAGGCTGCTGCGCGATCAACTCCTCGGGCAGATCGTAGTCGAAATCTTCGACGCGCAAATCTGTAGGTTGCGCGCTCATTCGACGGCCTTGCCCAAATGCTTGAGCGCCCGGATGCGCGCGCGTTCGATGGCCGCGTTCAACTCCTCGCGTTTCGTCTCGAACTGGTCTTCGGCGAGATCCGCGGGAACGCAAGTCCACTGCGCCCAGCTCACCACAATGCGCGTGAACGGCTTGGGCACCAGAAAACGATCCCAGGAAGGCATCGTCCAGGCGTGCTCGGGCTGGAGGTGGAAGGCTCCGATAGGCGCGCCTGTCATTGTAGCGAGCATGATGGGGCCCATCTTGGTGCGGAAGATCGGGCCGAGCGGGCCGTCTGCGGTAAAGATGGCCGTGTGGCCGCTTTCGATCACGTGCTTCAGGCCCAACAACCCTTCGCGCGCGCCACGGGAGCTGGAGCCGCGCACGGCATCGTAGCCAAACCTCTTCAAAATGCGCGTAATCAATTCACCGTCGAAGCTCTGGCTGATGAGGATAATGGCGCGCGAGTAACGGAAATATACCGTGCACGGCAGGACGCACTGATGCCAGAAACAGAAGATCTTCGCCGGGGACCTCTCGCCAAAGAGGGTGGGCGTGACGCCTTCTTCGGCGATGACCTCGAAGCGCCAGGTTCGGCCGACGAGCCAGAGCAGCGCCCACACCACGCGCGGAATCACCGCCAGCGCCAGACGCTGTACGAAGCTGAATCTCCGGCTGGTTTTGTTGGCCACTCAGACGATTTTAGCTGGATCGCAGCCGGCGCGGCAGCTAGGCAGCGCGGCCAAGGATCTGGGCAGGCAGCACGACGGAACGGTGGATGCGCCAAAGCGGCAAGAGCGGATGTATACTTTGTCAGCCTTCGATCCCCCCCAAGAAGGAAACTTTCCCTGAAAGGTGATTCCCCATGGCAAGTTATCTGGTGCAGGTGTCGTACACCTCTGAAGCGTGGAGCGCTTTGATTGCGAAACCGCACGATCGCAGCGGAGTTGTGGGCAAGGTGATTGAGAAGCTGGGCGGCAAGACGATCGGGTCCTGGCTGGCGTTTGGCGACTACGATCTGGTGATGATCATCGAAATGCCGAACAACATAAGCGCCGCCGCTCTGTCGCTGGCCGCCGCCGCGGGCGGCTCATGCAAGACCGTGAAAACAACTCCGCTGCTCACGATCGCGCAGGGTTTGTCGGCGCTGAGGAAAGCGGGAACGTCGGGCTACAAACCGATCGGGGCGGCTAAAAAGTAGAAACGCAAAGTTGGACGGACGCGCGCGCGTGCTGAACGGATGGGAGAAGTGTGTGGTTCACCGCCGAAGGCTTCCCGGTGTTGCTCAGATGGGCGCCAAAGGCGATCATCCCCTTGCTACATCAGCCTGCGCCGTACGAGGTCGAGGGCCAGCTGCGCGGCCCATTCACGAACGATGTTGCGATCGCCGCGGAAGGTGCGCTCCACTGCGTCGGCGCCCTGTGCATCGCACACGGCGATGTGGACGAGGCCCAGGGGTTTGGATTCGGTGGCGCCCGTAGGGCCCGCGATGCCTGTAACTCCCAAACCCAACGTTGCTCCGGTGCGAGCGCGAATACCCTGCGCCAAAGCCTTTGCCACCTCGGCGGAGACGGCGCCGTGTTGCGCGATCAACTCCACCGGCACGCCGGCCAAGGAAATCTTCAGTTCGTCGGAGTAAGCAACCACGCCGCCGAGAAACGAGCGCGAGGCGCCGGGAACGCTGGTGATGCGTTGGGCGATCAAGCCGCCGGTGCAGCTTTCGGCAACGGCAAGCGTGGCCTGGCGCAGCCCGAGATAGTAGAGCACGATCTGCTCCAGCGAATCCCCCTGCGAAGAGTAAAGCCAGTCTTCGAGGGTCTCTTCGATGCGTTCGGCCAGCTCATCGACGCGCTCTGTGGCGGCCGCAGCATTCGCTTTAGAGCACGCGAGCGTGATCTGCAAATCGCCTGTATGCGCCAGAAGCGTCGTTTCGACGTCGGCGTACGTGGTGTAGATCGGAGCCAGCAGCTTGTCGGCTTGCGACTCGGGAATCATGGCGGCTTTCAGCGTGCGCACCGCGATGAACCGCGGAGGAACGATTTCGCGTAGCCGCGACAGGCATTCGGAGTCAAACAACGGGCGGCACTCGTGGGGTGGTCCGGGCAGAAGCATCACGAGCTTGCGATAACCGCCGAAGGTCGTATCGAGCCACTGGCCCGGAGCGCTGCCATTGGGATTGGGCAGCAGAGTTGCTCCTTGCAATACGTCTGCCTGCTTCAGATTGTTTTGCGGCATGGAAATGCGCCACGTAGCGGCGCGGGCGTGAAGCGCAGCAACCTGTTTAGCATCGCGGCAGAGGGTCAGCGAAAGAGCCTCGGCGGCGGCTTCGCGGGTCAGATCGTCTTCCGTGGGGCCCAGACCGCCCATCAGGATGAGAATGTCGATGCGGCCAAGCGCGGTCTGAATGGCGCTGGCCAAATCCTTGCGCCGGTCGCCTACTACGGTCTTGAAAGCGACGGCGACGCCGATTCCATTGAGCTTTTCTGTGAGGTAAAGGGAGTTGGTGTCCTGCCGGTACGGGGTGAGCATCTCAGAACCGACGGCAATGATTTCGGCTTTCATAAAAAGCTATCAGCTCCTGGCTTTTCGCTCGATCCTCTCAACGCCAGCTTATTGCGAGCACGCTCCGGCTTTTCCGCATCGGTTCAGGGAATGGCGCAAACGCGCGCTTTTCCGCCACACAGGCTGAAAGATGCAGGCTGGCTCCCAAAGCTACAACAGGCTCAGTCCCTCCACTCCCAAGTTCACATCATAAACAGCGTCGTTGGTGGCGAGGATCGTTGTGCCAAGAGGAGAAAACGCGACGCCCACCAGGTTCGATCCGGCCAGGACAAGCGACGCCTCGCCTTTGGGCGTCACACGCACCAAGCCATGCCGCCCATGCAGGCATGCAGCCAGATAGACATCGCCTTCGCGGGAGATGGCGAGGCCCTGCGGACGCCCGAGACCGCGGTACCACACACGGGTGTCGCCGTTTGACTCGATTGCCCATATGGCATCGTTCGAGGAGAGAGACGGAGCAGTGACGAAAAGCGTGCCGGTGGCGTTTACCGCCAAGTGGTAGGCCGCTACACTCGGCTCAAGTGTCGCGTGGACAAAGATCTTCCGCTCCGTATTGATCTTGAAAATGGTGCCGCTGCGGTCGCCGACATACAGGTTACCCTCGGCGTCGAACGCCGCGCCCGTCGCCACCCCCATGCCTTCGGCGTAGACGGTGAAGTCACCGGTCGCGTCCACGCGGTACACGTTGCCTTCGGCGCGCGAGGTGACAAACAGGTCGCCGTCGGGCGAGAATGCCAGCCCGGTCGCATTCAGGATCCCGGTGACGAACGGCGTGGCCCGGCCATCGGGGCTCACGCGCACCACGGAAACAGTGGTCTGTTTGCCGCGCGGGCCGGAGATTGTCGCGTAAACCATCCCGGAACGGCTGACCGCGGGGCTGGTGACGGGGTGCAGTCCATCATTCAGTTGGCGGGCTACGCGCAGCCCCGCGGCATTGGCCAGCCCTACCGGGGTGCGGACCTCAATCAGGCCGGTAGAAGCCTGCCCCGGCACGCGAAAAACCAGTCGCGTGGGCCGGCTCATCAGTACATGGGCTGGATGGCCGTCGACTGCAACGGATGGCAGGCCAAAGCCGTTGGGGCCGAGAAACACTCCTGTCAGTTCCACTTCGCCGTGGGGCAAAGCCGCCGAGGGAGCGACGTCGTCGACGCGGGGCAACTGGGTGGTTCCAGCAGCGGATTGAGGGGAAGCGCGACCCATATCGGTTCCATCAAACCCAGATGCGTAAAATAGACGCTACAAGCAAAGCATACAGGCCGGCGGCCACATCGTCGAAGACGATGCCCCAGCCGGCGGGCAGCCTCTCCAGCCGCCGCACGGGAAACGGCTTGGCGATATCGAATAGGCGAAAGAGCACGAGCGCGGTCAGGCCGTGGCGCCAATCGGCGGGGCTCGCCAGCAGCGCGATCCATTGGCCGGCGACCTCGTCGATGACCACGAAGCCGGGATCGTGGCGGCCGCTTTCACGCTCAACGATGGTGGCGGCGGGAACGCCGAAGACAAACGCAAGAGCGATGCCGATGGCCAAAACCAAAAAGAGGCCATGCGCCGAAAGCCGCAAACTCCAGGCTGCGCCGGCCCAGAGCAGAACAGCCGCGGCCGAGGCCCAAGTGCCCGGGGCGGGCTTCAAGTAACCCGCGCCGAAGAAGGTGGCGATGGCGAAGGCCCATCCGCTCTTGTTTGAAGGCTGGTCTTGGACCGGTGGGGCGGAAATGTCATTCATGCGAGCCTCCGCCGCGATTTGTGCCCGAGCCGCCGAGGTCTTCAAGAACTTCGGGATCGATGACCGGCGAACTGATCTTGTATACGCCCATCGCCCATTTGCCCAGGTCGATCTTGCGGCAGCGGTCGCTGCAGAAAGGGAAGTCCTCGTCCTCGGGACGGACAATCATGCCGCAGGTGGGGCAATGCAGAAGCTTTGCGGATTTTTTCTGGGCGGGCATCGGTCTTTCCGCGTGCGCGAGCGCCGCGGTCAACCCATATACTACCGCGCTGGCGCGCCTCGTTTCACCGTCGCAACTTGCCGCGCGGGTCACTTTGTGGATACGCTGTGTGCAGCCATCTCAGGGAGGGTCTGCGCTTGGAGAACTTTGACGCAACGGGAATGCAAATTGTGACCAACTATGCGCCAGCGCGGATTGTGCTGCTGGCCGTAATGCGAACGATCTTTGGATTGCTGATCGGGCTCATGGGAGCACTTGCCATCTGGGCCACGTGGGGCGGAGATATGAAACCGACCCATCCGGGCGATATGCCGGTGTGGTGGATGTATCTGGTGGGCGCGGCGCTGGCGTTTACCGGCTTCTGCTTTGTCACCGGCGGACTGGGGCGCATCGTGAGCGCCCTGGCCCGGAACTGCTACTTCAAGGCTGGGCCGGATGGGATCGCGATCCGCCTGCCCAAACAGGGGTGGTTCGGGCGTTTCCGTCTGATCGAGTACAACCTTCGCTGGAACGAGATCAAGCAGTTGATTCGCTTCACGCACCGAATCAACCTGATTCCCGTGTCGACCGAGTTGCGGATCGAGCTGCAGGCCGGAGGGAGGGTGACCATTGAACGGCACTTCTTCTCAGCCAGCGTGAAAGAGATCCAGCAGAAACTTTCGATGATCGAGGCCGCCGTGGGCCGGTAGCGCGGCGCGCTTCCAAGGCAACATGCTGGTTCGCGTCATAAGTGCGTGAGCGCGCTGGCGGGCAGCGTGGCGGTGACGACGACGCGCTCGCCGTGCTGGCTTACTTCGGCGGTCTTGAGAAGTTCCTTGAAGGCGTTGTTTGCGGTGGTATTGGCGAGGGGCTGAGCGAGGCCGCGGGCGAGGGTGACGAGCGTGGCGAGGGCGGCGCTTTCGCCGGCGGCCTTGTCTACGCTGGGGGCGATGTCTTCGACGCGGAAGCGCAGCGCGGCGAGCGCGCCGGGGACGGGCAGCGCCGGCGAGACGCTGGCGATGATAGTGGAGTCGGATTGGAGGGGCAACGCGAAGCCGAAGACGTGGATGGAGCCGCTCTCGGAGAAGGGAAGGCCGATTTGGCCGACGCCCCAGGCGAATGAGAGCAGAGGCACGTCGTGGTAGTGGCGCTGGAGAAGCGAGGAGCCGGCGAAAGGCAGAGCGGCAGTGCGATGGCGGTCGAGGATGGAGTGGATCTGCTCGGTGGTGGGGGCGTTGGAGACGGCCACCATGTCGTAGCCGATTTGTGCGACGCGAACGGTGCGGCCCTCGGAGGGGATGCTGTAGATGGTGTGGCCGGTGTAGGTCTCGCGCGATGTGGCGTGAGAGTCGAGCCATGCGTTGAGGCGCCTGCCGGTGATTTTGCCGACCAGGACCATGGAGTAGGCGACGGGGCCATTGGGGCCATTGGGATCGGGCATGCGATGGAGGGCGATAGCCACCTGGTCGAGGTCGCGCTCGGGATCGATGCCGATAGCGTCGATGAACTGCTGGTACTCGGGGACGCGGTTGGGCGGCTTGATCTCCTTGTGGAAGAGGGTGCGGATGGCCTTGAGGTTGATGTAGACGATGCCATCGGACTCAGGCAGCAGGCGCGCGGCCTCGGGCGGGGCCTTGGAGCGCAGGAAGACGGCGACGGCCAGCAAAAGCAGGATCGCGGCAACGATGAGAAGCGTTTTGCGCGTGCGTCGGTTCATTCTTGAAGACTAGACAAAACCATCAGGAATGAGCGTAACACCTGACCGCCGATGAAGGTGAAATCACTGGCTTGTCTTTTCGAGAGCGGCGGCGATGGTGCGCGCTTCGCCGGCACTGGCATCGATTGACCGTTCCCAGGGTAAGTAACCATTCTTTGTGACCCTGATGGAGTGCGTACCGGGCCGGAGCTTGATGAGGCTCGGCGTGTTGCCCGCATAGGCGCCGTCGATGGTGATCTCGACTCCTGCGGGGTTTGAAGAGAACTGGATGGAGGCGAGGGCTGGAGCGGCAGGCGCCGCGGTTGCGGTTGCCGGTGCGGACGGCTCGGATCTGAGGACTGGCGGCCCGGCGGGAATGGCGGACAGATTAACTTTCTCAAGCGCCAAGGCAACGTCGCCCGACATCGCGTCTCCCATGGAGTCTCCCGAGTCTCCGTGATGGAAGTAATTGTCGTGCATGGCGACGGTCTTCACCAGCACGTGGTCGCTGATCCGGTAGATTTCGATTTCCATGCGCAGCTTTGTGAAGATGGCCCCATTATCCAGGCCGGTGAACTTGCCATCGATCGAGATTGAATTGGCGGCGTCAGCGTCGGTCACGGTGGCGGTTTCGTCAAGAACCTGATGGGCGATCTTCCATTTCCGCAGCGCATTGCGAAGGCCTCCGCTAAATTCCTGGATGAATTCCTGCGACTGGTTCACTCCATTGGCATTGGTGAAATGGTTGACGACAATTATGTTGAAATGTGGCGGCTTGGAGGCCCTGGCGGCGGGTGGCGCGGCTGCTACAAAGAGATAGAGGGTGAGGAAATAGGGTGCAAGGCGTTTCATCGCGGCTTTCCTTTCGCAAGGCGGATTCAGCCGCGTATTACTGGCTGGTTTTTTCGAGATCGGCGGCGAAGCTGCGCGATTCTCCGGCTTGTGTTTCAATCGAGCGTACCCACGGCATATAGCCATTCATCGTCATCTTGATGGAGTGGATCCCAGGCTTGAGATTGACGGTGCTTGGTGTGCTGCCTACATAGTTGCCGTCGATTGTGATCTCGGCTCCGGTGGGGTCCGATGACAACTGGACGGAAGCGACAGCGTCAGGGCCGGCAGGAGCAGCGCCGGAAGCCGGTGCGGATGCTGCGCCGGACGCTGCGGGGCTGGAGCCGGACGCCGCGGGCGGAATCGTGGACAGGCTGATACCCTTGAGCCCAACCCATACCTGCTGTCCGGTACTCATCCCGGTGTAATAGGCGTAGACCTTGTCTTTATGGTCGCCGTTGGTCGGAAAGTAAGCGGTTGTATCCCATGTCTTAACCAGCGCGTGATCGCTGAGCCGGTAGATGCTAACTTCGACGCCCAGCTTTCCGGGTGTGATGAAGCCGCCACTTTCGTGCGAGAGAAACTTGCCTTCAACCACAATCGAGTTGGCGGCCGCAGCATCGGGAACGGCGGTTCCCTCTTCCACAACCAGAGTGGCCATCTTTTCCTTTACCAATGTGGTGCGAAGGTTATCAGCGAACATACTGATGAAATCCTGCGACTGGGTCATGCCGTTCGCGTTGCTGAAGAGCTTGACGACGATGGTGTTGAACTGCGGCGGCCCGGAGTCTTTGGCGGCCAGAGGTGCGGCTACAAATAGAGTCGAGAGCAGAAGAAAGAACGGAAGAGAGCGTTTCATTATGAATTCCCTTTCTGAGTGCAGATTCGGTTTTGAATCATTGGCCTGATTTTTCGAGGGCGGCGGACACAGTGCGAAATTCTCCGGCGCCGGGTTCGATCGACCGCTCCCATGGCGTGTAGCCCGTTTTTGTGATACGGATCGAATGCGTTCCCGGCCTGAGTTTGACGAGGCTGGGCGTGTTGCCTGCATAGTTGCCGTCAATGACGATCTCGGCTCCGGCGGGGTTCGAGGAAAATTGAATAGAGGCAAAGACCGGAGCTGCGGGCTGCGCAGTTGCGGAATACGGCGCGGGCGCAGCGGCGGTCGGCGTGGGTCTTGGGACGGGCGGCCCGGCGGGAATGCCGGCCAGGTTGACTTTCTTGAGCGCTTCCGCGACCGTGCCAGAGATCGTTTCCGCTACAGCCTCCCCCAGGTTTTTGACCGCTCCGTGAGAGACGTAGTGATCGTGCGTTGTGATGGTCTTGACCAGTACGTGATCGCTGATCCGGTAGATGTCGATCTCCATGTATAAGTTTGTGAGGATGGCGCCCTTATCGAGGCTGGTGAACTTGCCTTCGACCACCAGCGAGTTGGCGGCGGCTGCATCGTCCACCGCAGTTGCCTCTGGGATCACCTGGCCGGAAATCTTCCACTTCCGCAGCCCCTCGCGGAGGCCTTCGCTGAACTCCTGAATGAATTCCTGCGACTGGTTCATTCCGCTGGCATTGGTGAAGTGGTTGACGACGATGGTATTGAAATGCGGCGGCTTGGCGGCGCTGGCTGACGGCGCGACCGCGAAGAGGAGTGTGATCGGAAAAAGAACCGGCGCGAGGCGTTTCATGGCGAATCTGCCCTCTCAGGAAGAGTCGGCCACGATGCTACTCCCTTGAACAGTTCTGCGACGTAATCGCTGTCACAGTGTGAGCGCGGCGACGATGAGGAGCGTTCTGCGCGCGCGCCGGCTCATTCTTGAAGGCCAAGCAAAGCCGTCAGGAATGAGCGTAATGCCACCGGCGCAGCTGACCGGCAGCTCGTCCTGAACGGGTCCATGCTGGTCTATTCGGGAATGCTTACCGAGTAGATTTTGCCTCCGCTGGCCATGTTCGAACTGGTGTAGGAGCCGGGAGGCAGGAGGCCGTATTCGCCCTTGCCCAGCGATTGATCAAGGGTGATCTGGTAGACGCGAGGAGCGATCTTCTGCGATTGAAACTGGACGTTATCGCGGGTTGCACCGCCGGAGGAGTGAATGACGCCGCCAGTGACGGAGCGAAACTCGCGCGCATTGCCGCTTAGGCGAAGACGCAGCAGTTGATACTCGGCGATGTCGACGCCCTCGGGCACGTAGACCGCAAGAATGACGGGAAACGTCAGGACGTTCTTCGAGCTCTTGCCCTGAATGTGGCCGTTGACGTCACCTTTGACGAGGCCATCTGTGGCGATGCTCTTGAGGAAGCCGCCGGTCTTAAAGTTCACGATCTCCGGCTCGAGAGAGGCCCACGCGCCGTTCTTGTCTTTGTAGTACACGCCGACATCATCGATGCCCGCAGGCCGGGCCGGGGCAGCAGGAGCGGCCGGCGGGGGCGGAGCGGCGGCGGGGGCAGATGCCTTCAGCACGATTGCGGCGATCACTTTATCGCTGGCGCCGGCGGTCTTGAGGGCGATGATGCCATCGGCGGAGGTGTCATAGGCTGCGGGTGAGGCGTTGATGGTAGAGACGATCAGATCGTCGGACAGACCGGCTTTGACCAGCTTGATGACGGCATCGTTGTTCATGGCCTGCTGGGCGGCGAGGAACGAGCAAGCTGACAGAAAAAGAACTGCAAGAACGCTTTTGCGCATGAAGCTTCTCCCCTTCGTTCGGAACGAGAAAATCTGTTGCAGGATTGCAGCAGAATCATCTACCAAAGCGCCGATTTGAGCAAGAGGATGTTTGTTTGCAGCCAGACGGGACGCAAACGGACGCGGCCGCTCGCGGCCCCATTGGAACAGGGGACGCGGCGTGCCGGTGGCGGCAGAACCTGCCTAGTTGACGATGGCGAAGGTGAAGATTTTGCCGGAGGTGGGCGGAGTTGCGCGCGAAGCCGGATCCTGCAATTCGAGGAAACCGAACTCGCCCTGGCCGATTTCGCTGTTGAGGACGATCTGGTAGGCGGACGGGCCGATTTGCTTGCTCGTGAAATCGATCTCGTCGCGAAGCGAGTTGGTGGACCCATGCTCAAGCTCAAGACCTCCGGCGACGGACTGAAACTGCCGGTTATTGCCTGCCACATGCAGGCGAACCAGCTCGTAGTCGTTAGCAGTGCGGCCCTGCGGGACGTGGAGTATGAAGGTGACGGGGGTGCTGACGACGAGCCTGCTGCGCATGCCCCCGACGAGGCCGTTGAGGTCTTCTTTCACGAGACCGGCGGAGGCGACGTGCTTGACCAGGCCACCGGATTGGAAGATGACCACCTCAGAGGGAAGCGGCTGCCAATTGCCGCCGCTGTCTTTGTAGTAAGCGCCGATGTTCTCGACACCGGGAGGAAGCGGGGCCGCGGGCGCGGATGTATCGGGAGTGGAAGGCGCGGCGGAATCGGATGCGGCGCCGGCGCCCTTGGCGACGATGGCGGCGATGACTTTGTCGCTGACGCCGGATTGCTTGAGCGCGATGAGGCCGTCCGGCGAGGTGTCAAAGGCACCCGGCGAGGCATTGATGGTGGCGACGATGACGTCGTCGGAGAGCTGAGCCTTGACCATCTTGATGATGGAGTCGTTGTTCAGAGCCTGCTGGGCGATGAGGATCGGGCAAGCGACAAGGAACAGAAGCGCGCAAACAGCCTTGCGCATAAAGGAGCCTCCAGTCGTCAATCGGGACCGAGAAATGTGTTGCAGGGTACCAAGAAAATCATCCACTGTGGAGCGGTGTTTCCGCAATACAACTCTGGAGGGTTAAGCGCCCGGAGCACCTGGATTTGCACTGCCTCGCGGTTCCGCCGACGGTCATCAGGATTGCTTTGCTTTTCGGGTTCATTGGCCAGGTTTTCCAAGTTTTTGCGCGTTTGCTCGGGGTGCGGCGATGTGCTAACCTTGATTTCTGTGCCGTGTACGCGGAAAGTAGGAGTGTGTCCGCGTGCTTTTCGGCCTCCGGGAAGGTTTCCCGTGGGATGGTGGTCCGCAATGGCGGGCGCCGGAGAGCTGGCGTAGCTCAGCTGGTAGAGCATCTGATTTGTAATCAGAGGGTCGGGGGTTCAAATCCCTTCGCCAGCTCCACAAGAAAGAAACCCGAACGGGAGACGGAAGCGGCAGAGTTTACCGGCGGGCGCGAGTGGCGGACGCCGGGCCTCGACACCACAGTGATTCCACTTCAGGCGCAGGATCGCAAGGTCCGGAAGCACTCCGGAGGTTGCGGCGTGCGCGGAAGGCGGTAGAGCGGGGAACTTGGTTGGGCGGAAGTTTTGGAGTTGTTTCCCCCCCATTCCGAAAAAGGCGCGGAAAGGATGGGGCACCCGATCGATTTGAATGCTGGTTTGGGCACAGGTGGCCGAGCGGTTAATGGCAGCAGACTGTAAATCTGCCGCTCCTTGCGAGCTACGGAGGTTCGAATCCTCCCCTGTGCACCATGAAGAACAGGGGTTAGGTATCAGGGGTCAGGGATCAGGGAACAGGGATCAGGGATCAGAAATCTGTGGTCCGTGGTTAGTGAACAGTGAAGAGCGCTGATGCGGATTTAGACCGGAAGTACTGGGCGGCGCTGGCGGTGTTCGCAGTTTTGGCTGTACTGGCTTGGCTGACGATGGGTGACGGTTCGGTGCTCGTGTTTGGTAAGCCGGTGGAGTTAAGGCTGGTTCCGCTGATTGTGATTGGGGGGCTGGCGTTGAGAACGGTTTTGGCCCGACATGCGGAGAAGATTCGCAGGGAGAAAGGCAGCGAGTAGCCAATAGCCAGTAGCCAATAGTTCCAATGTCGGCTACGGGCGCGGAGTTAGCGGGCTGATGTAGCTCAGTTGGTAGAGCACTCCCTTGGTAAGGGAGAGGTCACCAGTTCAATCCTGGTCATCAGCTCCAGAAGTCAGCTTCTAGCTACTAGCCTCTAGCTTTTAGCTTGGTGGCGGCGGACGAGCAGCCGAGGCTTGAAGCGGAACGGTCAGGCAAGAAGCTAGTGGCTAGAAGCTAAAGGCTGGTCTTACGGGCGGGAGTAACTCAGTGGTAGAGTCACAGCCTTCCAAGCTGTTGGTCGCGGGTTCGAGTCCCGTCTCCCGCTCCAGAGATGCAGGGATCAGAGATCAGGGGTCAGGGATCAGATGATCCGGTGGATAGGCGAGAAGTTGAAGCAGGAGCGAGCAGAAAGCTGATTCGAGGGTTGGAGAGGATGTTTGAGCAGGCAGCGATCGCGGTCAAGGATGAGCCGGGATATCAGAGGCTTCATGCGCTCATCGATGCAGCGTTCGATGCGCGCGACGTGGAGGTTTTTCTGAATCGCGTGCGGAAGGCAGGGCTGCGGGTCCGCGACTACGAGAGGATTTTGGAGCGCGGCCTCCTGGGCAAGGAAGCGATCGCGCTATACAAGACGCTGCCGGTTTCAGACCAGGCGCTGACGCGCGAGCGGTATTTGCGGCTTGTGGAAGCGGTGCCGCTGGGGTTAAGGCAGAGATACTTGAAGGTGTACGCGTACTACTGAGAAAAACAGCCATTAGCTATTAGCTTTTAGCTTCGGGATTGCTGGAACCAGCAGATACGGCAAGAGCGAGCGAGATGAAGCTAAGAGCTAAGGGCTAATAGCTGGTTTTAGGGTTTTTGGGGCTGGAGCCCGCATTGGCGGGCGCTCCGAGGAGCAACGGGCAGCAGCAGCGAGGAAAGGAACTTGAGGCTTTATGGCGAAGGAAAAGTTTGATCGCAGCAAGCCGCACGTGAACGTA
>JBEKXX010000078.1:0-14763 GCA_049511595.1 Occallatibacter sp. | reverse complement strand
CGAGCGGCCCCTTTCCTTCCGTCATCACATCACCATTGCGGGAATGCGACGGACTCTCTCCGTCTGCTTTCAAAATTCCGCTATACACCCCAGCCAGAGTCCCAATCCCAATTGCCGAGTTCTTTAAGAATGTGCGTCTCTGCATTTCATCTCCCGCCTTCGAAAATTGCCGTCTCCCCAAGCGCGCGAATTTCTGAATTTAGACAGCATGAACACGTTGCTTTTGGTTCGCTTTAAAAAATTTATCACGGCTGGATTCGGCGCTACATCCGGAATCTCCTTTTTCGCCACCGGTTCCCTAAAATCACATCGCCCATAAGGCAATTGCAAGGCCAAAGGATGTCGCATTTCGGAATCGCAAGCCGCTGAAAACAACCGTCCCGACAAAGCGTACCCATGGGTTGCGGCGGAAGACAAGCGCAGCCAGTAGCCCCCTCCCCGGCATGGGAGGAACCCGCCCAGCATCGCTACGTTCCGATATAAGTACGCGCGAACGAGCAGCCAGGCTTTGGTGCGATCTGCGGCTAGCTACGCTCGCCCCGCAATCACTTGCTTTGCACGATGGGCTCGCCGGGGATGTTGAGTCGGACGCGATAGACGCTGGTGCTGGCGGCGATGTAGAGGGTCTTGCGATCGGGTCCGCCCCAGGCAAGATTGGCGACGCGCTCGGGCATGACGATCGTGCCCAACGGCTTGCCTTCCGGCGAAAAGATCCAGACACCGCCGGGGCCTGCGCTGTAGATGTTGCCCTCGACGTCGACTTTCATGCCGTCGGGGGCGCCGGGACGCGGGTCGGCCGTTGCGTCATAGAGAAGCCTGGGATCGGTCAGCGTGCCGTCGGGGCGCACGCGATAGCGCATCCAGATTTTCCTGGGTGCGGTCGAGTCGACGTAGAGGTACTTCTCGCCGGGCGAGAAAGCGATGCCGTTGGGACGCGGCAGATCGGCGACGAGGAGCTGCAGACCTTCGCGGACGGGCGGCGCGCCGGGCTTATGCTGAAGCGCGCGCGGAATGCGGTAGACGCCGTTGACCTGGAGCTGCTTTTCGGGGCCGGAGTCGCTCTGCTTCGGCAGGCCGTAGGGCGGATCGGTGAAGTAGAGCGAGCCGTCGGAGCGGTAGACGAGATCGTTGGGGCTGTTGAGGCGCTTGCCCTGATAGGTATCGGCGAGGACGGTCACCCGGCTTTCGGGGTTGAGCGACTCGAAGCGGTAGACATCGCGCTGCGCGTTGCCGGCGACCGTCAGGCGGCCGAGCGCGTCGAGCGTCATGCCGTTGGAGCCGGGACTTTGCCCGCCATAGGGAGCGGAGCCTTTGTAGCCGCTGGGTTGAAGGAAGATGCTGACGCCTGTGCCGGGTGTCCAGCGGCGGATGGAGTTGGAGGGGATGTCGGCGAAGAAGAGGCTGGCGTGAACCCACACCGGGCCTTCGACCCAGGTGAATCCCGTGGCGATGCGCTCGAGTTGAGCGCCGGCGGGGACGATGCGACGGATGGAGGGATCGAGGCGGTCGACTTTGAGCGCGGTCTGGAGCGGCGTCGAGCTTGGGAGACCTGCCGCGGCGGGCTGCGATGGATCGAGTCCGGCGACGTTTTCCCTGCCGGCAAGGAAGACACAAGAAAATGCCAGCACCGTGAAACCCGGCAGGCGCAGCGGTTTCGTCCAGTTCATTGTTTTTTCCTGAAGGGAGATTCGAGCTATCGGAGGCGCTCAGCCGGCGCGCGCGTGCGCGCTGCCCAGCTTGGAGCATCCCGCGCATTCATCTTTCGCCGGATGGCGCTGACGTGTCAAGGAATGGCGAAAGGGAATGCCGAAAAGGGAACGCTCCAGCCGTGAAGGGAGATCCTCTGCCTTGCGCGCGGGGGACAAGCGCGTTATCTTCGGGTTGCGCGGCAGAACAGGTTTTCCGGGTCTGACCGCGCGAAAGGAATCTCCGATGCAAACTCGAAGTGCGTGCCGGCGGCTTCATGCCGGGTCCTGGCTTCTTTCCGTTGCTCTCTTTCTGCTGGTATGTGGTTCAACGATGGCGTCCGCGGCGACCAAGGTGGTGACGGATGCGGACAAGGGCTCGAGCATCGTTCTTAAAATGGGAGACGTTCTTGAGGTTCGGCTCAACTCCAATCCCACAACCGGATACGCGTGGTACGTGCATAAGCAATCGACGCCGTTGTTGAAGCCGAGCGGCGAGTCGCAGACGCAGTCCACGCAGCCGGGCGTAGGCAGGCCGATCGTGCAAATCTTCAAGTTTGCGACAGCCGGCAAGGGAACAGGGGTGTTGCTGCTGCATTATGTTCGCTCGTGGGAGCCGCCCGATCCAAACGAGGAGCAATACAGTTTGCATGTGACGATCGAGTGAGGCGTTGGCGCGGTGAGGGCAGCAGAAGATCGCTGCCCAAAGGTCACGCAAGCGCTTAGAATGCTAGATGGAATGGCCAAGAACAAGGACAAGACGTTCGAGGTGGCATGCCCGGATTGCGGGGCCATGCTGAAGATCGACGCAACGACCGGCGTGCTGGTGAGCCACACTTCAGCGCCGCGCAAACGGATGTTTGAGGATTTGGAGACCGCGGCCCAGGCCATGCGCGAGCACGGGGAGCGGACGGAGTCGATCTTCCGGCAGAGCGTGGACGCGGAAAAGAACAAGGCTGATTTGCTGGAGAAGAAATTTGCCGAGGCGATGCGCAAGGCAAAGGACGCTCCAGAGGGCAAGCCACTGCGCGAGATCGACCTGGATTGATTTGAGAGCGGCAGCGGCGCGGCGCACGTTTGCACGCCGGCGCCCAAGAAAAGCCGCCGCAGGAGCAGTTTTCGAGCGATACTTGATAGGCAGTTCAGTTGCCGCGCCGGCCTGCGGCCGGGAATGCAAGGAGGGGTCATGGTGGTATTGCCGCTATCTCAGGGAGTGAACGAATCGGGTGGCGCGCCGCCCAACGAAGGCGCCCAATGCGCGAACTGGATCCGCTTTGCCGCAGCGGGCACCCTTGCCGCCAGCGGCGCTCTGCTGATTACCGGCAATCGGCGCGCCGGCCTGGTAGCGGCTGCTTCCGGGGTGGCGCTGGCGATGCTCGATCAGCAGGACACCGTTTGCGCCTGGTGGGACGCGCTTCCCGGGTTCCTCGAAGAACTCCAGGGGTTGCTCAGCCGGACACAGGCCGCGGTGGAAGATCTCTCTACGCAAAGCCAGAAGCTGCGCCGGGCGCTGGGCAGGTAAACTGCGCCCAGCAGATCCGATAAGCATTCATCTAGGTAGTAGCTGCGGGCAAGATACCAGGCGACGTCATCGCGCAGCGTGGTCTCCACGGAGCGGAATTCCAAACAGCATTCGCAGAGGGACGATTTGGCGCGCCCGAGTGGGCAGAAGCCAGGTCAGTTCTTGCGCTCGACCAGGTAGCGGGCGACGGCTTTGAGGCCATCGGCGCGGCTGCCATAGGGCGCGAGCGCGGCGAAGGCCTCATCGATGAGCTGCGCGGCGTCGCGCCGGCTCTGCTCAATGCCGTAGACGGCGGGCCAGGTGGCTTTTTCTGTGGCCTGGTCCTTGCCCGGGGTCTTGCCCAGGGTCGCCGAGTCGGCGGTCATGTCGAGCACGTCGTCGGCGATCTGGAAGGCGAGGCCGGCTTTGCGCCCGAAGCGGTTGAGGCGCGCGACGTCTTCCGCCGCGGCGCCGGCATAGACGCCGCCCGCGACCACGCTGACGCGAATGAGAGCGCCGGTCTTGGCGCGATGGATGGCCTCGACGAGCTCCGGCGTGGGCTTCAGGTGCTCGCTTTCGAGGTCGAGGACCTGGCCGCCGATCATGCCATCGACGGTGCCGACGGCGTTGGCGATGAGGCCGACGATCTGCACGGTTGCGGCAGGCGGGCAGGAGAGGCCGGAAAGCACCTCAAAGGCGCGGGTTTGCAGAGCGTCGCCGGCCAGGATGGCGATGGCTTCGCCGAAGGCCACGTGGCAGGTGGGCTTGCCGCGGCGGAGGTCGTCATTGTCGAGGGCGGGCAGGTCGTCGTGAATGAGCGAGTAGGTGTGGAGCATCTCGATGGCCGCGCCGAGACGTTCGATTCCCCTGGGCAGATGGCCCGCGATGGTGACGCCTGCCTGCATGGCGAGCACCGGCCTGAGCCGCTTGCCGCCGGCAAAGACGGAGTGGCGCATGGCGCCATGGATCGAGGCGGGAACGGTGTCAGTGGAGGGGATCAGCGATTCGAGCGCCCGGTCGGTGAGCTCGGCGCCTTCCTGAATTAACGATTTGACGTCCGCAGGCATTGCAATCATGTTAGACGAGAACGGTCACGGGGGCGTTCACATCGCCAAAGAGCGGCCAGAAAAAACGCGCTCAGGGCGCTCAGCAAGCGCCCGGCCAGATCGCCGTATCCGGTGGTCCAGTCGATGGTGAGGAGCACCGGACCCTGGGGAACGGGCACAGCCATGAGGCCGTCAGCGCGATGTGGCCAAGTGCTGTCGAGGCGGCCGTTGACCCGAACCTCCCAGGCCGGAAAGTTGAGGAGACGCAACACCAGAATGCCGGATTGGGGCATCGTGGCGAGGAGGGTGCGGTGTTCAGGGTTAACCTGAGCGCCGCCGGTCCACGCGAATGTGGCCTGACAAGTGCCTTGGCCGGGAGTCCACACGGGGTTCGCGTCGGGGTCGTCGGGGTCCGGCTTGCCGAGGACGGCCCAGCGATCGCTGACCAGGCAGGCATCGGGAAGTCCGGCGGCGATTAGAGAGCCATCGGCATCGGGGGGCTCGTATTCGTCCATGCCTTCAAAGCCTGTGCCGGCACTGTAGTCAGCCAGCATGGATGAAACCGTGTCTTCCGGGTAGCAGACCTGGAAAAATCTGGTTCCGGCGAAGGCTGCAGCGGCGAGAAAGAGCACGGCGCAGGCCGCGAGAACAACGCCGCGGCCGCGGCGGTCATCGCGACGGGAGGGCCAGACGGCGGCAACGAACAAGATCGCCATGGGCGCTTCGACGGCTTCGAGCCAGCGCCAGGGAAACTGCAGGAACGGCATCTCAGGGAGCAGATGCCAAACCGGACACGAGACGGGACACAGAAGAAAGAGAACCACGATGGGGATGGCGGCGAGGGGAATCCACCAGCGCGAGGCGGTGTCTTTTTGCACGGGCAGCGTACCGCGACGCCAGCTCACGAGCAGGCCGGCGACAGCCACGGCAATCATCGTGACAGCAATCCAGGAGGCTTGGCGCAGGACCACATCGTGCAAAGCGAGCATCGGGTCGGCGTTCCGCGCAAAGAGCCAGTTGTTCTCAAAGTTGAAGCCTGGCTCCGCGGTCGTCTGGGCGATGTCAACCCAATGCCTTTCGAGCGCCGCGGGGAGCCAATAGACGGCGGCGAGGCCCAAACCCAGCGTAGCCGCGAGCGCGGCACGAAGCAGCGGCGCCCAGGACCTGTTGACGATGGCCCAGAGGAACGCGACACCAACGAGCAGATAGCCGGACATGACGCCGAGCGGAAGGTTGGAGAGCCACGCGCCGGCGAGGGCAAGGGCGAGCGGCGCGGTGGAACCCGAGAAGGCGCGGCGGGAGAGAGATTGCGAGGGTTCGGTGGGTAATTCGGGATCGCTCCCATGTCCCCCAATGCGAGGGACATGGGGTACCCGTTGCGATTGCGGTTTCCCACCCTTTCGCATAAAACGCGAAAGGATGGGGCAACCAGATGTTGGGCGATCGCTCAGAGTGAAGAGAACGAGGAGCGGGAGCCAGAATCCGCCTGTGAATTCGGGGAATGCGGAGCGCTCGTAGGCGGTGAACAGCGCGAAGCCGGAAAAGATGGCGACGCAGCCGGCCAGCGTGGCGGGGAGATCGTCGAGCGCTTCAAGCGCGAGGGCGCGAGTGGCCCATCCGGTTCCCGCCAGGATGATAAAGGTGAGCGCGATAGGCGCGAGATGCCAGGGAAGAATGGCTCCCAACGCCGCGCCCAGCATCCACGTGAGCGGCGGGTAGAAGACGAAGCGCGGCTCGCCGGCCGAGTAGTTTGGGCTGGGCGCCCAGTGCGGATAAGGGATGCCGTGGCGCCAGGCATTCAGGCAGTCGAGCCAGGAGACGAGGTGCACGCCGAAGTCGTGGCCGCAGGAGTTGCCGCGAAGGAGCTGCGGGACAACGGCGACGAAGGCGGCGAAGAGGATGAGGGCGGGGCCGAGGAGGTTCCCCGGTCCCCAAATGCGAGGGACCAGGGGCACCCTCTGATCGATTTCGTGAGGCCGCGGTTTGTTCATGGCAGCAGGCGTAACGTGTGTTTGGTCTGCGCCGCGACCGCAGACGGCGTGAAGGGCAGCGCAAAGGTGGTTCCGTTGTACCAGTCTTTCCACTGATCGCGGAAGTAGGGACTGAGGGGGTTGCCGCTCTCGCCGAGCACGATGTTCTCGGTTGAGCCGTCGATGTTGCTCCAGTCCATGGTGAAGCGATGCGAGGGGCCAAGGTCGCGGCCGACCTGCTTGACGGTGGCGCCATCGCCGCTCTGCGGCTGCGGGCCGGTTCCGGCAATGCGGCCGATGATAGGGAGAAAGGCGGCCAGTGGGTGCTCGATGTCGACCACGTGCCAGCTTCCGTAGGTCCACGCGGCAACGTCGGCGGGGGCGTGACCGTCGTGCATGGCTTTGCGCACGGCGGCGGTGAGCAAAGCATTCCAGTCCTTGTACTCCCTGGGAAGCCACTCCGGCTTGGCGTGCATCACGATCTCTTCCTCGGCGAAGGCGGCTTCGCCCCAATGGTAGTCGCCGGCGAGTTTTCCGAGTTTCGGCTCGAGGATCATGGGCCACAGCGCGGCGCGGGTCTGGGTGACGAGCGACGCGGCGGCGGAGTCGACGGTGAGGCGGCCGTCCCAACTGCGCATCAGGTCGGCGGCCTGGCGTAGCGCCGGGTCGCCGTTGCCGTCGGGTCCGGGGGTGCGATCGATGGCGTAGGCGAAGCGGTGACCCATCTCCTGATCGACTTCGCTATAGATGTCAGTCTGCACGGTGAGCATGTCGGCGGGCGTGAGCCGGTCGCGGCCGTCGAGCGATTTGTAGATGCGCTCGATGCGATAGGGATCGGCCCAGTCGTCGGTGATTGGGTAGGGCGACTTGCCGGTGGTGACGCGGGAGTTGGCCGTGGCGAGAAAGCCCGAGGGCGGATCGAAGGCGTTGGGCATGGCGTCGAAGGGGATGTAACCCTGCCACTCGTGCGCGTGGTCGCCGATGGGCACGTCGGCAATTCCGGCGGGACGCAGCGGAATGCGGCCGCTGGCGTGGTAGGCGATGTGCCCCTGGTCGTCGGCGTAGACGAGGTTCTGCGTGGGCCAGCACCATTGGGCGAGCGCGGCGGAGAACTCCGTCCAATTCGAAGCTACGTTCATCTGGTAAAGAGGCAGCGCGTTGAGCGTGGGATCGTAGAGGGTCCACTTGAGGGCGATGGGCGGGTTGTCTTTGGGGAGCAGAGGATTGAGCAGCGGGCCGTGTTCGGTGGATTGAATGCCGAGGACGACGTCGCCGCGACCGCGCACGTGAATGACTTCGCGATCGACGGCGAGAGGATGCCACTGGGCGTCGCTGCTTTCGTAGTTGCCTTTACCGTCAAGCTTCTCGGTGTAGAGATCCTGCACGTCGGCGTAGAGCGCGGTGAATCCCCAGGCCACGTGCTCGTTGTGGCCGGCGACAATGAGCGGCAGGCCGGGAATTGCGAGTCCGGCGGCGTGAAAGCCGGGGGCGCGCAGATCGGCCATATACCAGGTGTCGGGCACGCGGAGGGTGAGGTGCATGTCGTTGGAGAGGAGCGGCTTGCCGCTAGAGGTGTGGCTGCCGGAGACGACCCAGTTGTTGGAGCCAGCCGCGCAGCCATCGCAATCGGGCTGGCCGAGGAGAGTCGTGAGCGCGTGCGAATCCTCGGTCGCGGCGAATGCCGCCGGAGCGATCGCGTTGCCGGGCACGGCGCGGGTTTCGGTGTTTTCGTCATCGTCGTCGTCTTGTGAGCGCGGGGGCATCGGTTGCGGCTCGCTGAGGTTCACTTTGACGCCGGTGGGCGGACGATCGCGCCAGGAGCCGACGGGGTATAGATCGGCGACGAGCTGGGGATCGTTGAGTTTGGCTTCGATGCGGGCGCGGGAAAGCTTGGAGACGATGCGCAGATCGAGCGTCTGCTCCATGGCGAGACCGACGCTCACAGAGTCTACCCCGCGCCAGGGTTGGGGGCGGTAGTTCAACAGCCGGAATTCGACGGGGAGCGTGTTCGAGCTCTCGCACTGCGCGACGTAGAGATTGACGCCGCGGGCGTAATCGTCGAGACGCCGCCTGTCGTCAGCCGGCAGGTGGCCGTAGATGCGCTGGGCGGTGAGGCGGATTTCGAGCACGCGCTGCGTTTTGTCGCGTTGGAGAAGCTCGGGGCCAAGGATTTCGGCCAGTTCGCCGTTGGCGCTGCGGCGCAGACTGTCCATCTGCCAGAGGCGGTCCTGGGCGGTGACGTAGCCCTGGGCTACGAACAAGTCGTCCTGCGTGGCGGCATCGATGTGGGGCGCGCCGTGGGCGTCGCGGCGGACAATAACAGGGGCAAAGAGGCCGTAGAGGTGGATGTCACCGTCTAGCTGAGGCAGCGCGGCTTTGGCGGCAGAGCGAAGCCACAAGACACCCGCGCCCGCGGAAAGCAGGAGCAGCGCCAGCAGGCCGCTGCAGGACCAGGCAAGAACCCGGGGCCAGCGGCGTTTGCGTGGAGGAGCTATAGGAGCGGCGGCGCGCGAAGGCGCTGAGTTCAACGGATGCGTATCGGGCATTGGTCAGCAACAGAATAACGCCGAGCGGTTGGCCGATGCCGCACGCTCGGCCGCGTGCACGGCCGAAAGGCCATGTCAAAAAATTCCCGTTTCCCGATTGGAACGGACTTGCTTCCGGCGCCTGATTGAGAAGTTCGCCCATGCGCCGCCCGCCGTTCTCAATTCGCCGGCGGCGAAGAGGGCTTGTCGGGCACTGCCCGGTTCCTTCGTCCGTAGAGGCCGAGCAGAAACAGGAGCAGCAGCAGGATAGCGCCCAGGACCAGCAAACTGCCTTCGGGGCCGTCGGCGCCGCCGCTCCAGAGCGGATTGCCCGCGGGGTTCGCGGTCAGGTAGTGGCCTTGTCCGCGCATCCCGCTATCGGCGGCGCCGTAAAAGAAGGTTTCCGCCCAATCCCATCCGGCGTGGCAGCCGATGGCCCACCAGGCCGAGCCGGTCACCCAAATACTCACGCAGAACACAAAACCGATGAACCCGGCGGCAAAGATGCCGACCCAATTCTCGCCGCCATTGCCGGTGTGAACGAAGCCGAAGAGTGTGGACGTAGCCCAGGCAGCCTGCCAGAACGCGCTGCGCGGGGCAGCCCTTCGGTGGAGCATGAGACAAGGGAAGAAGCCCAGCGCGGCGAAGGCGTAGACTCCCCATGCGCCTCCCACTGCGGTCCTGAGAACGCCGAGGGTGAGAATGGCAAGAATGTCCAGATTGATCCAGGCCTTGAGCACCAAGTCAATGCTGAAAAAAGCGACCACGCCCAACGCCCACCAAAAGTTGAGACCGCGTGTCAGGGTGAATTGCAGGTAGCAGCGGAAGGTTCCTTCCTCAAACAAACCCACCAGCACGAAGGCGACGGCCCACAGGGCGCCGGAACGAAGAATCGCCGCGCCTGAGAGCGCGACCGGCCCGAAGCCGATCCAGCCGCCCGCCGCCAGCGCGCCAACCAGCGCGGAAAGAGCAACGAAGCCAACGATAAGACCGGAAAGAAAGTGCCGGGGGCTGTGCGGTCCTCTCAGGTTGTAGTCGAGGATTCGCCTGCGCTCGATGAGAGCGACGATCGCCGCCGCCCCCACGATTCCCAGGACCATGGCGAGTTCGCTGAAGATCGACTCCGAGGGAGTGAAGCGGTGTTCTGTGCCCAAGAGGTGGAGATGAAAGAAGGCAAAGAATGCGGCCGCCGAGAACATCGACCCCAGCACGAGAAAGAACAGTACCGACCAGCCGGCGCGCAGTCCCTTGGCGCCAACGAAGATCCAGAGCAAGCCGTGGTCTGATCCGGGAGAAGGGACGGAGGCGGACGGCAACCCGGCCTGTGGCGCAACGCACGTTTCGGTTGGAGGAGCGGGCGGGCTCTCTTCTTTTGACTGCGCCACATCGAGAGAGTGGGGCGACTCTAAATCCATTGAGCCTCCTTCGCACGCAAGAATACCCGGTCGCTGAATTGTACTAGGGATCAATCTTGTTACGGAAGAAGAGCCTACTGAGTTCCTGAAGCGCGGTCCCTCCGCAGACGCCGTGACTTTCCGGCCCGTTGACGGAGGGCTGTGGGTCGAAGGGAAAGCTCTCAAAAGACGGAACGGCCCCGGCCGCGAACAAGCAACCGGGACCGGGAGGAAGGGCTATGGCACAGCCTTACTTTGTTTTCTCCGCGGGCTGGCCGGCCACCTGCAGGTAGTTTTTCACGCTAAAGACGCCGGGGACGCCGTTGGCGCGAAGAAAAGCCGCCTCTTTGTCGGCTTGCGAGTCCACTTCGCCGTAAAGCGCGACATTGCCGTTCTGCACCGAGATGCGGATGGGCATGGCGGGATCGATAGCGTACCTGTTCAGCGCCGGATAGCCATAAACGGCGCGCGCCACGGCAACGCGAGTTTGCCAGTCCATCGGTGAAACGGGATCGACTTCGATGTTGTCGATCAGATCCTTGACACCGGGCGTGGTAGCGACTACGGCCAAGGCGGAGTTGCGGTTCGGGTAGTCGTGGGCATGACCGCCGAGCGTTACGACTCCGTTCTCCACTTCAACGGTGATGGCGTCGAACACGTTGCCGTAACCCACGCGGTCATAGGTCAGCTTTTTCGATAGCTCATTCCGCAACTGGCTGTCGGACACGCTGGGGCCGGCGACCTGGATCTCGTTTCGCACCGCCGTGACGCCTTTGGCGTGAAGCACGCGCGTCCCTGCATCGCCCTTGTACTCATAGAGATCAACCGTGCCTGTCAACGTTGCAATGCCGTTGTCGACGGTGACCTTTACGTCGTGGAATTGCTTCTTGTCGAGCCGCGCCGTAGCTTCGCTCGATAAAGTGTTGTCTGATTGGGACTGTGCGACCGCGCCGGAACTCCGGGCTGCCCCCCAAGACATTTGGGGCATGCTCAGGAGGACTCCGGCGAGCGCCGCACCCAGTATCCAAGTCCCGGTTCCGCGCATCGTCTTCGTCATGTGAATTCCTCCTGGATGTTGCCGTAAGCGATTGAGCGGGCTGGTTGGAGACTTCTCCGGAACCGACTCGTTCCCACACCTCTTTGATGCTTTTTCCCAGGAAAAGTTACGTTCGCCCTGTGCGAAAAGGGGCGATTCCGGCGTAACGGCATTTCTCTCGATCCAGTAGTGCACCTATTCTCAAGAAGGTTGCCGCTCACTGGGGTTCGCGTCCACTTTGCGGCCTTGAATCCGTAGACACCACTGGGAGAAATGCGCTAGCGGTAACGGCGCGTGGCCTTGATGACCATGGAGAAGACACCGGATTCGTCGCGAGCCACCACCAGGGAGACGTGCCGGTTGATGGCCACTTCAGCCTGGAGCAACTGCTGGCTGGTGGTATTGACGTCGGTGGCATATGTGAGGGTGACGGTGCGGCCCAACTGCTCCTCAACGGTGATGCGGGAGGTGGAGTTGCCGAAGGCGCCAAGATAGTTGGGGTCCACCTTGACGGAGCCGGCGCCGAAGAGCTTTTGGATGCGGCTCGAGACCGTGGCGTTGAGCGCGCCGCCAAGCAAAGCGTCGGTGGTGGGGTTGGCGATGGCCTGTTCCTGCTGCCGTGTGTAAAGGCGCTGCTGGCTGGCGGTGTGGCCGAGGGCCAGCAAAGACACAACGTCGGCCTCGGGGAGCGGGGGATCGCTGCGATAGGACACGGACAGCTTTTGCGGCGAGCCGTGCAGCTCGAGAGAGATGTCGTAGTCCTCAACGCGCGCCGTGGCGCTGAGGTCGATGACCGGTTCGATGCGGACCGGGTTGGTGAAGGTGATGTCGCCGCGCTCGAGATCGTAGCGCGTTCCGGCAATCAGGGCGCTGCCCTCGGTGATGGAGACACTGCCCAGAAGCGAAGGCGAGGCCAGGGTGCCGCGCAGGCGCAGATCCACATCGCCAGCCAGCTTGGCGAAGGCATTCTGGAAGTTGAGCTGCGGCGATGAGACGATGTGCACGTCGAGACGCACGTGATTTGACGGAGCGTTGGGCGGGGCGATGGTTTGCACGTAGGAACCGGCCTGAGCGGCGAGCGACGCGAGATCGAGATCGGGGCTGACGGCAAAACGGGTGATGAGTACATCGCCGCTGAGGAGGAGGTCATTCTGGGGCCCCTGAAGCTGCAGCCTGGCGTCGGCCAGAGAGCTGACGCCCTCGGGGTAGCGGATGTGGGCCCCCTTCGCAGTGACCGTGAGGTCGGCGAAGATGCCGTGCTGATAGGCGAGGTAGCCGCCCAGGCTGAGTAATCCGCCGCCGCTCATGGCGGTCAGCGACTTCACTTCAAGCCGGTTCTGGTTGAATTCCAGCGTGCCGTGCAATTGACTCAGGCCGTTGGGTAGATCTTCGAGCGAGAGCGAGCCGTTCTGGAAGTCGATGCGGCCCTGCAGGCCGGGATGTTGCAGGGACCCGTGCGCTTCCACCTGGAAGGTGGCGAGGCCGCTCGCGGTCAGATCGCGATCGAGCGTTTCAGCCAGCTTGAGATTGATGGAGCCGCTGGCGGCAAGATCCAGTTGCCGCGCGCCCTGAAGCGAGACGCTGCCTTGCGCGCGCAGGTCGGTATCTTCGCCGGTCACGTGCAGGGGATCGAGACGGATCGCGCCATTGGCCAACATGGCGTGCGCGCCGCCCTCGCTTTGCAGATTGACACCGGCGATGTCGACCGCCAACTGACTGAGCCGCGCTTCGCCACGAAGCCGATCGGGATGGGCGAGCGGACCCTCGAGTGTGACCGTACCGGCGAGCGCGGAGCCGGCGCTGAAGGCCTCTACGCGCGCCATGCGAAGCAGGGCGCCGATATTGAACCGGGAAAAATCGAGCCGAGCACGAGTTTCATAGCCGCTACTCAAAGCCGTCTGACCTTGCAGGCGCAGCTCGGCTCCGTCCAACTGCGTGGTTGCGTTGTAAGCGAGGGTGCGATCGGCGGTGTTCGCGGAAACTTCGAAGGCGCCGAACCGCTGTCCGCCCAACGTGAGGGCGCTGAAGACCGCGCGAGCCTTCAGGTGCGGATCGTCGAGCGAGCCTGAGCCGGCGATGGAGACACCCAGCCTGCCCGTCATCTCCAAATTCCGGCGGCTCACCCAGGCGATCCTGGAGACGTCGATTCCAGCGCCATTTGCATCGACGTTAAAGACGCCGGCTTCAAAGTCGTACCTGCCAGACACGGAGACTGTGCCCCCGGCTTCGCTGAGCCGGGCCGAAGACACCTTTAGCACGCGATCGGCGAGCGCGCCCTGAATCCTGACCTGCGTAACGGGTTCTCCATAGATGACGCCGCGATCCATCTCCAGCGAGCCGGAGGCCGACAGCACATGGAGCGGCCCATCAGCCTGGATTTGCGCGTTGAACTCGCCTGTCACCGGCAGGCGCCGGCCGTTCGCAACAAGAAACGGCTGCACATCCGCGACGTCGATGTTGACAGCGTTTCCGCGCGCGTGCAGAACGGAGTTGGCGTCGAATGCCGGTTGCGGACCACCACCCCGACGACCCCGGCTCTTTGAGCCAGCAGCGGTTGGGGGCCCGGGGCCAAGCGAGGCGTCCAGCGTTCCACTCATCGCGATCCTGGAGTTGCCGCGGACGAGCTGCGCGTGTTCGATGGCGATCTGGGATGGGGAGTAGCTGCCCAGCGCCTCGACGGAGTCCATACGCACATACTGCGGCTGGCCAGGATTGCCGGCCGGCGATGGCATTTCGACATCCAAATGCGTGGCCTTGAGCGTGCCGGTGAGATGCGGTTTCAGCAATGAGCCGGTCCACGACCCGTGAAAATCGGCCTGCCCCGCCAGGGCCACGGGCAGGGCCGCGATTCCGGTTTTGCCATTGCGCTTCAGTCCCAGGCTGCGCAGTACGGCGTCGAACTCCGACAAGTCGCGGGAATGAAAGTCGATGGAAAGTGACGACGCGCTGCTGGCCGGGTAAGCGCCGATGGCGCCCTGCGCTTCGAAATCGCTGGCGGGCAGGCGCAACTCCAGTTTGCGCAAGTTGACCGCGCCGTTGCGCTGCGTGTAGGCGGCATCCATGGCGCCGCTGGCCGGCACTTCGCCAGCGGGAGTTTGCGCGGAGGGACTGAGATCAAGAGCGGCAGTGACAGAAACATTGCGGTCATCGCCGTTCGACCATGTTGCTGTCGCCGGGCCATCGACGCGGGCGTCGAAACCCAGGCGACGGCATTGTGGCGGGCAGACTGTATCGAGAATCGCGTCGAGGGCAACACCCCTGAAATTGGCTGTGACTTTGCCGTTCATCGGGATAGAGCCGACCGCGGCACGGACGAGGACGTTGCGGGCGGTTTTTGATTCTTCTGGAGCAGTGAGTTGCGCGGGCGCAACGCTGGGGCCGGGAAGCCAAGGCTCAAGCGCGACCGTGCCTTCGATTTGGCCGCCCTGGCGCAAGCGGGCGACGATCTGCGTGATCAGCAGTTTTCCGGAATCGGCATCGACGCGCGCATCGAGGTTGACGCCGATGGCGTGAATATTGGCGCCAGTGTAAGAGCCACCGTCGATGTGGACGCTGCCAGCGATGTGAAAAGCGGGAGCAGTGCCGTTAGCGGCGAGATCGAGGTGG
>JBEKXX010000077.1:0-15975 GCA_049511595.1 Occallatibacter sp. | reverse complement strand
GGCTCCGATGCGCTCTATGCTCCGCCTGGATACCTGTTCTATTTGGATCAGGGCACGCTCATGGCGCGGCCGTTCAACGACAAGGCCCTGCGTTTTACCGGGCCAGCTGTTCCAGTGGCCCAGAGCGTCGGGTTTTACGTAGGCTCCTCATACGCGTACTTTTCCGTTTCCGCGGCAGGCGTGCTGGCTTTTCAGGCCGTTCCAGCTGGGGCTACTAACCAACTGGCCTGGTTCAGCCGCACCGGTCAAAAGCTGGGCACGGTCGGCCAGCCCAATCTCTACACCAACCCGGCGCTTTCGACCGATGGCTCGAGACTCGCCGTGGGTATGGGGCCGCATGGCGCTCGCGATATCTGGATCTATGACCTGAAGCGCGGAACCGCCTCGCGCCTTACCTTCAACCCCGCCGATGACCTGGACCCCGCCTGGTCGGCGGATGGAAGCCAGGTCTTCTTCTCATCGGATCGCGCCGGCCGGGTCGACATTTACCAGCAGGCTGCGAACGGCTTGGGAAGCGCGCAGCCGGTCTTTCAGTCGAAAGATCAGAACAAATACGCCGACGACGTGTCGGCCGACGGCCGCTATGCCATCTACGACACGGGGGCCGGGGCGAATGGAACCGAGTTGTGGGCATTGCCGCTCTTCGGCGACCGCAAACCCTTCGCTTTGGTTCAAGGCAGCAACTTCGGCGCTCACAGCGCCCGCTTCTCGCCCAACGGCCGGTTCGTGGCCTACGACTCCAACGAGACCGGAAAAATGGAAGTCTACGTCCAGACCTTCCCGCAGCAGACCGGCAAGTGGCAGATCTCGCCCTCGGGCGGATTAGAGGCTTTCTGGCGGCGCGACGGCAAGGAGCTGTTTTATCTCACGCCGGACAACCAGTTGATGGCGGTCCCGGTTAACACGGATGCGGCGTCATTCCAGGCTGGCATCCCCAAGCCGCTTTTTCAGGCCCCGCTGGTCCCGATCTCGAATTGGAGGAACATCTATTTTCCTTCGCCCGACGGCCAGCGGTTCCTGATGCTCACGCCCGAGGGCCAAGCCAAGCCCGAGCCCATTACCGTGGTTGTCAACTGGCCGTCGCTCCTGAGGCAGAGCGGCAGCCGATGATCGGCTACCCCCGCACTTAGCCCTGCCAAACTCCGTCCACCGCTCCGACCCGCTGAATTAGGTCAAACTATTGTCTTATAAGGCATTTAAAAAACAATGAAATTCAAGCTTCTTGCTGAATATTAGCGTTATGCGCTCATATTTTATGAATCATTTTTGCTATAGTTTCATCAGATAGGCTGATCGGGTGGAACCCAAATCGTTGGCCGCGTAAGTGCAGCTTTCAGCCATTAGCTCTTAGCTGGTCGTGCAACTGCGAGCGTCATCGAGAATTCGAGATCGGCGCGCTGGGAGGGGTTGCAAATCCCTGCCCGGCGTTTTTTCATCATTACTGAGACCGGGGACGCCGTTATTAGGGTACGCACGGGGCTCACCTGAGAAAAGCTAAAGGCTAAAAGCCAATAGCTGGGAGCTGTTTTTATGGCCATTCGTTGGGACAAATTCACCGTGAAAGCGCAGCAGGCGATGCAGCAGGCGCAGTCGCGCGCTGCCGAGCTGGGCAACCCCGAGCTGCAGCCCGTGCACCTGTTGCTGGCGCTCATTGAAGACCGCGAGGGCGTGATCCCCGCCGTCCTCGAAAAGATCGGTGCGCCGACGGAGCGCCTCGAAAGCGACCTGCACAGCATCGAGGAGAAACTGCCTCGTGTGGCCGGCGCGGCCGCGCAGCCGGGCATGAGCCAGGCGCTCAACAAAGCGCTCGAGCAGGCCTTTCGCGAAGCCACCAACTTCAAAGACGAGTACGTGTCTACGGAACATTTATTGCTGGGCGTAGCCGGCCTCAAGAGCGATCCCGCGCAGGCTGCACTGGTCGCACTCGGCGCCACCAAGGACGCCATTCTGAAGGCGCTCACCGCCGTGCGTGGCTCGCAACGCGTCACCGACCAGAATCCCGAGGCCAAATTCCAGGCCCTCGAAAAATATGCCAAAGACCTGACGGATCTGGCGCGCCGCGGCAAGCTCGATCCCGTGATCGGCCGCGACGAGGAGATTCGCCGCGTCATTCAGGTCCTTAGCCGCCGCACAAAAAACAATCCGGTGCTCATCGGCGAGCCCGGCGTGGGCAAAACCGCCATCGTCGAGGGCCTCGCCCGCCGCATCGTCTCCGGCGACGTGCCCGAGAGCCTGCGCGATAAACGTGTCATTGCGCTCGACCTGGGTTCCATGCTGGCCGGCGCCAAGTATCGCGGCGAATTCGAAAACCGCCTCAAAGCCGTCCTCAAGGAAATCGAGGAAGCGCAGGGCCAGGTCGTCCTCTTCATCGACGAGTTGCACACGCTTGTGGGCGCAGGCGCGGCCGAAGGCGCTATCGACGCCAGCAACATGCTCAAGCCCGCCCTCGCGCGCGGCGAATTGCGGGCCATAGGCGCAACCACGCTGAACGAGTACCGCAAATACATCGAGAAGGACAAGGCCCTCGAGCGCCGCTTCCAGATTGTCTACGTCGGCGAGCCCAATGTCGAGGACACGATCGCGATTCTGCGCGGCCTCAAGGACCGCTACGAGCAGCACCACAACGTGCGCATCAAGGATTCGGCGATTGTCGCCGCGGCCACGCTTTCGCACCGCTACATCTCCGACCGCTTTCTGCCCGACAAGGCCATCGACCTGGTCGACGAAGCCGCCGCGTCTCTCGCCATCCAGATCGGCTCCGTGCCCACAGAGATCGATCAATTGGAGCGACAGGCCACGTCGCTCGAAATCGAGCGCGCCGCGCTCAAGCGCGAAACCGACGCCAATAGCAAAGAGCGGCTTGAAGCCGTAGAGCACGAGATCGGCAACCTGCGCGAACAGATTACAACCCTGCGCGCCCGCTGGACCAAAGAGCGTGAGGCCATCAACCGCATCGGCGATCTGAAGAAGAAGATCGAAGCTCTGCGTTTCGAGGCCGAGGAGCAAACCCGCAAGGGCCAGCTCGACCGCGCCGCGCAGATTCAATATGGCGAACTGCCCAAGCTCGAAGCCGAGCTGAAGAAGCTCGACGCCGCCCAGGACGGCAAGTCCGGCGTCGCGCGCATGTTAAAGGAAGAGGTCGACGAGGAGGACATCGCCAAAATCGTCGGCAAGTGGACGGGCATTCCTGTCTCGCGCATGTTGGAGGGCGAGGTCAAGAAACTCGTCCAGATGGAAGACCGCCTGCGCGAGCGTGTCGTCGGCCAGGATGCGGCGCTTTCGACCGTCGCCAACGCCATTCGCCGTTCGCGTGCCGGCTTAAGCGATCCCAAGCGCCCGATCGGCTCGTTCATCTTTCTCGGGCCCACGGGCGTAGGCAAAACCGAGACCGCCCGCGCTCTCGCCGAATTCCTATTTGACGACGAGCAGGCTATGGTGCGCATCGACATGAGCGAGTACATGGAGAAGCACGCCGTGGCTCGCTTGATCGGCGCACCTCCGGGCTATGTGGGCTACGACGAGGGCGGCCAACTCACTGAGGCCATCCATCGCCGTCCCTACGCGGTTATCCTCTTCGACGAAATCGAAAAGGCGCACCCCGATGTCTTCAACGTGCTCCTGCAGGTAATGGACGACGGCCGCCTCACCGACGCGAAGGGCCGCACCGTCGACTTCAAGAACACGGTGCTCATCATGACTTCGAACCTGGGGTCGGCGATGCTCACCGCCGACGTGCTCAAGACCGAGCACGACTACGATATTGCGCGCGAAAGCGTAATGAAGGTTCTACGCGAACACTTCCGTCCGGAGTTCCTCAACCGCGTGGACGACATCGTGATCTATCGCTCGCTGGGCAACGCGCAGTTGAGCCAGATCCTCGAAATGCGGTTGAACGATCTGCGTAAGCTGCTTGAAGACCGTGCTATTTCGATCGAGCTGAGCGAACCGGCGCGGCAACTGATTCTCAAGTCCGGCTCCGATGCGGCCTACGGCGCGCGCCCGCTCAAGCGCGCTTTGCAGCGCATGGTGCAGGACCCCTTGGCGATGAAAATTCTCGACGGCGAAGTCCTGCACGGCGCGCACGTCCGCATCGACGTCGACCGCAAATCGAACCAGCTGGTCTTCGAGCCCATGGGTCGCGAGGCGATGGCATAACCACCTGCGGTTCGGCAGCCGCGTTTCGCGCATCCCGGCAGCGGTTTTGCAGGTTAGCGAACAGGCTCCGCAATGCGAAGCCTCTTTTTGTTTACTGGAATTGGCTGAATAGCTATGAGGACGCAGATTTGCGGCTATTCTCGGCGGCACGCAGCGCCTCATGAATAATCATTTTTAGATAGGTCTGGTAGCGCAAGCCGCGCTCAGCTGCCTGTACGCGCGCTTCTGCAATATCGTCCGGGTCAAGGCGAATCGTAGTCGAGGGCAATGCCGCTCTTTGGGCGACAGTGCCAATGCGGACCCTTCCCTCGGCCGTGGCTTTTTTGAAGTCCTCAAGAAGCCCATCCTGGTTGGCTTCCCACCAAGCCGCCTCTTCCTCTTCATTCGCGAAGGTCTTGTTCTTGAGCTCTTCCAACATTGCCATTCCTCTTCATGGAAGCAAAGTAGCGCCGATAATTTCTGTCCGCGGGCCAAGCTGTTACAACCCGAATCTTCTCGCCGACCGTCGTCGAGATCACAGTCAAGACTCGCCCAGCATCGGTTTCACCAATCTGGGCCACCCTCTCTTCGCCGTTGCGCAGCTCCGATCCCACTTCGACCGGTCGGTTCAAAACTACCTGTTCGGCCTCTTCTGGTTTGATCCCATGTCTCGCCAAATGGCGAACATTCTTATCGTCCCAATCAAAGTCAGGCTTAGACATTTCCTGTTTCTCCATTGGCGATGCGCCGATTTGTAGTTATCGCGTCTCGGCGCTTCCACCCAGGCAATGAACGCGTTCACTCCTGAGACCCAAGGAGCCTATCCCTTGGGAATTAACGGCTTGCGAAACAGGGTATTGCTTGAAGCGACACACGCTCCCAATAAATCGTAGCTACATCGTAGCTATCTGTCAACTACTGCCTCAACTCCACCAGCGTGGCCCCCTGCCCGCCTTCGTTTTGCGGAGCCTCTTCGATCCCTGCCACATGCGGATGGTTCTTCAGAAACTCGCGGACGCCGCGGCGCAGAATTCCGGCCCCATGGCCGTGAATCACGCGCACACGCTCGAGTCCGGCCAGGAATGCGCGATCGAGATACTTTTCGAGTTCGTCGGTCGCCTCGTCCACCGTACGTCCGATGAGATTGATCTCCGTGCGCATCTCCTCGGTGTTCGCGCTGGTCACCGAGACGTGCACGCCTCTCTGGCGGCGCGCAGCCGACAGCGGATCCATGCCGTCTCCTGCCTGCGGCGCGGCCGAACGCACCACTTCGGCAATGTCGTCTCTCTTCACCCGCATCTTGATGGGACCGAGCGCCACCTCGAAGAGATCCCCCTCGATTTCGCGCTGTATGATTGCGATCTTGCCCATCGACTTGATGCGCACCTGGTCGCCTGCTGCCACATGTCGCACTATGTGCGGCTGCGCATTCGCGTCTCCCTGGTCCGCGCCGGTGCGGTGCGCCACCACGGCCTGGTTGAAGCTCTCCTGAAATTCGCGCCGCAGCCGAATAATGCGCCGTTCCGCTTCCTTCGACAATTTCTGTTGCGCCACGCGATCCTCTACCGCGCGCACATTCTCCCGCATCTGGAACTCGAAGTCCTTGAGCAGCGAGGCCAGCTTGCCTTCGAGCTCGCGCACGCGGTTGCGCACCTCCACGTCGCCCTCGCGCTCCAGCTTCTTTCTCTCCTGGTTCAGCGCGTACTGCTGCTCGCGCGCCGCCTTGCGCTCGACTTCGAGCTGCGCCAGATCCTCATGCAGCTTGTCGAGGAACCTGGCGATATCGGCCTGCTGCGAGCCCAACCGCTCGCGCGCGGCGGCGATGATCGCGGCGTTCAGACCCAGCCGCTCCGCCGTCTGAATGCCCGCCGAAGCGCCTGGCACGCCGAGATGAAAGTGGTAGTTCGGAACCAGCGTCTTCTCATCCACGCCCGCCGCGGCGTTGCGCACGCCCGGCGTGTTCGCCGCATACACCTTGAGCGAAGTGTGATGCGTCGAGATCAGCGTCCATGCGCCGGCCTTCAAAAAATGGTGCGCCACGGCCACCGCCAGCGCCGCGCCCTCTGCGGGATCGGTCGAGGATCCCAGCTCGTCGAGCAGCACCAGCGAGCGTGCATCCGCCAGCCGCGACAACCGGTCGAGATTCGTAATGTGCGCCGAGAATTCCGAGAGTCCCGCCTCGATCGACTGCGCGTCGCCGATATCGGCGAGAAACGCGGTGAAGACAGGAAAGCTTGCGGCCGCGGCGGGCGCCGGAATCCCCGCCTGCGCCATCATCGCTAGCAGCGCCACGGTCTTCAGCGCAACAGTCTTGCCGCCGGTATTTGGCCCGCTGATGATGAGCTGGCGTTCGTCCTCCGTCAGCTCCAGCACGAGCGGAACGATCTTTCCGCCGGTCGCCCGCAACCTTTTCTCCAGCAGCGGATGGCGCCCACCCTCGACTTGCAACAACTCTTGTCCAAAACCAGGAGAAACGCAATCGAACTCCCGCGCGAATCGCGCCCGCGCCAGCAGGCTATCGACGAGGGCCAGCACGCGCGCTCCCTCGACCAGGCTATGCGCGTAGCCCGCAACCTGTCGGGTAAGCGCGACAAAGATGCGGTGAATCTCCTCCTGCTCTTCCTCGATCAGCCGCACCAGCTCATTGTTCTTCTCGATGGTTTCGAGCGGCTCGACATAGACCGTCTGCCCCGAGGAGCTCGCTCCATGGATCACGCCGGTGACGCTCCGCTTGAGCTCCGCGCGCACGGGAATCACGAAACGCTCGCCGCGAATGGTGATGAGATCGTCCTGCGTGGCGCCCTCGCCAGAAAGCTTTCGCAACGCTGCGCGCAGGCTCTCTTCAATTAATTTCTGCTGCCGCTCCTGCTCGCGGCGAATGCGTTTCAACTCGGGCGAGGCATCGTCGGCCAACGAGCCGTCGGGCTGGATCTTGCGCTCAATGGACTCGGCGAGCGGCCGCAGACTTGTCGACAGCGCCGCCGAAAGCTCCGACAGCCCCGGCAACTTGCCAACAAGCCGAGCCGGCGGCTCGCGCAGCAACGCCTGCCACGCAGCCACATCGTTAGCGAGACGCGCCACGGCTTGCAGTTCGCCGGCTTCCAGCGCCGCGCCGGCGATCTGCGCCTTGGCAGCCAACTGCGTGGGATCGAACAGGCCCCCCAATGGGATCGAGACCTGTTCTTCCAGAAGCAGACGCACCTCTGCGGCAAGCTGGTGCTGGCGGCCGATCCAATCTTCGTCGGTGGAAGGGTGCAGCGCGAGGACCGCCTCGCGGCCTACCGGCGACGCGGCGAAACCGGCGACCAACGCCAAAAGCGGCTGCCACTCGAGCGCGGCAAGATCAGCGTGCTCGGCCGGAGACGGAATGGGATCGAGGAGCGGCATCTTCAGGAACTATGGTAGCGTTCCGGGGGCTTGGTCCGGCGTTCTCGATCCGTCTTTGCATCGGCAGCCGCCATTCGTGCCGCGCGGCTCAGCGCGGCGCGAACCGGCAAACGCGTGGAATCGAGCGCCGGCAGCGGAGAACTTCTGTCGTTCATGAGCAGAGAAATCTACGTGCAACCCCAGCGCAGATCGTCCGATAGCAAAGAGCGGCGCCCTCGGTGGAGCGCGCAACAATGCCTATGTGGCCGGGCATGACTCGATGACAGAACGGAGCGCTGCGCGGGATTATTTTGCCGGGGAGCCGGTCGCCGCCGCGGGAGCGGCAGGGCTGGCCGCGCCGCCTTCGCCTCCGCTCGCGGTCTTGGCTTCTGACTTCGTATCCGGCTTCGCAGCCGGTGGCGCCGGCCTTCCACCCGAGCCGCTGCTCTTTGCGGCGTAATCGTTCACGTACCAACCCGAGCCCTTGAAATTCAGTCCGGGCGCAGTCAGGAGGCGCTCCAGCACGCCGCCGCACTTTGGGCATTCCTTTTCGGATTTGGCGCTAAAGCGTTGGATTTTTTCGAATCGATAGCCGCACTGCGTGCAGCGATACGGATACAACGGCAAGGTTCTCGCCCCCTCGGCAAGGAGTGGTTCACACACTCAATTGTACCGGGAGGGCGGCGAATCTTGCGCAACACTCGCCGCCCTCGCGGCATGCCGCAGGGATTGGTAAACCGGACCTCAATGCACCATGATGGGTACCGAGGCGCTGACATGTTCCCACGCCAGCGTCAGCGTGCCCTTACCGCCTCCATCGTCGCTGACCGTGTACTTCAGATCTTCCACCAGCGCCGGGGGTTTGGACATGCGCATCTTCACCCTTCCCAGGTCCTGCGCGGCGTCGTAGGCAAGCCCCCACTCGCCGGTCGCCTTGCTCACGATCAGAACCCAATGCGCGGGGTCGGAGATATCGACAAACAACGTGTAGGAGCCCGCGGGAACATTCAGGTCGCCTATGGTCAGGTCGGCGTCAGTCTTCAGCGTCGTAGCCGCATTCGCGCCCGCGCGCCAGACTGGGTAGTGCGGGTCGTGGCTGATGATCCCATCTTTGGTGAAGATGCGGCCTTCGCGGCCTCTCACGCGCGGCGAGTTATAGGTAATGGTGATGGATTTGCCGGCGATAGTCGCCGTTTCCGTGGCCGGCGGACTGAGCAGCGGTTTTGGCTGGGCAAACAGAGTGGTTGCGGCAAACAACAAACCCGTACAGACCAAAACATGTTTCATTGGGATGTTTCTCCTCCTGGTAGAGCCTTGTCTCTTGCAGCTTGGCCCGACGCGATGATTGTCGCACCGCAACGCCAGGTTGCGGAAGCCGTGCGGGGGAAATGATCAGCAAATCGGCTGGAGGGATTTTTGCGTGTGTTCAGTTCTTTGCGGACTGGAGGGGCAAGGCGGGGCCTTCGGCAAGGACGGGACGGTAGTTTCCCGGCTCTCAAAAACGCGAGGTGAGGCACCCCATTTGAGGTACACCGTTCGTGGCGGGCTAGTTTTCGCAGAAGGAGCCGGGGCAGCAGGAGCCGCCCATGCCGCAGCAGGGCGAGCCGGAGGCGCAAGGCAGGGGCGCGCCAGCGTGATGGGAGCTGGAGCCTTTCGTGATGGCGCCAGCGCCTCCGCTGATGAGGCGGCGGACAGGCCCGCCGCAGGAGGGACAAACCTCGAGCGCGGGGTCGGACATTTTCTGGCGCTTCTCGAAGCGGGAGGAGCAGGAGTCGCAGAGGTATTCGTAGGCGGGCATGTTTTCTCTCTGATTCATTTTACGGGCAACGAGCTTTGAACTGCCTGCTCTCAGCCATCAGCTTTTAGCTTTAGCTCTTAGCTTTCCCGGGTCCCGGAAGCGAGAGTTGGGTTACCTTGCCTTTTGAGGCGGCTTAAACTTGTGGCGCGGCTACGTGCTTTGCCCTGTGAAACGCCGCACAAAAGCGGCTGGTATTCTGGTTCCGAGAACCGAAATCAGGATGAACGCAGAGACGAACTACGCTCGAAAGACAGGCGCGACGCTCGATCGGCCACTACGAACGCCGGGGACGCGCGCGGTGTGGCTGCTGTTTGCGGCCGTATTCATAGCGATCTACTTTGCGTCGTTGTTTTCGCCGCCGTTGATGGACGACGTGGACGCGGCGCATGCGCAGGCAGCCCAGCACATGGCGGAAAGCGGCGACCTGATCACGGCGAAGACCAACGGGATCCGCTACATTGAGAAGCCGCCGCTGCCCTATTGGGTGGTGGCCGGCATGTACAGGATTTTTGGCCAGAACACCTTTGCCACGCACCTGCCCAATGCGCTGGCCATGCTGGGGCTGGCGTGGCTGGCGTGGCTGTGGGCGCGGCGGGCATGGGGCGAACGCGCGGGTTTGTACGCCGGGCTGGGAGTGCTGACGTCGGTGGGGCCGTTCCTGTTTACGCGGTTCATTATTCCGGAGTCGATTCTGGCGCTGTTTCTGCTGATTGCGCTGTACGCGCTGATCGTGAGCCTCGAAGATAACCGGCCCGGGATGATTTATTGGGCGTGGGCCGCGGTGGCGTTGGCGCTGTTGACGAAGGGGCTGATTGCGCCCGTGTTTTTTGCCGGCGCGGCCATTCCTTATCTGCTGCTGACCGGGCAATGGCGGCGCTGGAAGGCGCTGAAACCGGTTTCCGGTTCTCTTTTGTTCCTGGCCATCGGCGCACCGTGGCACATCTTGTGCGCCCTTCATAACCCCGATCAGGGGCGCCCGGTGGGGAATCATCCTACGATCGGGAACGTGCACGGTTTCCTCTACCAATACTTCATCAACGAGCATGTGCTGCGCTTCTTCAATCTGCGCTTTCCGCACGACTACAACAAAATGCCGGCGCTGTGGTACTGGCTGGGCGAGCTAGTGTGGATCTTTCCCTGGAGCCTTTTTCTAGGCGCGGTGGCGGCCCTGGCGTGGAAGACGCGGCGGAGCTGGCTGAAGCACCTGAGGCACAATGCCGGAGACACAGTCGACTACTATCTCGACAACGCCATGCGCGAAGACGTGGCGAGCTACGTGGTGCGGCTGAAATTCCGCGTGAGGACGGCCTGGCTGCTGAGTTTGTTCTCGGCGTGGACGCTGCTTTTCTTTTCGATTTCGACGAACCAGGAGTACTACACGTTCCCGGTGTGGCCGCCGCTGCTGATGTTGATTGCCGGGGTGGTGGCGGATGTAGAAGAAAACTACGGCGCGGAGGGCGGCAAGCCAACCTTATCGGCCGCGTGGCTGGCAGGCGCGCAGGGAGTGTTCATGACGATCGGCGTCGTCTCGGCCGCGGCGCTGGGCTGGGGATTGTGGACGTCGCGCCATTTGCCGTTCGTGCCTGACATCGGCACGCTGCTGGCGCACCGCGGCGTGGGCGACTACACGCTGTCGATGTCGCACCTGTTCGATTTGACCGGCGAGTCGTTTGCGGCGCTGCGGCTGCCGGCGGCGATGGCGGCGATCGTGCTGTTGATTGGGCCCGCGGCGGGCTGGCTGCTGCGGCTGAAGAAGAAGCACATGGCGGCGACGGTGAGCGTGGCGTTGACCATGGCGGTTTTTTTGATCGCCGCGCACATCGCGTTTGCCCGGTTTGAGCCTATGCTGAGCTCGAAGCCGATGGCGGACACGATCATGAAAGACGGCACGCCAAACGACGTCTTGATTATCTACGGGGAGCAATCGTCGGGGTCATCGGTGATTTTTTACACAAACGGTTTTTTCAGCAGCCGGCCGGCGCTGCTGGTGCTGCCGCGCTGTGGCCAGCGTGGTGAGGGAACCACGCTGCTGTGGGGCTCGTGCTATCCTGACGCACCGGATATTTACCTGAGCCCCGCGAAGCTCGCGGCGATTTGGGGCGCGGGCGAGCGCAAGTGGATCTTTGCCGAGGATCCGGACCGGGATAACGTCGAAAAGGTGCTGGCGGGGCGGCTGTACGAGGTGCAGACGCTCGCCGACAAGACGCTGTGGACGGACCGGCCGGTGCGGTGACGGCATGGATCAGGGATTAGGGATCAGGGGTCGGTTCGCAGTTGGCGAATTGCGTGAGCGGACAGCGCGCATCTTGCCGCCGGGCAGCAGCTCGTAAATGCGGCCGCGCCAGAGAATGCGGCGGCCCAGGTAGCTCGCGGCCCAGAAGCAGAATCCCATCAGGTCGCGAATGGGGTAGAGCACGAGCAGGCTAAACCAGCTCTTGTCGCGCACAACCAGGCGGCCAACCGCAATGGACAGCGCAAGCCGCGTGGCGAGGCCGAACAAGAAAAGCCCTACACCCCAGCAGAGATGGCCGAGCCAGGCCGCGGCGGCAAAGGCGAGCAGGCCGAAGGGCATGCTGAAGGTGAGCACGGTGCCGAAGTGACCCCTGGGGCGCGAAAAGCGCGTGGACTTCATCCAGCGGACCTGGTGCTTGAGCGAGCCGGCGAAGCGCGCGTGCAGGACCATGTGGTCGATGACGTGATGGCTCAGGGCAACCGCCTGGCCCAGCTTCCAGGTCTCGTTGCCGAGGACGAAATCGTCGGCGCAGTAGTCGGCCGTCACCTTGAACCCTCCCATGCGGCGGATGGTGTCACGGCGGAAGGCCATGGTGGGGCCAAGGGTGAATTGCATTCCCTCCATGGCGCGCGCGGCGAGTACGCCCGATGACATTTCGACGCTCATGCCGACCGCTTCAAGACGCGCCCATAGGCCGCCTTCCGCGGCAACGCCGCGATAAAGACAGCACATGCCGCCTACTCGCGGGCCGGCGAACGGGAGGGCCACGGCGCGGAGGTAGTGCGGCGAAACTCGCACGTCGCTGTCGCTGATGACGAAAATTTCGTGCGCGGCCTCGACCTCCATTTTTTCCATGGAGATGACTTTGTCGTTGATGTAATCGGGTTGGCCGCCGGTGGAGAGGAATTTGACGGGAATTCGCGGGTGGCGCGCGGCGACACGGCGTGCGGTATCGAGGCCGGCGTCGTTGGCGTCGCGGGCGCAGAAGAGAATCTCGTACTCGGGATAGTCCTGGGTAAAGAAAGACTCAAGGTAAGATTCAAGGCCCGGATCGGCCCCACTGAGCGGCTTAAAGACCGAGAGCGGAGGCGTGAAGCCGGGCCGGTCTGCCAGTGCAGCGAGCGCCGCGCGGCGTTCGCGCAGGTAGCCGGGAACGGCCCAAAGCACAATGCAGGCGGAGACCGTGGAGGTGATGAGGCCGAAAACGGCCGCGCCGAGGAGGACGTAGGGCATGCTGGTAACAGCATACCTGCACGTCAGCAAGTCGGCGAGTCGGCAGGTTGGCCAAGATTCGTGCTATCCCGGGTCCCGGAATCGGGACACGGGGCGTCCCATTTTTGTGGTGAGTTTGCTGGGCGCGCGATTCGCTATGGTTTGCGCGTTGGCGCGGGGCGCGGCGCTACGGGCTTGCGGATGGGGACGATGGCCGCGGATGAGCCCGAGGCGGCAGCCTGAAAGCGCGTGAGCATCTCCGAGCGCACGTACTCGACGAAGCTCTGCATCTGCCGGTTCATCTCCTCCATGCGCTCTCGCATCTGCAGGATGATGGCGATGCCGGCGATGTTGACGCCGAGGTCGCGGGCGAGGTTGAGAATGAACTCGAGCCGCTCCAGGTCCTCGTCGGTGTAGAGGCGAGTATTGCCCTCGGTGCGCGAGGGCTTGAGCAGCCCCTCGCGCTCGTAGAGGCGCAGCGTCTGCGGATGAATCTCGTACATCTCGGCCACTGCCGAGATCATGTACGCGCCTTTGGATTTGCGTTTTGTGGCCATCGTTGTTTTGTCTTACGCCGCGGGCGTCAGCTTCTTGACCTTTGCTGGATCGATCTTCAGGAGTTCACATACTCGCACCTGCGTCGATGGATTCCCCAACACTCGATACTCTCGTGAAAGAATTCGACCGCCCTTGAGTCCCAACCATACGTAGAGATCGACTTGGTTCTTTTCTTCCCGAATCCGGCCTTCGGAATACTGAACGCACGTGGGATCAAACAGCCCCATCCTAGGATTCTCGTAGCCAGTAAGAACGCGGTCCAAGTCTTCTGGCTTTGCACTGGTATCATGGTTCACCAAAAACAGGAAATTTAGTAGCCTGTGATCGGAATTCACGGTCTCAAACTGCTTGAACGCGGTATGGACGGCGTTGCTGATTCGATTAAAAACTGGATCGGGGCGTAGTCCTCCCGCCAGCTCGCCAGGGGTCGCATTCTTCAGTTGGTTCTCAAGCCATTCGTCTCTCTGGAAGGACTTGACCTCACATAGAGCTACCTCGACTCCGTCGCGCGAAAGACGAAAGTCGGGGGTCTTCAAATCGCGCATTTCGTTCTTCGCAAAGAACCCCACTTCAAACCCCTCACCCTGCCAATAACCAAGAACCAGGGCTTCATCGGAGGAGAGCTTTGAGAAGCGGTAGGCATGTACTCCGCGCAGACCCCGACTGAAGTCATATTCGGGTCTCATATCGTCGTCATTCGCTTGACTGTTCTTTCTAGCGGTTTGACTCATACTGGAACCTCTCGGCTGGGGTAGCCTTCCTCGCGCTGATGATGCGAATGCGTTCCTTACGCTCAGTGTGCACCACTAACAACACTCTTGCCAAGAGTGACAAACCAAGGACGATCGACCTTGGTTCATCTTCGGAATGAAGGTCATCCTGAATGTGATAGCAAATGGGTCTTCAAAGACCGTCCTCGCCTCTTGGAAATCGACGCCGTGAACCCGAAGATTGCGTTCAGCTTTCTCATCGTCCCACTCAAACAACTCTGTCTGCACTCGTTCCCCACTTCCTACATCTTGTCAAACAGCGCCTGGCGCGGGTCCTGGGGGTTGAGGCGGGCGAGCTCGCGCATGATCTCGCGGCTGCGCTCGTCGTTCAGGTGCGGCACGGCGACTTCAACCGTCACAATCTCGTCGCCGCGCTGGCCGGGATGCGACGCGCTTTCGACGCCGCGCTCCCTCATGCGCAGCTTTTGCCCGCTTTGCGTGCCGGGTGGAATCTTCAACTGCGTACGGCCGTCGATGGTGGGCACCTCAACCTTGGCGCCCAGCGACGCCTCGGCCACGGTGACCGGCACGGTGAGCAAGATGTCGTCGCCCGTGCGCGTGAAAACCGGATGCGGGCCGGTGCGCACGATCAGGAACAGATCGCCGGGTGGGCCGCCGTTGACGCCGGCATTACCCTTGCCTTGCAGGTGACCGTGCCCTCGCCGTGGCAGGTGGGGCAGGCGTTGGAGACGCGTCCGGTGCCGTTGCAGCGCGGGCAGGTGATGTTGAACTTCATGCGGCCGCCCATCTGCGTTACCTGGCCGGCGCCATGGCACTCAGGACACTGCATGGCGCCGCCCTGGGTCGCTTGGCCGTGGCAGGTGGGGCAGGTCTCCTGGCGGTTGATCTGGATGTGCGCCTGGCCGCCGCGAATCGCCGTCCAGAAATCGACCGTGGCCTGGTATTCGAGATCGGTTCCCGGCTGCGGACCGCGCGGCTGCTGCGGATGCTGTGCTCCGGAAAAGATGCCGGAAAAAATGTCTTTGAAGCTGCCCCACCCTCCCACGCCAGCCCCCTGCGGCGCCTGGTGCCCCATCCCGCCTTCGAAGCCGTTGAAATCGAAGCCGCCAAAGTCGATCGGAGGCTGGCCGCCCGAGCGCTGCGCGCGCGCGTACGCCTCGGCCTGCGCCGGGTCGATCTGGTCGGAGTAGAAGCCGACCTGATCGTAGATCTTGCGCTTCTTCTCGTCGCTCAGGATGTCGTTGGCCTCGGAGATTTCCTTAAACTTTTCTTCGGCCTTTTTGTCGCCGGGATTCACGTCGGGGTGGTATCTGCGCGCAGCCTTGCGGAAGGCTTTGCGAATCTCCTCCGGCGTGGCCGTCTTCTTGACGCCGAGCGTCGCGTAATAGTCTTTTTGGGCGGTGGTGGCCATCTTTTCCTTAACTCAATCTCCGGTTAGTCCGAACTGCGCTTGCTTTGTTTGCTTGCAACTCCGATGGTCATTAAATGCGCCCTTGTTCTAAAGACTGCTAATGTTTCAAGGTCGCCTCAAGCGATAGCGCGTTTGCCGTTCCCGGCTTGCCGCCTGTATCCCGACCGCGGACGGATCTCTTCGAGGATCCCCAATTGTTCCATGTCGGCGGCTGATTCCAGATCGTAATCCATCTGCAACCGCATCCAGAACTCCGGCGTCATGTTGAAGTATCGAGCGAGCCGAAGAGCAGTGTCCGCGGTGATCCCGCGCCGCTCCCGGACAATTTCGGAGATGCGCGTTACCGGTACGCGCAGGTCGATGGCAAGTGCGTTTGCCGAGAGCCCGAGCGGCTTCATGAACTCCTCGCGCAGCATCTCGCCGGGATGCAAGGCCGGCATCGGCGCGCCTTCTTTCAACTCAGACTTAGTGGTAATCGACAATTTCGACCTCGTAGGCATCGCCATCGCTCCATCGAAAACAGATTCGGTAT